>CAVXXE010000049.1:0-32854 GCA_963765595.1 uncultured delta proteobacterium
CCCCGCCATCTAATTGCCGGATGGTTTCAGCCGCACAGACACCGGCAATGCCGTTTCCTAAAATTACGTATTCCATAAATCCCCCCCTTAATACCTCTATAGCGGTTATGAATGCTATTAGGCCTGCTCGGTCTTTTTCTAACAACATGCAGTCAAGAATGCAAGTTTTCTTATGTTGGGTGTCGGGAATCACAGATGTTAAATTTAGAAATTTCGTATCAGGGCAAGAAAACCAGGTATTATGGTGATCGAAAATATGTTCAAACGGTGCTTGGGGGTGCTCCGCGGGGACAGCAGGTTCTGATCGGCAAAACTTCGGGCAAACCGGCCAAGGCTTCTTAATCCACGTTTCGAACTGTTTAAGCGTGATAATATCAATAAAAAAGTGGCCGCCCGGTATTGCGCCGTAGCCATTTGTAATGAAGTTCAGCAATGGATCAGAATCATGTCCAAAGAAAAACAAATAAGTAGCTACAAGGAAATAATTTGGAAACTCCGGCACATATGTGATGCTGGAGATACGGGCACTTTCTCTGTGGCGACCAGGGAGAACCACTATGCCTCAATCAGTATTAAGGATGGCCAAATTATTGGGGTTGCCTACCGTCAATCTAAAGGGCGCGCTGCCTTGGAGAACATCCGAAAAGTCAGGGCAGGGCACTGTACTTTCGCGCCGGGTGTTTTGCGTTACAGCGAAGCAGATGCCTCGCTGCCGTCATCCAATGCGCTCTTTGAATTTCTGGGGATCAGTGAAATTAATCCTGCAACAGCAGTAAAAATCACCGAACCGGCGTCTAAAACCGAACCTTCAGAGAACCAAAACGGAGTTGCCAGGCAAGCGATTGAGGTGGTTGCAACGGAGTATTTAGGACCCATGGCGGTTATCATATGTGAGGAACACTTTGCAAGGGTTGGGTATCTTAATAACGAGGCAAACCTGCAGAGCGTGCTCGAAGGGATCGCTGGTGAAGTGGGAGATGAGGCCAAAGGTGAAGAATTCAAAAAAGGGGTCATAACAAGGTTAAAGCAAAAACCGGCCGCACAGATCTATACGGCTTGTAAGTTGCTTCAGCTTACATATCCGGATCAACTATTTTTAAATTATTAGTCGTTTTAATAAATGAATACAACAGGGGATCGGCGGCCTTGCCGATCCCCTGTTTTTTTTTCGTTTTCCTACCAGGATAACAGGGACATATTTAGCGTCTCGGAATTTTAATAACATATTGACATTCTTGTGGATCGATAATATTTGTAAAATATTTCGCGGTTAGCTCGATAAGATGCACCCGGTGAATTGCATCATATAACCTGGAGGGAGAGAGGATGTTGGAATGAGACATGACAACCAATCACCGAGTATAATTAAGCTGGGAAATTCTCTGGAATCGCTGAGAGAACGATTTAACACTGATCATGAGAAAATCCGATTCTTAGCCTTACTCTCCCCCACCTGTCCCATGTGACGGGACAAAGGTGCCCGTGCGGTGCATGAAAATGTTTTTGAAAAATATCGCGGTGCAGACTTCAGTGCTTCAATAGTATGGATGGAAACACCACCAAAACCAATATACTGGATGCATCAGTTAACCGATGGCTGGGCTACCAAGGACAACTATCGAACCGGTGACGATTTAAAAAATGAACTTTTAATCTCAATGGAGAAGGTGATACCCAACTAGATCTTTACTTGTTTTCGGGAGTTGTCTACAAATTAATGGACCTACCGGCGGTTCTCGATAGCGCCGCCTAAAATAATTGTCTGGAAGAAAATCTAACGCGGTGGAGGTAGGAAATGCAGAAAGTTATCAAGGTGAAAGGATTGGCAGATGTTGACAACGGTGTTTTGGTTGAAAATTCATTTATGATAATCGAGGGGGAAATCATCCGTGCGATCGGGCGCCAAGCGGATATGCCGGGCCTCGATCCGATGGCCGAGATACACGACTATTCGGATAATTTCGCACTTCCAGGCCTTGTTAACAGCCATGCGCACCTCTGTTTGCCGGCCGACGGCAGACCACTGGGTACCCTCCCGTCTCAATCCGACGAAGTGTGGCTGCTCACGGCCGCCGCAAATGCCCGCCTGTCATTGATGAGCGGGGTTACTACCTTGCGTGACTGCGGTGACATGCATGGCGTAACCTTCGGATTGCGGACCGCTATCGAGTTGGGAATTACGAAAGGGCCGCGTCTGATACTAAGCGGCCCTCCCATGACCATGACCGGCGGTCATGCCTGGTGCTGGGGCCTTGAGGCGGACGGGACGGAAGAGATTACCAAAGCGGCCAGACAGCAGCTAAAGCATGGGGCTGATTTTATCAAGCTCATGGCCACCGGTGGCGGAACACCGGGTTCATACCCCGGCAGCGCTTCTTACTCGATCCCGGAGCTGGCCGCCGCCGTGGAGGTGGCTCATAGAATCGGTAAAACCGTTGCGACGCACTGCCGCGGAATACCCGGGATGGAAAATACCATCGCGGCCGGCGTCGACCAAATGGAACATGGGTGTTGCGAACTTCCGGACGGCACATTGAAATTTGACCCCCGACTCGCGGAAAAGATGGCCGACGCAGGCATGTATGTGACCCCCACCATCCAGCTTTACCGAGATTGGATCGTCGGAATAAATCAAAAAAAACAGGAAGGGGATATTACGCCCGAAGAGGAGGAGCGGCTCCAGCGCATGCCTTACAGTTTTGAGGAAAAACTGAAAGCCCTCAATGGATTCCTGGCTGCCGGCGTTCGATGTGTGGCCGGCAACGATGCGGGCCTGCCGTTTACGCGCTTCGATCAATTTTGGCAGGAATTAGACGCCATGGTGGAAGGCGGCATGACATCCATGCAGGCCATTGTGGCCGCCACTAAAACCCCGGCCGAAGCCATGAACCTGGCGCAGACGATCGGATCGCTTGAAGTCGGCAAGCAGGCGGACATTATTATCGTCGATGAGGACCCGACCGTCAATGTAAGGGCCCTGTCCAATGTCTCGTTCGTTATGCGTGCCGGAGAAATTTACCGCCAATAATTTCGGGGTGCTAGTCGCGCGCAGCGCTGTCGATTGAGACGGCCGATGGTCAACGGCAAGAGCACACCGATCAACACAAGGATAGTCGAAATGGCGGCGACCCTGGGGTCCATTTCATCTCTGACATTTTCAAACATTTTTTTGGGCAGGGTGGTCATGCGGTACCCGCCGATGAAGGCCGCAATAACGACTTCGTCAAAACTCAGTATGAACGCGAAAAGGGCGGCGGTGATTACACCGGGCCGGATGATGGGTAGAACTATTTTGCTGAATATATAAAGAATCCACCATCCCCAATGCTGTTTTTCCACTTCAGGGTGCCCCTTCCAAAAAGCCATTTTGAGAATGCGCGTCAACGCAAAGCCGAAAAAGAGCAGCAGGAAGATCCCGGCAATCATCGATATCAACGCATAGCTTAATGGATGTCCCGGAAGCCGCATGTCGGTTGTGAGGAATACTGATACAATTGTTCAGAGCTGGATGAACACCGCAATATTGCCTGCTTTGGCAAGCAGTGCGCGGTTTTGATATTCTCAATATCTGATCTTTTTTGATTTCTGATGGGTTTTGTGATAATCACAAGCTTTCAGCAATGCACCGGGTTTCTGCATGGACTGGAAATCTGCGATGCCTATATCAGGAGCGAAAAAGCGCAGAAAATCCTTTTGGTAGGTGCCGAATATCAAAGCCGATATGAAAAAATGGCTATATTCAGATGAAAGCGATATCTCGCTATCAGCGCTAAATAAGTCTTTGCTAAATCCTACCTGCAAGGCGATATGACTTACGAAAATCAGTAAATTCCCGGGATGCTCATAAAGGCATCCATTTCGATCATTATATAGGTAGGTTTTGATGATTTCCTTTTTCCCCATCTCCGTACTGTCGCCACTGTCACCCCCAGGAGGCTTGTGACTTCATTTACCGTCAGCACTGCTTCAATGGGGTTTAAAAGGATCGCTTATCCTTATCGTGCCGGGAAGGGCCTCGGAATCAAATAAATCAATCCGCCCCGGCGGACTTGTCTTTTGGCCCGCCATCGGCGTTGCGCCAAAAGTTAGATATAGACAATATGCTCCTCTTGGCGCGCCTTGAAGGCAAACCAAAATCCGGCGCAATCTTTGTGAATTTATTTATTTCCGCGACCCTAACCATAATGGTTTTAGTGATGGCCAGTCGGTTTTCAACGTTTGAATCTCTGGAAGTAAAGAGGAACATGTTTAAAGAGAGAATTAATTTTAAAGTATATGGAAATATCAGAAAAAACATATCGCAACACTGTATTATCAGAAGCTGCGGCGGTTGACGGTCTTATTTTTATCGCTGTGAAAACCACCGGAATATTCTGTAGGCCGGTTTGTCCTGCAAAAACCCCCAAGTTTTCAAATATGGAATTTTACAAAAGTGCAGGAGCTGCCATTGACGCAGGCTTCAGACCATGTTTAAGATGCCATCCCGAGTGTACACCAGGTACGGCAGCTTGGATGGGAACTTCTGTCGTTATCCTGCGGGCATTGAAGCTTATAAGTCAGAATATTGAGCAAGATTACGATCTTGAATTACTGGGGAATAAACTCGGCATATCCGGTGAACATCTTAGCAGACTATTCAAAAAGTACCTGGAAACGACCCCTTCATCCGTCATCAATGCAGTAAGACTGCTGTTTGCAAAAAAGCTCATAACAGAAACCAGTCTTTCCATGGCAGACGTTGCATTTGCTTCAGGGTATAAAAGTATCCGCAATTTTAACTATCAATTGAAGAAGATCTATAATAAACCCCCATCAGCATTGCGGAAATCCAAAAAATCCACATCTAAACCCAATATTTTGCATCTTTCTTTTCAGCCACCGTTTAATTTTGGACAGATAACCGGTTTTCTGAAAATGAGAGCGATACCTGGTGTTGAATTTGTAAACGCTGAGATCTACAGCAGAAGCATAGAAATAGATAATACGACAGGATTTATCACCGTATCCTGTAAGAATAGGGAGAATAGAGTAAATCTGGAAGTTGAATTTCCTGATATAAGAAAGCTGTTTTATATCACGGAAACCGTGAAAAATATTTTTGATCTGAATGCGCCTGTAAAACAAATTGATGATCTTTTAATAAAAGACAAGTTTCTCAGTAGTCTGATAAAACAAAACCCGGGTATCAGGGTTCCGGGATCATTTAATTCTTTTGAGCTCTGTATAAGGGCAATTGTCGGACAGCAGATATCTGTAAAAGGAGCCACAACCATCATTGGCAGGATTGCTTCAAAGTATGGGAAAAAACTTAATATGCCGAATAAATTCGGCCTGACAAATGTGTTCCCTGGCCCTGAAATTCTGGCTATATCTGATTTTGAAGGTGTTGGTCTTACAAAAACCAGGGTCTCAACCATTAAGCATCTTTCAAAAGCAATGATAGAGGGCAGCGTTATTTTTCACCCATCCTCTGATCCTGCTGATCTAAAAAGGGCATTGCTAGAAATAAAGGGAATTGGCGAATGGACTGCCCAGTATATTATAATGAGGACCATAAAAAGTACTGATGCATTTCCTCATTCAGATCTGGGTCTGCTAAAGGCTGTTTCCTCCAATGGAGCACCTGCACCTGAAAAACTGCTTAAAGACATGGCCCGCTCCTGGAAACCATGGCGGGCGTATGCGGCGATGCTTTTATGGTCAAACCTTTAAACATTATTGATAATATTTCTTTCGATTTGATAACTTCACCTTCTTTTCGAGTGAGCCAAAATTTTAGTGGGTGACAAATGTCGGGATATATGGCAAATTTTTTGTAAAATACAAACACCTAACTTGGTCCGACAAGAGATGGGCTGCCGGTTGTCACCCTCCACTTGTCACTCTAGGACGCCGTCATGAAACCGAGAGTGAAAATAGCTGCGGCCCGGACCCCCGACGGCGGCGAGATGGTGCTTTATCAGCATGACAATGATTTCGCGATCGAAATCAACGGTCAGGACTTGATGCACAGTCGCCGCCATGAGTCGGAACTGGCGCTGGCGCGGCTGGGTTGTGCGCATCTGGGTGGTCACCAGGCACCCAGAATACTCATCGGCGGATTGGGTATGGGTTATACCCTGCGCCAGGCACTCGACATGCTCAGCCCCGACGCCCAAGTGGTGGTGGGTGAACTGTTGGGTGCTGTCGTCGAATGGAATCGTGAGTTCCTCGGGGAACTCAACGGCCGGCCGCTGGGGGACGAACGAGTTGACCTCAAGACGGGCGATATCGTCGAGCTTATCTTACGTTCCAGAAGCAGATTCGATGCGATTCTGCTGGATATAGATAATGGTCCCAATGCGATGACCGATACCGGGAACCGCCGTCTTTACGGTCGTGAAGGAATTGGGGCCTGTCGCCAAGCGCTGCGTGATCAGGGGTGCCTGGCGGTGTGGTCGGCTGAGCCAAGTAAGAAATTCGAGCAGCTCTTGATGAGTTGCAGTTTCCATGTGCGCCGTTTCCGGGTCCCGGCCTACAAGGGGAGTAAATCGCAGTCACGTTTTGTATGGGTCGCTTCGGAGGACAAGACAGTTCTGCCCCCGGGTGGCGGCGAACCCCGCCTGCCGATCAAGAACGGATCAATAGGGAGCCGCAAACGGCCCCGCAAGAGACGTTAATCGCGAGCGTCTGGTGTCGGCCCGGGGTATGATACTATAGAGCCGGAGTGGTGGAGTACTTCCATGGTTTTAATCCAGGACCCCCTTTGGGGGCAAACCAAAGCCGGACCCTCTGCGCTCGGATTTTTTACTCTTGAATATCCGAGGAAAAGCAGTGGGATATATCGTTTGTCGGGCTCACCAAATCTACTGAAACTCAATGAAAAAAGTTAACCGAGATGGGACTCCTGCAATCATGATTGTATTAAGGCAAATTGATCCAACACAGGCAGACGCCGCTGATCTTATACGTCAATTAGACGAATATCAGGAATCCATGTATCCGCCTGAAAGTAACCACCTGGATTCGGTGGATGAATTATCCAAGACGAATGTCCATTTTCTGGCAGCCTATATCGACTCCACAATTTGTGGGATCGGAGCCGTTAAGGTTCTGAATGATTACGGTGAAATTAAGCGTTTGTATGTTCCTGGAAAGTACCGGGGAAAAGGAATAGCGAAAAAAATAGTCAAGGAACTGGAAAAATGTCTGGTTAAAAGATCCATTTTTACAGCGCGCCTTGAAACCGGTATTCACCAGCATGAAGCCATCGATCTATATAAAAAGTTCGGCTACTCGGAGATAGCTCCTTTTGGAGATTACACAGAGGATCCCTTGAGTGTATTCATGGAAAAGAAAATTGGTTGATCGCAGGCTTGAATTGGAAATCAAGCATATCCATAATTGGGACCTGTTGAATCCAAAATAATTCCCGCCATAAAAATTCTTTTTGAATCCACAAACCATTTCAAAATACCGGATTGATCGGACCGACATTTAAGAGAGCGATCGACAAGGCGTTTTCGACCGCATGAATCGCTGGGAAAGGACTACCATCGAATTGAAAGATTACCAGGATCTTCAGGAGCGTTTTGACCGGATTGTTTCCATTGGCATGTTCGAGCATGTCGGTCTGCCCAACTACCGTAAGTACATGGAATCGGTTCTCGGATGTTTGAATTCAGATGGGTTGTTTCTGTTGCATACGATCGGTGGTAATACCTCAACCAATACTACAGATCCCTGGATTGAAAAATACATATTCCCAAATTCAATGCTGCCTTCAGCTTCCCAAATCAGTGCTGCTGCAGAAGGATTGTTTGTGATGGAGGACTGGCATAGTTTCGGCCACCATTATGATCGCACACTGATGGCTTGGTATAAAAATCTTACAGATAACTGGGATCAATTAAAGAGCGTTTACGAAGAAAGTTTTTACCGCATGTGGGGCTATTATTTGTTGTCCTGTGCCGGCGCCTTTCGATCCAGGCGCAACCACCTCTGGCAGATTGTATTTTCCAAAAAAGAACGTGAAGGCGGATATGAAGCCATCCGGTAGCTTATTCTTGTGAACATACATTAACTCTTCGATTGTTTAAATTATTTGTTCAAGCCGTTCCTTTATGGAATAAATCGGTATTTAATTTTTGTTCAACTCAAGCATCATTGGTGCACCCTCTACATTAACGGTGCCACATTCAGCCAAACTCACACCTTGATTTTTGGGCAAAGCCACTCTGCCTGCCAGATGCATGACCAGCGAGTTAATTCCGAGGCGACTACACGCTCTGCTCCAAACTGACCTACCCGGCCATAGCCAGTCCCTAATTCATTCCGGTTCAGCTAAACCTTACTTCCAGTGAATCACGGGCGCTTTCCTCTCCGGCAACCGATGATACTTAAACTTGGGATACCCGATCATCATCGGGTAGAACCAGGTGTGCCCCTCGGGCATGCCCATGGATTCCACCAACTCGGGTGTGGCCAACATGGCCCCCCGGAGGAACCCGGCCCAGCAGGTGCCCACGCCCAGGGGCAGGGCGGCCAGCTCCAGATAAGCCAAGGCGATGCTCAAATCCACCAAGCCGTTGGCGTTCTCTTTGGGAGCGGAGGGAACAATTAGGGTCTGGGCGGTGCGCAGGATGCCGTCGTAGCCGGTGGTCCAGCGAGCCACGACTGGACGGAAGTAATCGGCCGCCGGAGAGTCGGGCTGTGCTTCGATGACCCGTTCCATCCAATTGATGGTTTCCCGGGACAGCTGCTCCAACTTGTCCCGCCCTTCGATCACCGTCCAATGAAGGTTCTGAGCGTTGCCGGCCGTGGGGGCGTATCGGGCCGTCTCGATCAACTGTTCCAGGGTTTCCCGGTCCATGGCCTTGTCCTTGAACAACCGGATGGACCGCCGGGTGCGGAGGAACTGCTCGGTCTGATCCCAGGACAAGACCAGATCTTTTTCTATCTCCGGGCAGTCTTCAATTTCCACCCCGGTCACGCTCAAGGCTCCGTGGGGGCAGACGGCCACGCAGTGTCCGCAGGCCATACAATAGGCTTCATCAGCCTCGGCAACTTGAGGGAAACTCGCGTCATCTTTCTGGGTTATAATCTGTCTGGGGCACTCGGCCGCGCAGATTCCGTCCTGTTTGCACTTGTTTTCATTAATCGTCAGAAAAGCCATACTTGTCTCCATGTGTAATTGTTGAACCTAATGCTGAGTTGTTGTTACAAGATAGGATCAATGCTATAAAATGCAATGGCAACCTGGATTATCCCTGCAAAACAATTTCCAATCCACTATCGGGGTATTCTTATCTATTATCAAATACTTACTGATTCTATCCAATCACTTTCTCCCGAGCAATGCAATAAGGAACTTGGACTTGCATGGCGGGCAACCAACTCAGAAAAAAGCATCAAGATGGTTGACTCTTTTTCCAGGTCCTTCAAGGCTGCGGCTTCAAGAGCTCGATGGGTTTGAAGGAGCAGCACGGATAGATCTGGATCTGAGAGAGTCTGATTTCTAAAAACCGGGTACTTATTTTCACCGCTATTTATAGAAATTACTTAATCTTAAGACAATAATTTATTAATTTTCGAACACATTTGATCCTTTGCGGACAGGCATAGTATATTTACTGCCAGTGCGCCTGCATGCGATCCAGCTCCGCGGTGATGTCGGCTGCCAACGGTGCCGGCTGGTGTTCCATAGCCTCCCTGGTGAGTTCACGCAGACGTTCTTCAAAGCGTTTACTGCCTGCTTCCTTCCACTGGTCATTCATCATTCGTTCAAAAAGATTTGAATAGCGCACCTTGCGGAAATGGTTCATGGTGTGGTCTTCCTGCATATAGTGGCCCCCCGGACCGACACGATCGATCAGATCAATTGCCAGGGTTTCGTCGGTGATCGGCAAGCCGTTCATGAACTGATTTACATTATGAAGAATTTCGTTGACCATCACCATATAGGCCGGCGAGACCAACGATCCATGGTCCATCCAGCTGCTGCAGTCATGGACCAGGCCGGATCCGATGGCGGCCGCACTGAGGCATTGAAAGGTGGCCTCGGCGGCCGCCTGGGGATCACAGAATTTGGCATCGGTACTACCGGCAGTGCCAAAAAAGGGTAATTCATAATACTGTGCCATTTGTGCCATGGCCCCGACCATTAAGCTCATCTCAGGTGCCCCATATGAAAAAATCGACGTTTGCATGTCCATTATGGTTGTAAAAGCGCCATAGATAAAAGGGGCCCCCGGCCGGACAATCTGAGCCAGCACCAGGCCGCTCAGGGATTCAGCACTGCCTTGAACAATGGTACCGGCAAAGGTGGCCGGAGCGGAACCGCAGGCCTGGGGCGCCGGAAAATTTATCAGCGGGATGCCGTGTTCAACCGTAAAAATCATTTTATCCACGGCCGGATCATAATACTCCAGGGGTGAAATCGGCTCTGAATACTGAACAATCGTCGGTGCCTTCTCAAAGTTGTCCCGGCCCCCGCAGATCAACAGTGCCATTTCATAAATGTCGCGCTCACTGTTGGTGTCCTTGCAGCAAAAGACCAGCGGTTTTTCACAGTAAGTCAGGGCCTGGCGTACAATGACGCGATCGGCGATGTCCGGCGGTTGATCGTCTGCCATGCCGATAATCATTGACCAGTGAAAATTGGGCAAGGCATCCGCCAAAGTGGCGGTAATGCGGCAATGCTCGCTGGTAAAGCGTTTGCGTTCATCCGTAAGGGGATCCAAATAATCAATGCAATCCAAACTGGGCCCGAACCAGGAGTTGTTGCCCTCCAGAAAGACGGACCGCTCGCCGTTTCGATTTCCCAGTACGACACGGGAAGGCGCCCGGCGGATGGCATCTTCCACCATCCAGGAAGGTATGCGCACCCGGTTGCCTTCCACCCTGGCGCCGGCTCCCTCCAGCAACTCCACGCCCCGCGGATGGGTCATCTTGACGCCGGTTCTTTCTAAAACCTCCAAAGTGGCCATGTGGATCCGGGCAATTTGGTCGTCATTAATTACCTGCAATTTTGGTTTAAAATTTAATTCCGGCCGATTCAGGTCCATGATGATTGCCTCCTTATGGTTTTTGGATTTAAGGTCCGCCGCTCTCCGAGCTGTAGGCTCTACGAGCCGGAAGCCGGCGGATCAATTTGCTAAAAAATGATAGAGCAAAGCGATACAACAATTCCGCAATCCAAAATCTAAAATCTAAAATCTAAAATTGTCCCAAAAAGTTGATTTAGCGGAATAGGCATATGATGAAAGTTAAGCGCCACGTTATGCGTGATTTTCATCACCCTTGCCTTTACTTGTCATTGTAAATCGCTTTCTCCCGGATACACAGGGTCAACAGCGCGCCTGCCAGGGCCACAATAGCGAAAGATAAAAACACGGCTGTATAAGAATTAAAAATATCGATGATTTTCCCGGAAAGCGGTGTGGTGATGATGCCGGCAATGCTGGTGAAGGTCGTCAGAAACCCCATGCCGGTGGCCGACAATTTTCTTGAAAGAATATCCGAAGGGTAGGCGGCCAGGAGGACGTCCGGCATGATGATCATCAAGCCGACGATAGCCAGCAGGCCTGCAGCCAGGTTGATACTGACCTCGCGGGACAAAAGAAAGGTCGATAGTGCCAGAATGAACATCCCCGTAAGAAGCAGCGGTTTTCGCCGGCCCCCGAAATAATGATCTGACAAAAATCCGGCCAGCGGAGACGCAAAGACCCCGGGCAGCAGAACAAGGGCGGTGATCGTGCTGGCACGGTCTACAGACATGGCATAGCCTTCCTTCAGAAAGGACGGGATCCAGACCAGGCAACCGAACTGGACATAAACGAAACAAAAATACACGAGGGCGACAGACCACAGAATGCGATTGCTTAAAACCAGAGACAGCCGCGATCTCGGATCGTTTTCAATCTGTCTTTCCAGCAAAATTTCATCATCAAAGTCGGGAAGTCCTTTCTCGCCGGGATTATCTTTTACCATCATCCAAAACAGCAACGCAACGATTGCCAGCGATACGGGCGGAATGATGAATGAACTGCGCCATCCCAGATGATCGCCAAGCCAGCCGGAAAGCCGTATGCCGACACTGCTGCCCGCGGTGACGCAGGTCGCGAATAATCCGATGGCCGTCGCCCGTCGAGACCGCGGAAACCAGCTGACAATCAGCTTCAGGGATGAGGTCCAGCCCATGGACTGGCCCAGACCGTTCGCCAATTGGCCTAGTGAGAGAATGCCGAAAGAGGTTGCCTGGCTGAAAATAAGATTGCCGGCGATGGAGATGACCGCGCCCCAGGTAAGGGTTTTTCTTGGACCGAAGCGATCTCCCAGAAATCCCGCGGGCAATTGAAATATCGTGTAGGAAATGAAAAATTGGGCCATCAGCCAACCGGCCTGGGTATTGGAGATACCGAGGTCGGCTCTGAGAAGGGGAATCATGGGGGAGTAGTTGAAGCGGTTCACATAGTACATGCCGAATAAGAGCCAGGTGAGAAAGAGCACCAAGCCGGCCGGTGATCTTAAGCCAAATTGCTTCAAGTAAGCCCCCTATGAATGAATAATGTCGAATGAATATTGAATATTTAAGGGTCGCCTTCGGCGGATCAATTTTAATAAAACCATCAACGCACCTCTTAAGGTGAGTTGCGGGGCACCATCAAACTTAAAAAAACGGATCTAAAACCCAACAAAATTATAACCTGCCCCTAATAGAGATTAAATTGACGGAGCGAAGCCTCCCCTCCGGCCTGTAAGCCTATGAAGCCTACGGGCTGGAAGCGGGCTCGTAGGGGTTGTAGCGCCTGCGCCTCGGAGAGCGCCATCCATAAATATTCAATCTTCAATTTCGGCTCGTCCGGATCAGGAATCAGAATCCGGAAAATTCAGGTTTTCGATGAAAAGATCCTGAAAGCTTATCTTTTCCGCCAGGGGCAGGTGTTCGACACGCTGCACCTGCTCTTCGAGGTATTCTCTCAAAGAGGCGTTGATCAGCATCATGGCACAACCGGTTTTGGATGTGTTGCCGGCAAAACGGACTTTGCGGGCAAGCTTATCCGGAATCAACCCGATGGCCGCCAGACTGTCGGGCCGCAGGTGATAGCCGAAGGCTCCTGCCAGGGTGATGTCTTCAAGGTCTGCCGGGGTTAGATTGGCCTCCGACAGCAGCATGTCGATCCCCGTGCGAATGGCCCCTTTGGCCAACTGCACCTGGCGGATGTCGGCTTGGGTGAAGCTTACACCCTCTGCAATGTTAAACACCGGTTGGTCGTCAATGAGCGATAATCGTTCGGCGACGGACGCTTGCAGGTTTTCTTTCTGCTCAGGTGTTTTCATTCTGCCGCTGGCATCCACGACCCCCGCTTTGAGAAGGGCAGACGCTAGGTCAATGATACCGCTACCGCAAATTCCTCTGGCCGGTTGCGCGTCAATCGTTTTGACATCGATTGTTTCGCCGTCAAAATAAGCTGATTCGACAGCGCCCGGAACAGCTCGGATTCCGCTGGAGACCCCCATGCCTTCGAAGGCCGGTCCGGCGGCAGTCGAGGCCACAATGAACCGGCCATCGTTATTGATCCCCATCTCGCCGTTCGTCCCGACATCAACAAACAGCGAGGGCTTTTTCTTTTCAAGACAGCCGCAGGCGAGAACACCGGCACTAATATCCGAACCGATAAACGCATGCACGATGGGCGGCACATAGACCCTGCCGGCCGGATTAATGTCGAGGCCGAATTCCTTTGCGGCATAGGAAGTTCCGCCCGTGATGTCTACCGTAAAAGGAAGGCGACCGAGGGGTTTCGGATTTATGGCGGCGGCAAGCGTGAGCATGGTCGTATTGCCGCCGATGACCACGTCCAGGATCTCATCCATGACGGCATTTGATTTTTTACAGGCCGTCTGAATCAGCCGATTTAGCTCCCTGCGGACGACACCGGCCACTTCGGCCAGTCCCTCTGCGGTCGATCCTTTTTGAATGCGGCTTAAGACATCGTGCCCGAATTTCGTCTGGGGATTGATGCTGGATGAGGTGGATAACTCCTTGCCGGTAACCAGGCAAAACAGGGTGGCTACCAGCGTCGTGGTGCCGACATCGATGGCCAGTCCTTTGGGTGAAAAGTGGGCATCCCATTTATGCAAAATGACTTCCGAATCCTCGCCGGCGTATCGCATCCAATAAGCGTCTTTTTTTGAAACAACAACCGCCGCGGGTTTCAGTTCGACTCCACCCAGATGCTCTCCTTCGAGGATGCGGGCATCGACCGAAAAATCATCCGGCAGATGCACGGTGATGTCACCCCGGGGAATCAGGCGGCATGCCAGGCGAATCCCCCTCTCCCGGGCTTCAGCCTCGGAAATACGGCGATGGGGTGTCGGCGGCACATCGGCAGGATCTTCCACCCGGATTCTGCACTTTCCGCAAATCCCCTGCCCGTTGCAGGGCCCTTCGATTTCATAGCCACCCCGGCGCAGCGCCTGCATGACGGTTTCATCGGTTTGGATGTCCACTTCTTCTTTGAAAGGCAAAATTGTTAGCTTGGGCATAGTTGTTCTTCTCCGGATTGGAAATTTTCGGACAGTTTCGGGTTCTCAACATACCACGCGGGGCGAGTCGGAATTGAAAATTGAAGATTGTAAATTGAATATTTGTGGATGTCGCTCTCCGAGGCGTAGGCGCTACAACCCCTACGAGCCCGCTTCCAGCCCGTAGGCTTCATAGGCTTACAGGCCGGAGGGGAGGCTTCGCTCCGTCAATTTAATCTCCATTGCTGTCTATTTCCCCACAGCTTGTTGTATTAGCACCATGCGGCTATTGTTTATCGCGGCTGGAAGCCGCTCCCACCAGGCAAAAGCCGTATTCTTGTAAAAAAGATTCATTGCAGTGTTAGAGGTGTTCCGCCAGCATCAGCCCAGCCGCTGACACCCAACACCTGAAACATTAAGTTTCTGACAACATGTTGTCAGATAAAACCCGATAAGGGCCTAATCTTGTCGAAGAACTTGAATTGCCCTGGGAGCGAAAACTTAAAAAAATTCGAGCCGTCCGGTTACTGCAGCGATCCGGACGGCTCATTAACGGACAGGGGAAAACCCGGACGAGACGGAATTGAAAATTGAAGATTGCTAATTGAATGTTTGTGGATGTCGCTCTCCGAGGCGTAGGCGCTACAACCCCTACGAGCCCGCTTCCAGCCCGTAGGCTTCATAGGCTTACAGGCCGGAGGGGAGGCTTCGCTCCGTCCTTATCTAAAATGGAAAGAATTCCATAATTATTCAATAATCAATCGACAATATTCAATCATTTATTTCCCGTCTCAGCCTTTTTAGCCTCGCGGACTTCCGCCGCCTGCAGGATATCGGCGATTTGCTTCTTTGTGTCTGCCGGCACTTTTGATATGGGTCCCACAAAATTAGCGATGATGTCACGGGTCTTTTCGATAACGCGGTCTTTCATCGTTTTTCGGCCCTGGCCAGCCCAGTCCTCGTAGCTCCGCCGGTCCATGAGCGTCGGCTGCCAATGGGAGGCTGCAAACTTTTTGGTGTGGCCGGTATCCGCATAGTTGCCCCCCGGTCCCGCGTTGCAAATTTCTTCAACCGCCAGGGTCTCTTCATTGATTTCGATTCCCTTGGCCACGACGTGGCTCATTCCGATCTGCTCGTCCGCCATAACCAGCTGGAGAACGGATCCGGTCATACCGGACTCGAAGTATCCGACATCGTGAATGAAATTCGCCCCACTGAGCATGGCTGAATGTACGGAGGTGGCGGCTTCGATGGCACCCTGGGGATCCAGGATTTTGGTGTCGGTACAGCCGGCGGTGGAAAACATGGGCAGACCCACATAGCGGGCCATTTCAGTGAGGCCCGCGCTCAAAAGGCTCAGTTCCGGTGCGCCATAGGCGTAGACCGAGTATTGCATATCCATGATGGACTGGACGCCGCCCATGATAACACAGGTACCGGGGTTGATAAGTTGGGCGACCACGACGCCGAGCATGGATTCGGAGAGGGCACAGACCAGCTGCCCGGCGTGGGTGGCCGGAACAGTGCCGCCGCCGATGCAGCAGGGAGTGTAGACCTGGGGGATCCCATGCTCTGCACAGTACATGGCCTTGTCCATGGCATGAAAATCGCTGAGCAGCGGCGAGATCGGCTCTCCGTAAAATACATAATTCGGGCATTGCTTGAATGCGTCTTCGCCGCCGGCCATAGCCATGGCAATGCGGTGAATGTCGCTGCAGGTGTCCCGGGTATAGGACCAGGATAAAATGGGTTTGGTCGTGTTCTGGACCATTTCCGCAAACTCGTAGACATCCGCCAGGGAGACCGTCACATCGCTGATGGTGCCCAGTGACTGTACAAACCCGATGTTGGGAAGGGCCTGGCATATGCGAGCCACCATGGCAGCATCTGCTTTGACATATTTACGTCGTTCCAGGGTATGGGGGTCCGTAAAATTAGGCGGTGTCGGTCCGGGACCAAAAAGGACCTGGTTTTTTTCGATAAGGGTCTTGCGGGTGCCGTCCCAGCTTTGGATCACGGTCACCGGCGGAACAGTTGCCAGGGCATCCAGGACAAGATTTTGAGGAATTTTGACGGACACACCGTCCACCAGGGCGCCGTGTTTTTTGAGCAGCTCGCGGGCTTGTTCATGGTGCAGGTGCACCCCCGTATTGCGAAGGGTTGCGATCATGCCTTCAAAAATTCTTTGCTTCTGGTCCTGGGATAAAATGGAAAACCGGGCTGTCTGATTGACCGTCTGATTGGTTCGGGTGCTCATCATCAAACCTCCTTTTTGTCTGCCAGGTTGATGATTTTTTTCATCTCCTGAACTATGTTTTCATCCAATGGCTGCGGCGTATGTGACTCCAGGATGCGGTCTACCTCGGGTTCGAGCCGATCATTGTAAGTTTTGCTGCCCGCATCCGACCAGGCTTCAAAATTGGATCGATCGATTATTGTCGGCCGGAACCATTCCTTCCAGTGATCATAGGTGTGATCATGACTCAGGAATTCACCGCCCGGCCCCACTTCTTTGAGAATGTCCAGGGCCAGGGTCTCATCCGACACTTGAATACCTTTACCGATCTGCTTGATCATGCCGATGATTTCGTCACACATGACCAGACTCGAAAGGGATCCGGTCAGACCGCCGTCGAGGCAGCCGACCTGGTGGACCAGGTTGGTACCTGCCATCAAGTTGTTGTATATACTCATGACGGATTCCGAGGCCGCCTGTTCGTCCACAACCTTGGCATCCGTGCACCCGCCCGCTGAGGAACTCAACAGTCCCAGCCATTTGTAAATTTCGGTCATGGCCGCCGAAGTCAGGTGAAGCTCGGGTGATCCGTACGACAGGGTCTCTTTTGCTTGACTCATAACGGTTTGAATGCCACCTAAAAGTAAGGGCATTCCGGGCTTTTTGAGGCAGCACAATACTACGGTAAACAGGGCATCGGCCAGGTTCTGGACAAGCACCCCGGCGATGGAGGCTGGCGCCGTAATTCCCAAAACCGAACATGGCGTGAAGATGGCGGGTATCCCTTTTTCCGTGGCAAACAGGAGTTTAGCCACGGTGTCGCTGTTGCCCATCAGGGGCGAATCCGACCGGATATACGTTGCAAAGAGCGGGCTTAAGCGAAACTCCTTTTCGCCGCCCTGTATGAGACAGGCCATCTCCCATTGATCCTTCAAGCCGTCCGCATCGACACTGGTGACGACCAGGGGCTTGGTGCAGTTTTTAACCATGGCCAAAAACTGATGCCGGTCATATGTTTTGGCATTGGGTGCGTCCGACACCAGGCCGTGGGACATACAAAAATCTAGTCTGGGCAGGTAATCCACGATTTTGGCTGCGGCCTCAACATCCGCGAAGGTAGACTTGCGACGCTCCCCGGACGTGCGGTCATAAACGAAGCGGGCATCCGCACCACTTCCGAAAGACACCTCGTTTTTTTGCAGCTTGATCGATCGTTTGCCGTTTCTGCCGGTTAAATTGGATTTGGAAGGACAACTGCCCAAGGCCTGTTCTACCATGGCGGTCGGTATCCGCACCCGGTTGGTGTCACTCACCACGGCATCACTATTGGAGAACAGTTCCAGGGCTTCTTTATGAAATGTCCGGGCCCCGGAAATCTCCAGAACGTCCAGCGCCGCAAAATAAATTTGTTGAATCTGATCTCCGGTTAGAATCTGGAACTTGGTTGTCCCGTAAGCCTGTTGATTCATTTTAATGAGCATCGTTTTTTCTAACATGGGTTGTTCTCCTTTTTACCGGTTGTTTTCAAAAAATGGACTAGGTTATGGGTACCGCCATTTGATTGCATAACCTAACCCGGATATACCGGAAATAACAAATTACAATCCTATCAGTTCTTTGCCTTTGTCCACAGCGCTGGCGGCATTGGAGGCATATGCATCGGCACCGATCTCTTTTGCAAACTCCGCTGTCACGGGGGCGCCGCCAATCATAATCTTGACCTGGTCCCTGATACCGGCCTCTTTAATGGCATTGATGGTTTCGGCCATCTTTGGCATGGTGGTGGTCAAAAGCGCCGACATGCCAAAAAGGCTTGCCTTGTGTTCTTTAATCGCTTCGACGAATGCCGCCGGTTCCAGATCGATGCCCAGGTCAACCACCTGAAATCCGGCACCCTCGAACATCATGCCCACCAGGTTTTTGCCGATGTCATGCAAATCACCCTTTACCGTACCGATCACGAACGTGCCGGCAGTTTCCACACCGGTCTCCGCCAGCAGCGGCCTTAGGATTTCCATGGCACCGTGCATGCATTTGGCGCACCGCAGCACCTCCGGAATAAACATATCATTGGCTTTAAACCGCTTTCCGACCACTTCCATCCCGGCCAGCAGTCCCTTCTCCAGAATGTCCTTCGAGGAGACATTCGCATCGAGGGCTTGTTTTGTGAGGTCCGTTACTTCGTCCACTTTGCCGGCGATCAATGCTTCGGCCATTTTTGCTAACAATTCACTCATAATTATTGCCTCCTTTGTGAAAGTTATTTTATACCAAATTCTTCTCTGTCCAGATTAAACAGGACATCATTTTCCAGGTAAGCCTGTTCCAGTTTTTCCTGATGTTGTTTCAGCCGACCACCGTTGCGGCTTGCCAGTTCCAAAACGAGGTAATTGATGATGCAGGAAATCGTCGTCGGATTTCCAATAAAGGGAATATTTTTGGAAGGTGCAACCAGCGACAGATGGGCGAAATGGGTTAACGGACACAAAGAGCTGTCTGCAATTACGATGAGGGTCAGACCGAGCCGGCGAACCATTTTACCCAGTCGGATAAGTTCATTGGGATATCGTGTCGTGGCGATGATGACCACAAGGCTTTCAGGTGCTGCAATGGTCAACCAGTCAATCGATGTGCTGTCGCTCCCCTTTATTATACGCACATCCGGGCGAATCTTGGTCAGGGACCAACCCAGATAATATGCAAATGTGTAGGACAGACGGGAGCCGATGACGTAGATGGAGTTGCTTTTTGCAAGAAAATCCACGACACGGTTCAGAACATTCAGGTCCACGGTTTCAAAAAAGTGTTTGAGGTTGTCCATCTCTTCGAACACCACCCGCCTGAGGCGATCCGTGCCCGGCCCCTGCATGTCAGACAAGTCCGTTCGATCCAGCAGGGTCAGTTCTGTGTCCACAAAATCTCTTAGAGCCTGTTGAAAGGCCCCATAGCCCTTGTAGCCCAGCCGGCTTACAAAACGTACCACGGTGGCCTCACTGACGTCGCAAGTCTCAGCTAATTCCTTTGTGGTCATGAAGACCGCTTTGCGGGGGTTTTTGAGAATGTAGTTTCCCAGGATTCGGGCTTTTGGTGTCAGGGATGGGCCTTGATCGACGATTCCTTTCATTGCCGGATGCGATGGTTGATCGTTCATTATCAGTATTTTCCTAGAAATGAAAGGATTTTAGTCAAATGAAATAAAACATGGCAAAACAGCACTGCTAAATCATCATAGAAGTACGCAGCTCAAGCGAACTCTCGAATTGGCACAACGTTTTACTCACCTGGGTACTGATTGAAATTATAGGTATATCAATTATAATTTTCAATTTGTCAACCTATTTTGGAATGTATCCTTTCATTTTTTGATTTTTTTCTTGACATGATTTATTTCACTGTCATAAGTACTGATGTTGATTTAGGTTTGATTGTTGACTGGTTTAATAGATAACAAATTGTAAATATTAAATTATTCTATATTTTCAGGATAGTTGGGCACCCGGCTACCGGTGGTCCTTGGATACTGAATTAAAAACCATCATTATCTTGAAGACTGTAAAAAGGGGAACATTATGTTTGGCAGTTATAAACCCTTGTGGGGCAAGAAACCCCGACTCAAGTCCAGCTATGACGCGGTGATCATCGGCGGTGGTCTGCATGGTCTGGCCACCGCTTATTTTCTGGCCCGGGACCATGGCCTCACCGATGTGGCGGTTCTCGAAAAACGGTTTATCGGTTTTGGCGGCGCGGGGCGGAACACCGCCATCGTGCGCGCCAACCAGCGAACCCAGGAAAATGTGCCGCTATACAAAGAAGGCCTAAAGCTGTGGCCAATACTCACCAAAGAATTAGATTACAACCTGATGTTTTTTAATTGCGGCAACCTCAATCTGTTGCACAGCGAAGCGGCCATGAATGCGGCCCGGATGAACGTTGCGACGGCCCAGTTTCACGGGGTCGAAAGTCATTTAATCGATGCCAGACAATGCCGGGAGATGATGCCCGCACTGAACATATCAGAGGACATCACCTATCCGATTTTTGGCGCCATGTATCATCCGCCGGGCGGAATTTTGCGCCATGATGCAGTCGTCTGGGGGTTGGCGAAAGGTGCCTCAAAGCACGGGGTGGACATTCATCAGCAGACCACCGTTACAGGGGTTGGTGTTGAAAACAGTAAAATAGTCTCCGTCGATACGGATCAGGGGAAAATTTATACCCCGCGGGTTCTGTTGTCGGCCGGCGGATATTCGGCCGGCATTTCCTATGAAATGCTGGGCATCAAACTGCCCATCAGTGTTTTGACTATCCAGTCCATGGTGACGCAGCCGCTGAAACCGATTTTAAATCATGTGATTTCATCCGGAGCCTATCACGTCTATGCCAACCAGACCCTGAAAGGTGAGATCGCCACCGGCGCTCACATGGACCCCTGGCCCAATTATACGACCCAGACCACGGCTCATTACATCAAACATCAGGCCCAAGCCCTGGCGGAGATGCTACCGTGCTTAAGGGGGGTTAAATTCATGCGTCACTGGGCCGGTCTGGCCGACATGACACCCGACATGGCCCCGATCATGGATGGCAATGACCGGATTGAAGGCTACTACATGAACTGCGGTTGGGGATATTTTGGTTTCAAATCCTGTGCCGCCACCGGAAAATATATGGCCCAATATATGGCCGGCGGAAATTGTCCCGACATGCTGAAACCTTTTCACCTGAAGCGTTTTGAGCAGCACCGGTTGATGGGGGAGACGGCGGCTTTGATGAACTATTCACCGGATAACTAAACAAATGTCGAATGATTATTGACTGTTGACTATTTGAGGAAGTCGCTCTCCGAGGCGTAGGCGCTACAACCCCTGCGAGCCGGAGGCTTCGCTCCATCCATTTTAATTAAAATCGATAAAGTTCCTAAATTATTCATTAGTCATTCTTCAATATTCATTTTAAAAGGGAGAACAGCATGGCATTCACCATTACATGCCCTATTTGCGGTAAACGAAACGGTTATGAGTTCCGCTATGGCGGAGTGGATAAAGGACCAAGGCCCGACGAAGAAGAACTTACCCCCGCCGATTGGTGCGATTACGTCCACATGAATGCATGTGTGGCCGGTGTTCAGGAGGAGTGGTGGTTTCACCGGGATGGATGCGGTGGCTGGTTTACCATTCACCGGGATACAACCGCCAACCTTGAAGTGGAAAAACCGGAGGTAAATCAATGAACAGGCTAAGCAAACTGCCGACTTTGCGAATTGATCCCGCGCAAGAAATATCTTTGAATTATGACGGCAAAACCTGCCGGGGGGTGGCCGGCGACACGGTTGCCACCGCTTTATATGCCAGTGGGGTTCGCATATTTTCCCGCAGCCTTAAATATCACCGCCCCCGGGGACTCTACAGTCTGGACGGCGAATGCAGCAATACCTGTATGCAGGTAAACGGCATCCCCAATGTTCGTTCCGAAAATACGCTTCTCAGCAACGGGATGACGGTAAAAGCCCAAAATGTAAAAGGAACCCCTGAAAAAGATATGATGGGATTCATGGACAGGCTGGATTGGGCCATGCCCGCCGGATTTTACTATCGTATGATGCACAAGCCGGCCAAAATATGGCCGATTGCTCTGAAGCAGGTGCGCAAGGCCGCCGGGCTCGGGAAAATTTCTCCTGAATTTCAGATGAAGGGTAAATATGATGAAATCTATCCCAAAGCGGATGTATGTGTGATCGGCGGCGGGCCTGCGGGGTTGTCTGCGGCTCTGGCCGCGGGCGAGCGTGGGCTGCGCGTCATCCTGCTGGAATCCCGCCCCTGGCTGGGCGGGTTTTTTGACTATCGTCCGGCTGAATATGACAACAGCATCCACCTGTTTGAAAGAGCCCGGGAATTGGCGGAGCTGGTTGAGCAGGTCCCCACTGTTCGTGTTTTTAGTCACACGTCCGTGGTCGGTGCCTATAACAACAACCTCATCACTGCCTTTCAAGTGGGTGGGGAATCAGATTTTTTCGATGAGCGTTATATTGAAATTCGGGCCCAAAGTGTTGTGGTCGCCACGGGATGTATCGAGCGTCCCCTGCTCTTTGAAAATAACGAACGCCCCGGTATCATGCAGATTGGTTGCGCACACCGGTTGGCCCGGACCTATGGTTTGCTTCCCGGAGAAAATGCCGTCTTCAGCATCGGCCATGATCTCGGAATAGAAGCGGCATTGGATCTTTCAAGCTTAGGTCTTAAAATATCGCAGGTGGCCGACATTCGGGAAGACGGGCAGGATCCTGCTCTGGTGGCCGGACTGGCTGCGAAGAAAATACCGTTTTTGCGCGGCTGGGTTGCCAATACGGCCCATGGCGACGCCCGCCTGAACAAAGTGACCCTAAGCACCATCCAGGGAACCCACCAACGGGATGTCGATTGTGATCTTCTGGTGGCGTCGGCCGGGATGACGCCGGTTACCGGTGCGCTTTCCCTGGCCCAGGCTCAACTTGCTTATGACAACCACACCGGGTTTTTTCTGCCTTTGAAACTGCCGGATAAAACGCATGCTGCCGGCCGTTTGCTGGGCTTGGACGATCCCCTGGCCATCGAAGCATCGGGTCACCTGGCAGGACTTTTGGCGGCTGCTGATTGTGATCCAGACGTTTCAGCAGATCTAAAACCGGCCCGTGAGCAGCTCGATGACCTGCCCGGTCCTGTGCGGGGCTGCAAACTGGTTCAAGCGCCGGTTAAAGGCCGCAAAACCTTTATTTGCTTCGATGAAGACACCACCTTAAAAAATGTGGCTCAAGCCCTGGAGATGGGCTTTGATGCCACCGAATTAATAAAGCGCTTTACAGCAGCCGGAACGGGACCCGGCCAGGGCGGTATCCCCGGACATAACCTGCCGTTGTTTGTGGCCCAGTATCACGGGGAGGGCGGTGGCCTGGCCAAACCGACGACGGTGCGCGCACCCATGGTTCCTACCTTTATTGCCACCTATGCCGGGACAAACCACGATATGTTTAAGTGCACGCCGCTGCATGATTACCAGATGGAGAGCGGCGGCGTCATGCGCCGCATCGGTGTCTGGAAACGAGCGCGCTACTTTTCCCATGATTTCAGCTGCCGGGAAGAAATCGAAAATGTGCGCAACAACGTGGGGATGCTGGATGCATCCACCCTGGGCAAATTCAGGATCTGGGGGCCGGATGCCTTGAAGGCGCTGCAGCGGGTTTACGCCGGCGACATGTCTAAAATATCCGACGGCAAGATCAAATACGCTGCCATGTGTAATGAAGACGGCTGTATCATCGATGACGGTGTGGTCGTCAAGCGCGGGGAAAATGAGTATTATTTCACCACCTCCAGCGGCCGTGCCGGTAGCACCGTGGAGTGGTTTCGCTTTCATTCCCGTTATGACGGCTGGAATTATCACATGGTCAACCTGACCGATGCCCTGGGGGTCATCAACCTTGCGGGACCCAATGCCCGCAAAGTGCTTGAGCAACTTGTTGACGGCGATATATCCAATCAAGCCTTTCCTTTTACCGGATATCGTGAGTTTAAGATTAGAGATACAATCGCCGTCAGGATCATGCGTCTTGGTTTCGTAGGTGAGCTTTCCTACGAACTGCATGCGCCGGCATCCTACATGCAATCGCTGTGGGAACTGGTTGCACAGGCCGGCAAGAAGTTTGACATCCAAAATTTTGGACTGGAAGCGCAAAACGTGCTTCGCATGGAAAAAGGCCACATTATCATCGGATCGGAATCCGAGCAGCGAACCACGCTGCACGATGTGGGACTTGGTTTCCTGTGGGATCGCAAAAAAGCAGCGGCCAAAACAGTGGGTGCGGTGGCACTGAAGCAGACCGAAAAACAGGCGGGGCGTTTTAAATTGGTGGGGTTTAAAATGGAAAACGCTTCTCGTACGCCCAAAGACGGCTCTCTTATTGTAGATAGTTCCATCAAGGGCTATGTCTGTATTGCGCGGTTTAGTTTTGGACTGAAGGAGAGCATCGGGCTGGCTTTGGTGGATGCATCACTGGCCGCGGAAGGCACGCGCTTGCAGATCTATGAAGACGAATGTGAAGGCCGGCATCTTTATGCGGCGGTGACAGCGCTTCCTTTTTATGATCCGGAAGGGAAGCGGCTAAGGGAATGAATATTTTCAATAGTCAATTGAGGTAGTTATAATGGAAAATATCATCAGACGCTCCCCGGTATCCTTTGACACCGGGCCGGCGAAAACGGAAATGCGGGACAACTGGTCCATCGTACTGGAATATGAAGCTGAAGAAATCGGGCCTTATGTGGTCGATTTAAGCCACCGGACCCGATGGGATTTGCAGGACGGGGATATTGACAAGATGGAGCCCTGGGGGATTCATATTCCTGATGCTCCCGGCCGATGTGTTTTTAATAGCGGCATGTTGATAAATCGCATGAACCGCACCCAGGCGTCAATATGGCACCTGACGGGAGAAAAACCGGATAAGCCCGAAGGTCCCGCCTTTACAGAGGTGACCGATGTCACCGTGTTTCTGGCGCTTTTCGGTAAGGAAATTTTTGCAATAGCGGAAAAATTAACGGCGCTCGATTTTTTTGATCCGCTGAAAGAACCCCCTTTTTTACTGCAAGGTCCGTTTTCGCATGTCCCCTGCCAGATTGTCATCCTGGAAAAAACCCCGCAAAGATGCGGGATCCTCATGACCTGTTCCAGGGGATATGCCGGGTCGATGACTGCGGCAATCCTTGATGCGGGGGAGGAATTCGGCATGCGTCCTGCCGGTGAGAATACTTTCAGCAGCTGGCTTAATGAATGAATATTGTCGATTGAATATTGAATATTTGTGGAATGCTGTCGATTTAAAAAGGACAGAGCATAGCGATTCATTAAATCTTCAATAGTCAATTCCCCGATACAGCGGGATTTACGCTTCACTACAACCGACTCGTCCGGATTAGGATTATAAATCCGGATTTATGCCTAATTGCCAAATCCGAAATCAAACAGGAGGTATTGCCATGAACAAAAAGTATGATGCCATTATCATCGGGGTGGGGGTCATTGGTGCGCCCATTGCTTACGAGCTATGCAAAATGGGTTATAAAACGTTGGGCATCGATAAATTGACCGACGCCGGTCAGGGTTCGACCGCCGCATCCTGTGCCATTGTGCGGGCCCACTATTCCACCGAAGATGGTGTGGCCTTCGCTTATGAGGGATTCAAGTATTGGCTGGACTGGGAAAATTATCTGGATCACGTCGAAGACGAGAAAGGCCTGGCCAAGTTCATGAATACCGGTTCCATTCTGCTTAAATCCCAGGGTCATGACTGGCGCAAGGTTAAAAAACACTACGATGCCGTCGGTGTCGCCTATGAAGAATGGGACAATAAAAAAATCAATGAAATGGTGCCGGTCTATGACTTACACGAGTTCTGGCCGGTTAGACGCCCCGAGGATCCCAAGTTTTTCGACGAACCGGCCAAAGAGCTCGAGGGTGCCCTGTTCTGCCCGGAAGGCGGTTATGTCAACGATCCGGAATTGTCCGCCCACAACATCATGCGGGCTGCCGAGGCCAAAGGCGGGGAGTTTATCTTCAATGCCGAAGTGGTGGATATCCGCAGCCGGGACAACCAGGTGCTGGGCGTGACGCTTAAAGACGGCACCCAGATCGATGCACCGGTGGTGGTCAACGTGGCCGGCCCGCACTCATACAAAATCAATCAAATGGCCGAAGGCGTTTACGAGGAGTGCAACATCAAAACCAAAGCGTTGCGCCACGAGGTGATGCACTGCCCGTCTCCGGAAGGATACAATTATCTGGAAAAAGGCTACCATACCTCCGACGGGGATATTGCCTGCTACTACCGCCCGGAAGCCGGCAACATGTTTCTGATCGGCAGTGAGGACCCCGAGTGCGATCCCCAGGAGTGGGTCGACCCGGACGAATTTTATGCCGGCAAGGGAGAAACCGGGAGGGACAATCAACTTTCAGAAGCCCAGTGGAAAGCTCAAACCTACCGCTGTGCCAAGCGCGTGCCGAGCATGCAGATTCCCAATCAGCCCCGGGGAACCTGCGACCTTTATGACTGCTCCGATGATTGGATCCCGATCTACGATAAATCAGGCATGCAGGGCTTTTATATGGCCATCGGCAGCAGCGGCAACCAGTATAAGAACGCCCCGGTAGCCGGCGCCATGATGGCGGAATTAATCGACGCCTGCGAGAAGGGCCTGGACCATGACAAAGAGCCCTTTCAGTTCAAGCTGCGTCATATTGGACGGGTGCTCAACGTGGGGTTTTTCTCGCGCAATCGGGAAATTAACTACGACAGCAGTTTTTCGGTCAACGGGTAGCCTGGAAACGTTAATATAATCGTTCAGCCACAAAGGCACAAAGACACTAAGAGGTATGATGTGCTGTTAAAAACAGGATTTTGCGGTCGGTTTGCGGAGTCCTGTTTTTGGTTTTGATGGGATAGCGGGGTTTCGGGATTTTCGCCGCCGGTTCAGTCCAGCTTCCAGTTCATGGAATAAGAAACTCACGCGAACGTCGAACATTGAACGTCCAACATCGAATAATGAATTCTGTCAATTTAATAAAAAGCTGAGCAAAGCGAATCTGCTCTTCGAAATTCCCCGGTTCGCTTGCTATAAAATAAGATAAAGCGCAGCGCCATCCATATTCGACGTTCGATGTTAGGCGTTCGATGTTCGACGTGCAATCTTTTCGCTGTTCCGCCCATGCGAAATTTCATACGCGGTAAATTCAGCCCAGAAAACCACTAAACCGCGCCAAACCAAAAATTAGGTATCGTATTCTTTCGTGGGTTTGGTGGCTATAATCATTATTTGCAATGTAATCGAAAGCATTAAAGAAGCGATCATGAAAATTTTTGTTTGTGTCAAACACGTACCGGACTCAGCGGCCAAAATAACCATCCAGGGGAAAAACCAGTTCAATGAATCGATTACCTTTATCCTGAATCCCTATGATGAACATGCGGTGGAGGAGGCTGCTCGAGTTAAAAAACAGGTTGGAGATTGCGAGGTGATTGCCGTCAGCGTGGGCAAGCAAGACGCTGAAAACACCCTGCGATCCGCTCTGGCCATGGGGGCGGATCGTGCGATTTTAATCCAAACCGGTGACCGCCCCGACAGTATCCTAACGGCCCGAGCCTTAAAAGCGGCCATTGAACAGGATGGTAATCCGGGTCTCATATTCACCGGCAAAGAATCCATCGATAGTGAAGGATTTCAAACGATGTACCGGCTTGCAGCCGGCCTGGCTCTGCCGGTTGCATCCAACGTGGTGGCCTTTTCACTGGAACAGGACCGGGTGGTGGTGGAATGTGAGATGGAAGCAGGCGCAACAGGGGTTTTAGAGATGCCGCTGCCCTGCGTTATCGGCACCGGTAAAGGGTTGAACAAGCCGAGTTATCCCACCTTGCCGGCGATAATGAAGGCCAGGAAAAAAGAAGTGAAAATAATTGATTTGAAAAGTCTGGCCATTGAAAAACCGGTGAGCAGTATGGAGATAGTCGAGCTTAAGCCCGCCGTTGAAGAGCGCGAGGCCAAAGAGCTGAAGGGGCCGCCGGAAGCGGCGGTTGGAGAACTCATTCGGATCCTGCGTGAGGAAGCCAAAGTACTGCCCTGAAAGTGCTGGGGTAATGGAGTATTGGAGAGTTGGGCTTAAAAGCAGAAATGGATCTGATTTTTACTCTTTTACCTTTGGATATTCGAGATCCAAACATGGTTTATATTTTTCCATTATATCAACCGATATTCACTCCATCACTCCAACACTCCACTAATCCATCACTCCATATGGATTTCCAACACCAATGGCCACAAAAAAACTATGTTCCTAACAAGTTGTAGAAACTCAGAGATATTTAATCATGCGAAAGATTGGAATACTACTTGAAACGAAAGATGACGCCTTAAAAAAGACGAATTTCGGTGTTATCACAGCTGCCCGGAAAGATGGTCATGAGCTTTATGGCTTTCTAATCGATGGACGCGGTGCCGATCACAAGACAGAACTCGAGGCATATGGGATCCATAAAATTGTCGACGTTGCTTCCAAGGAGGGTCCCCTTGATTGGAATCCGGCTTCCTGGTCCATGGCGGTGATCCAGGCCATGGACCATTTTGGCGTTAAAACGCTATTGGGGCTCACAAGCGCCCAGGGGAAGGAATTACTGCCCCGAATTGCAGCGACCCTCGATGCGCCCCTTGTGATGGATAGTATAGACATCAATTTGTCCGCGCATACCGTCAAAAAATCCCAGTTTTCGGGTAAGACCGTCGCGGTCATAAAAGTCAACGGTCCTTGCTACATCTACGGCGTCCGGCCGAATGTTTTCGAGGCCAAACCCTCACCCGGGAAAGCAGAGGTGGTTTATTTTCAAGCAGATCCTGACAGCGGCGGCCTGGTTGTAAAAGAGATCCGGCAGGATGCCGCCAGAGGCATCGATCTCAGCGAGGCTGATATCATCATATCCGGCGGACGGGGCATTCAAGCCTCGGACAACTTTGGCCTTCTTTTCGAATGTGCCGACCTTCTCGGAGCAGCCGTCGGTGCGTCCAGAGTAGCCGTCGATGCCGGTTGGGTGCCGCATTCCATGCAGGTGGGGCAAACCGGTGCCACCGTCAGTCCCAAAGTCTATATCGCCTGTGGTATTTCCGGATCTGTGCAGCATTTCGCCGGCATGAAGACCTCGGCTCTGATTGTCGCCGTCAATACTGACCCGGAAGCGAACATTGTTAAAAAATGTGATTACTGCATCGTTGCCGATTTGTTGGAGATTATCCCGCTGTTGACCCGCCAGTTGGCGGCGGTCGTCAATAAGGATCAGTGAACAAATGCTCACCTTGGAACGAATTTTTAATCTAAAAACCCCTCCCACAATCCAAAAACAACCGAAATATAGTTACAAAGTTTCTTTTTTGATTATGGGCAGAATTCCGGTTTCCAAAAGGACTGTGACAACTGAAATGGTATTCCCCCCGGACATGGCAGGACATTCGGTCTGCTCCATAACGATGAACCCGGCGTCCGCATCGGGATGGCATGGCGGGACGATGAGATTGCAGCAAACAGGCGGATAGCCGCGTGGCTCACGGAGCATCATCCTCCTCAGATCATCCCCTTCAGCCTCCAACCACTTCATTTTCTCAAAAACACTTGAACCGGGAATATGGGGCACACCACCGGTAATCACACGCATAGGTTCTCCTGCATGGGAATCCACAGCGGTGATCATTTTTTTTAAAGGCCATTTTTTCTCCATAGTGAATAGCGATTCTTATTTGCTTCCTCGGCGATACGAAGGGTGTTGTGATAGTCCGTAGTTGAAGTGTCGAACCAGATGGCACCGGGATGCATTCCTTCCAGCGCACCGCCAACCCCCATCATATTTTCTAAAACATGTTCAGGCAGCGGCAGGCATGTAAATACGATGTCACTGCCCGTAATAAAATCTTCCAGGAGCTTTGTGCCGGCAACCGCCGAGAGGCGGTGGAGGCGGTGAAGAAAATAATGAATCTGGCCTCCCTGTCGGGGAAAGTCCTAACGGGCAGACAATACGGTATCGAAGCGTTCCAGGGCCCAATCGATTTCTTCGCGGGTAATCACCAGAGGCGGCGCAACGCGAATGGTGTGGCCGTGCGTATCCTTACAGAGGACGCCCAGCCCCTTGAGCTCCTCGCAGTATTGGCGGGCCCCACCGCCTTCGGGCAGCAATTCGATCCCGATCATCAGTCCTTTACCCCGGACTTCTTTTACGAGAGGGCCGGCAATTTGTTTCAATCCCTGCAGGAAATATTTCCCCATTAGCGCTGAATTTTCCACCATCCCTTCTTCCACCAAGACCCGCAGCGCCATCCGGGCCACCGCGCAGGCCAGGGGATTGCCGCCGAAGGTGCTGCCGTGTTCGCCGGGCCGCAGGACACCGAGAACCTCCGAGTTGGAAAGGACGGCCGAGATCGGGTAAAAGCCGCCGGATAGGGCTTTGCCGATGAGGGTCACATCCGGCTCGGCATCCTCATGACGGTCCGCCAGAAGCTTTCCGGTGCGACCCAAACCGGTCTGAATCTCGTCGAAGATCAGGGTTACGTTATGACGCTTGCAGATTTCTTTGACTTCCTTTAAATATCCCTCGAGCGGAATGATTACACCGGCTTCGCCTTGGATGGGTTCCACCATGAATCCCACTGTGTTGGGCGTGATTACCGCTTCCAGGGCGGCACTGTCTCCAAAAGGGACTGATTTGAAGCCGGGTGTGAATGGCCCGAATCCGCCGCGGGCCGTGGGATCGGTGCTGAAACTGACAATGGTGATGGTGCGGCCATGGAAATTGTTCTCACAGACGATGATTTCGGCCTGGTTTTCGGGAACACCCTTCACCTCGTAGCCCCATTTTCGTACCGCCTTAATTGCCGATTCCACCGCCTCGGCCCCGCTGTTCATGAGCAGGATTTTGTGGTATTTGATCAGTTCCCTGATCTCTTTGTACAATCGTCCCAGCTGGTCATTGCGGAAAGCCCGGGAAGTCAGCGTTAAGCGCGAGGCTTGCGCCACCATGGCCTTCAATAGCCGGGGGTGGCAATGACCCTGATTCACGGCGGAGTACGCCGAGAGGCAGTCCAGGTACTTACGGCCCGTTTCATCCCAGACCCAAACCCGCTCACCCCTTGTGAGCACCACGTCTAGTGGTTTGTAATTATGGGCACCTAGTTCATCTTCGAGATTAACAAGATTGTCATAACACTCCATGAGCCTTAACCTCCTGGTAGAATTATTTTTGAAATGGTAAAGATACTAAACGGAGGGTTGTTTTAAACCTCAGAACCACCAAGAATTCATTTCTGCTTTTCCGGCGGCTGTCTCGGCTTACAAATAGATCTCAGTTCCTTAGGACGATTTAGGCATTCATTTTTTTCCTTAATGCGATCAAAGATATGAATTCATATGCAACAGTTGAGGCCAAAAATGCAGTGACATGGTTCGAATCATGGGCAGGCAGGACCTCCACGACGTCAAATCCGATCAGATCCAATCCCTTTAATCCTCTTACTGCCTGTAGCGCCTCCACGCTCGTGAATCCTCCCACTTCAGGGGTTCCTGTCCCGGGAGCATAGGCGGTGTCTACAAAATCGATGTCAAAAGTAACAAAAGCTTTGACGCCTTTCACCCGTTCATGAATTCTCTGAATTATTGCGGGAATGCCAATTTGCTGAATCTCAACCGCGGTGACCATCTCCAGTCCGAGCTCCTTTGAAGCGTTTAAGTCATCTTTTGAATAAACAGAACCGCGGATGCCAAGCTGAATGGAATGCTCGGGATCAATCAATCTTTCTTCCACTGCCCTTCTAAAGGGTGTGCCGTGATTATATCGCCTACCGAAATATGAGTCCATTGTGTCGGTGTGAGAATCGAATTGAATTAATGCAACCGGCCCGTGTTTTTTCGCCACCGCCCTCAGTTCGGCAAGCGTAATCGAGTGGTCGCCGCCCAGTAAGACCGGAATAATTCCTTAAAATCTCGGTGATTTTAAAGAATCAGCCGGCCTATATTTTTTCATTTAACATCCCCTGTTTGTATTTCCAGTTTTTCATGACCTGTCATACATTTCCTAAGTTTCTGGAATACAGTTAGACACATGTTCTTAGGGGTCGGGCTAAGATTACCGTCCTCTTGCTGGTAACCTACGTCCCGCCGGTATGCCTGACCATCCCTACAATGCTGGGATATATTTAAGGGTCCCGGAAAGAAAAAATTCCCCCAATCTTGATGATCTCGGAAGAAGTCCTTAAAACCCTTTTTTTGCCCTTGAAAAGTACCCCCTAAGAATGAAAAATGACTAATTTTTGAATGTTTCCTCATAAATTACAAGGATATAGCTTGGTCCGACAAGAATTTACTAATCAGATGGATCAGATGGGAGGTAAACAGGTCTTGGACAAAATCAAATCTTAATCAATCCATTGACCGATCCGGCTTGAAATAAATTTATACCGATCCGCGTCCTCTAAGTCCGCCATTTCAGTTTCCCTTATAGACACCGGTGCGCTTATCAAAAAAGGCTTGAACCGCCTCTTGAAAATCTTGGCCGGA
>CAVXXE010000050.1:0-32598 GCA_963765595.1 uncultured delta proteobacterium
ACGAAACCCACACCCAGCTCAAAGTTTAGATTACCGATTACCGAATCTATACTTTGCCGAAATTGTGGATTTGTTTGCCTAATACACAATTCACCTTGTAGATTTCAAAATGGTACTTAGTTTATCGTTCTGAACTTATTAACAAATTTTTGGACACTTGATTTGTCCTTCAATTTATTCCCTATGGGGCTGCTTGTTACAGCATAGACAAGCTTAAAAGGAAAAAAAACTGACATATCGATATATAGGTGAAGCTGTGAGAGAGTCAAAGAGTCGGGTAAGATTTACCAATCATATAAGTATTATAAACTAATTATAATTTCCCTGTTAATATTAGCAGTCAGTAGTATTGCACATGCTGATCAAATTAAATCGCAATTGCTGACTCATCAAGATAAGCAATACATCGTAAAAAGCGAAACGGTACGGATCGTAACCGCCTACAATACCGGAGACCCGAGGCAAACTGATAACACACCCTGTATATCAGCTAATGGAGAGAATATCTGTAAGGCACTGGCAAGAGGCAAAAAGCGATGTGCAGCAAACTTTGTTCCACTAGGCTCACGTTTACACGTGGATAAAATTGGGGTGTGTATGGTAACGGATCGAACCAATAAACGCTACCGTAACCGGGTGGATATTGCCATGCATAAGAATGAGTACCATAAAGCCCGTCGATTCGGTCGGCAAAAATTGCATGTAAAAATTATAGAGCCCGTACCAGAAAAGTAATATCAAACTTAAAAATCATAGTAAGCTGGGATCTAACATTGGCAATCCATCGATATCGAGGCAAATTTCAAATATGTCTTTAACCTTGCCGACTTTTAGAAAATACGGAATGTCGATACTCAATTTAACATCGCAAACCGACCCGATGGTTGGAAAGGAAGATATATAATTCTTGGAAACACGCTTTTTTTAATTGGGATCATTGTTGCAGTCGTGATTGGATTTGCATATTTCCGGGATTTCTTACACATTTGACAATCTTCCTCATCTGTCCAAATGAACTTAAATAGCATCTAATTAAAATAGCTTTGATAAGCTTGCTAAGATTGAAAGAACTCATGAAAAAAAATAAATATATACTGGTTCGTCTAACACTGTCCGCACCGCTGATTGTACTCCTGATCTTCAGCACAGCTTTCTGGGCGTCCCCTTTTGAAAAAACTCAGGTATCAACATACCCGTCACTATGGGAGAGCTTCGATCAGGATTTCCAACAAGCCCTGGAAACTGCCCTGAGAAAGGAATTTCGCGGCAAATACAAGGGCACCGTTGATAATAAAAAGGCCGCGCTTGTCGTGGTGGACATCAACAATTTGCATCAGCCGAGGGTGGCCGGAGTCAATACGGATGTGATGATGTATGCCGCCAGCTTGCCCAAGATCGCTATCCTGCTGGGTGCATTTGTCAAGATTGAGCGCGGAGAGATGCCCTTAAACGAAGAAACCCGTGACGGACTCATGCGCATGATCCGCAAATCGTCCAATAAGGACGCGACAGCCATCCTCAATCGTGTGGGTTTTGAAGATTTGGCCGAAATTCTGCAATCCGAAAAATACCACCTGTACGATCCGGAACGGAACGGCGGCCTGTGGGTCGGCCGCGACTATAGCGGTGGGCCGGTATGGAAACGAGATCCGCTGCATAATATCTCCCACGGTGCCACTGCCATGCAAGTCGCCCGGTTTTACTATTTGGCTGCGACCGGCCGCCTGATCTCCGAGCAGTATTTGTCTGATTTTGCCGAAATTATGGCCGATCCGAGCATTCAGCACAAATTTGTAAAAGGCCTCAAAAAAGCTAATCCGGACGCTGAAATTTACCGAAAATCAGGAACCTGGAAAAACTTTCATGCAGACAGCGGGGTCATCGTCGACAAAAAGGCTGGGTATCAGTACATTATCGTGGCCCTGGTGGAGCATCCAAATGGTGGCGACATTCTCGCTCGTTTTGCGGCGGCGGTGGACCAAATTATAGATCACACGCAAAATCCGCGCCCCTAAATCGTGGATATCTCCAGAGCGGTAAAATAGGCTTTCAAACAATCTTGTAATGTTAAATTTGGTGCCTGCTGATATTCAAGGATTATTATCTATACTTGAATTAAATTCTTACCAAAACTATTTTGCATGCGAGCTAAAGTGTATTTTTTCCGGCAGCCATTAGCTCCGAACATATCAGTAGGTTCATACGGATATAGAAAATCTAGACTATCCTAAAGCACCTCAATGCATGCAGACTTTGAAGGAAGAATACTGAAAGGGCTTCTATGTGGACACTAAATCCCGATGAAGAAAATAAACTACTCATATTGAAGCTGTCTGAAACACTCACCTTGAATGAATTATCAGAATTTTTAAAAGAAATTTATGATAAAAATGAAGGGAAGTTTGCCACATTCAATAGATTTGTAGACTTATCTGCTCTTAAAGATATAAAAGTAGATATTGATACAGCATCTTCACGTATTCGTGAATATCGTTGTCTAATCAAACCTGATAAACCTATCAAAATCTCATTATTCATACCGCAGAAATACATTAGGGGATTTTCCTATCTTTACAAAACCATGCTCAGCGATGACCTATTTAAAGTAGAAATTTTAGATTCGCTTCATCAATGTGCAGAGTATCTATCAGTTGACAAAACGCTTTTGGCGGACGCAATAAAGTAATTTCTGTTCCTCTAAACTTTGTTATAAGCGAATTTGAGTCTTTTACTCTATCCAAGTGATACCAAGATGAAATCCTGCAGCAAACAATCATCTTGAATCAGCCGAAACTTTCCATTAATTGGATAGACTGGTTGCGTGTTTCCAAAACAAATACAATCATAAAATCAGTTGTTTCAAAGGATTCGACTAAGGCACGATTGTGTAAACTTTCGCCAGAATGTGGATTAGCCAGGGGAAACCCACAATGGCTGGGCATTTTATTTTTGTTCAGCAAATCTTAACATTTTGATCCAATCATTTTTGTGGATTAGCTTGTTCAATCGAAAGGATGTTTGATTTTTGAAAAAGCTATAGCTTTTGTACATTTGACGCAGAATTTTGCCCCCCCCCCCCGATTTTTCCCAATCCCGGGATAACAGCCACCAGATTGTCATTTTTTCCAATTCTGTAGCAGCCTTGCAGCGTAAGGGCATCATCACCGCGTATAGATTTAGTATGGCTTTATTTCTTGACCCAATATGCTGAAAACTGTATTTTGGCAACTGGCATCCAATTAAAAATTCAAAATTTTGAACCGTTATTTTCTGACTTTTTTTACATCATAAGGCTCTGAATTGGAGTGATCGTTTTGAGCGATGATAAAATAAACATACCGGAACTAATGAGGAACAATGAACTTTTTCAGACCTTTATGGAAGAAAGCATTGAACCCATTTGGTGTTTTGAACTCGACGAGCCCTTATCTCTCGATTTGCCGGAAGACGAACAATTTAAATTGTTTTATAGTCGTGCATACCTCAAAGACAACAACAGGGCATATGCGCAGGTGGTTGGGTACGAACGGAGGGAGAACCTGCTGGGTATGCGCCTCAGTGAAATCATACCGCCTTCCATTCCCGAGAACGCCGAATCCATAAAGCAGATGATCAGGGCAGGCTATAATTTGCGTGATTTCGTGACTGTGGAATTTTACAATAAAAAGAAAATTATTGCTCTCAACAATATTAGGGGCGTCATCGAAGATGGAAAGCTCCTGAGACTATGGGGGACTGGCCGAGACATCACCGATCAAAAAGCCGCTGAAGATGAACTTCGCCAAGCAGAGCAGCGTTATCGGCTCGTAGCCGACTTTACTTATGATTGGGAGACCTGGGAAAACCTTGATGGTTCCTACATTTATGTGTCCCCCTCTTTTGAAAGGATTACGGGATATCGGGTGCAACAATTAATCGACCGTCCGGGTATGCTAAATGAGATCATTTTGCCCGATCATTTCACCCAGTGGCAGAAACACCAACAAGCTGTGCATGCTCAGCATGAAACGGGCGAGATTCAGTTCCTTATCCGCACTAAGAACGGCAAAATCCGATGGATCGAGCACATCTGTCAACCTGTCTATGGTGATAAGGGAGAATACTTAGGCATTAGGGCCAGCAATCGAGACATCACCACCAGAAAACAAGCCGAAATAATGCTCCGCAGCGCTTATACGGAGATCGAGCAGTTGAAAAACCGGTTGGAAGCCGAAAGCGCATACCTTCAAGACGAAATCAAACTGGAACACAACTTTGAAAATATCATCGGCAACAGCGACGCTCTCAAGTATGTGCTCTATAGGGTGGCGGAAGCGGCACCCACCGACACCCATGTTCTGATCCTGGGAGAGACCGGAACCGGAAAGGAACTCATCGCCCGGGCCATTCACAATCTCAGTTCTCGGAGCAAGCGTGCCCTGGTAAAAGTCAATTGTGCCGCTTTGCCTGCTTCCCTGATCGAAAGCGAGTTGTTCGGGCACGAAAAAGGGGCCTTTACCGGTGCTGATGTCCGGCGTGTGGGCCGTTTCCAACTGGCTGACGGTGCGACGCTCTTTCTGGATGAGATCAGCGAAATTCCCCTTGAGCTTCAACCCAAATTGCTCCAGGTGTTGCAGGACGGCGAATTCGAGCCTTTAGGAAGCTCCAAAACCTTACGCGTGGATGTGCGCATCATTGCAGCGTCCAATCGCGATCTCGAGGACGAAGTTAATCACGGTCGCTTCCGCCAGGATCTGTTTTACCGTATCAATGTGTTTCCCTTCACCGTACCACCCTTAAGACATCGCAAAGAGGATATCCCGCTGCTGGTTAAATGGTTTGTGGACAGGTTCAACCGCAAAATGGACAAAAACATCACCTCCATTCCCAAAGCACTAATCAAGCATTTGCAGGCCTATGACTGGCCCGGCAATGTCCGCGAGCTGGAAAATGTGATCGAAAGGGCCGTGATCACTTCCAAGGTTTCAATATTGAAGCTGACCGACAATCTTGTCATCCCTGCCAAAGTAAGATCCAGGGCCAAATTGAAAGAAACTCTGACTGAAGTGGAAAGAGCGCAAATTCTCAACACCCTTGAAAATACCGGCTGGAAGATCGAGGGCACAAATGGGGCTGCAGGTGTACTTGGGCTCGCCCCCAGCACCCTTCGGGATCGCATAAAAAAATTGGGGATCCGCAAGCCCAAGAAGTGAAAAGCTTCAATGCTCCCATTCGACACAATCGAATTTCAGGTGTTTCCCGCCCCGTTTATTCAATACGCCATTTGTCTCGACAGACCCGTTCCCAGGGTATTTTGCGGACCATAAGTCCACGGAAAACCGTGGATGTCAACGGTTTTCCGTGGAAAACTCACCCATAACCTTCCCGCCTATATAGATTAAAAAACATAATATGATTTATAATCAATAGGTTACATCCGCACCTCCCCTCAACTAACTTCCTGGCACATGAATTGCTTCAAGAACTTTTTATTCTACAATGCCGGAAAACTATTCCACCCTAGAATCGGACACAATGGGTGATTTTTCATTCACATTTATAGACATGAGGACTCCATGGTTATCGTTATTTTTAAAATGGAGGTACTTGCTCCAAAGCGTGAGGAATTTCTTCAGACCGTCCCGGTAATCCTATCAAAGGCAGCCCGGGAGCCAGGCTGCCTAATCCATAACATGGGCCAGGACCTAGAGGGCGAAAACAGCTTTATCGTTGTTCAGGCGTGGCAGAATCAGGCAAAACTGGATGCCTATTGGTGCAGCGATCGATTCGGCATCTTTATGGGGACCTTTCATTTGCTAAAGAACAAACCGACCCTGGAAATTCATGCGGTATCATTTACATCGGGGATGGAGGCCGTCAATGCGGCCAGGTCAAGAGTGAAGTTGATGGATACAAAGTCGCAACAAAAAAATTCCCAAAGGAGTGTTAAATGAAACTTTTATTACCACATTACTGCTCACCTCATTCATTTCGGCTGCCGATGTTAACAGGCTGCAGCCAGCCTATCTGGAGATCAGCGAACAGAGCGCAGGCAAGTTCAGCATGTTGTGGAAAAAACCTTTTGCCAGCAGCAAATTGATGAATATCTAGCCCTGGTTATCTTCAAATTTCCGGAATCTGACGGAACCGGTGGTTCAGCTTTTACCCACGGGTGCAGTTGAGCGTTGGATGGTAGCAAGCGGTGAGGGCGGATTGGCCAGTAAGATTTTTTGCAAAAAACTGTAAGTGCTTAGTGCTCAATTTTTAAACAAAGGAGGAACAAATGAAAAAACTTCTAATAACTCTATTGATTGGTCTGATGACTGCCGGTTTAGTGTATGCAGGTGAGGTTAAGGAAAGTGTGGTTATTGATAATGCGCTTACTCATAAGCAGGATTATGAAGTAGCTAAAGAGCCAAAACGGCAAGTGAACAAAATGACGTATTCTCATGCTGAAACTGCAAAAAATTTTCGTAACTGGGTAATTAGAGGAGCCAATGAAGGCATTACCCATATGAGGGGGTTGGCTCCAAGAGGCCATAAGGCTCCAACAGTACAAATGAATCATGACTCTCTGTATTCAGTGGCAATTACAAAAATTGTAGACGGAAAAGTGCGTTTTGAGATCCCTAAAAATGTAGAGGTTTACACTGCGGTACAGGTGATTGATCAATGGGGTCACGGACAAGAATATATTGTGGAAGAAGGCAAGCACACGGTAGATATTCCAGTCGGTACCCATGCTTTTCTTATTTTCCGCTCGGGGTTGGAAAAAGGCATAGAAGGTGCTCTGGCGAATCAGGATAAACTGACCACCTGGGGGCTGGTATCAGGTGATTTTGAGGTGCCAAACTATGACTTTGATGAAGTGGAAGCAATGACAGCCAACATTCGTAAAATGGCAGAAGGAAAAATTATTTATTACACATTTCCTCGTACAGAGGAGGAAGTAACAGACCGCGACCAATGGAATCTTGAAAATGCGATTGGCTGGGGTGGTTCTTCTCCTGAAGTTGGTGTGGCTAACCTTTATACCAATACACCTATGTTAGATGGCAGTAAATGTATGAGCACTACGTTTGAAGATCCCAAATCTAAATATTTCAGCTCAATTACTGTATATGATAAACAACGTTATCTTTTTGAAGATGAAGACATCAAAAGCATGAACTCCCATTGGTGGACTCCCAACGAAGATGGCTCCATTACAATTAGCTTTAACTGTGGTGAAGATGCAATTAATAATATTACAACCAAAGGTAAAGATTTTATGTTCACCAGTCGGTATTATGGTGTAACTCAGGCCATTATTGATGCCTCGAAAAAAGGGGTGAAAAAAGATCCTCGCAACCCTAACTTGAATGTGGTTGATGGTACACCTATAAAGACCCGCAAGGCTTCGTGCCGTTGCGGACAGCTTAACGTCACCTACAAAGGCCCCGATCCAGAGAGGATTACCTTGTGCCACTGCAACTCGTGCCAGTTGCGGACGAGCACCGTTTTCAGCGTGCAAGCGCGGTTTCCGCGTGATAAGGTTAAGATAGTAGGGAAATCTACCAAGTGGACGTTTCCTAGCGGCAGCGGCGAGCGGGTCACGTATCGCTCCTGTGACAGCGGGGGGGCCACGTATCACTTCTGTCCGGTGTGCGGTTCGACCGTTTACTGGGACATTGCCGCCGCACCGAACTTCATCGGAGTCGCAATCGGCGCCTTCACCGACCCGACATTTCCGCCGCCAAAGATTTCCGGCTTTGAATCATATGGGCATCCGTGGGCCATGAAGGCCGCGGACCTTCCGATAAAACGCTTGGACCTCGCCGAATAATGAAGTGCTCGGGGCGACTCTGAGCTAGTGAAGTAAATCCGAAGTCTGAAAGGAGAATGAAGATGAGTGCCAATCGCAGTCAAAAGGAGACTACAATGAAATGTATTATTACGTGCTGTCTAGTCTTGCTGACCTCGATCGCCATGGCCCAGGACTGGAAGACTGACATTCCCAAGGAAATTACGACGCCGGATCAGGTTCAATCGAAGATTGGTGACCTGGATTTCAAAGACGGATACCCGACGCCGGAAACCACCAACAAGGTGCGCGATGAACTCGATTACATCCACGGCGTCAACGCGTTCATGAACTCCATTCAGGGCGTCTCGCTTTACGCCTTAAGAAAGGGTCTCGCGGATATCGGCATCAAGGACGGCGACTTCTTCTATACCACTAAACTGTTGGATTCGAAGTCCCTCCTCCTAACCGCCAATGCCGACACGGTCTACTTCTGGGGCAATCTCGATCTCAGTGCGGGCCCACTCGTGGTCGAGACACCTCCGATGGTTCTCGGCATCTTCGATGATTTCTGGTTCAGGTGGATCGGAGACTTCGGACTCGCGGGTCCCGACAAGGGAAGAGGTGGGACTTTCCTGCTCGTCGGCCCTGGATACGAGGGGACGCTCCCTGAGGGTGGATATTTTGTTCTACGATCGCGTACGAACCACGTCACGATGCTGTTTCGCGCTTTTCTCGAGGATAACGACCCAGCCCCTCCCATCGCCCTGGTCAAAGAAACATTCAAGATCTACACCTATCAAGCGGGAGGATTTGGGAACAGCGTTGGGAGCTATCTGGCCGGGGACGCCCCGCTGAACCTGAAGCCCCCGAAGCGCACGACGCCGCGCCTTGTGGAGGGATCAGGCCTTGTTGTCAACACCGTCCCGCCCAACGACTTCGGCCACTATGAAATGCTAAATGAACTCGTGCAGATGGAGCCTGCCGAGGCTTTGGATCCCGAACTTGCCGGTCAATTTGCGGCCATCGGCATCGAGAAGGGCAAAGCGTTTGCCCCGGATGATCGCATGCGGAAGATCCTGGAGAAGGCGGTTGCCGTCGGCAATGCAGCATCCCGCAGTTTAGGCATGGGGGCTGATCCGGTTGAGGGCTTTCGTTTCTATGGAAAGGAATCAGCCTGGTGGAACATGCTTTGGGTGGGAGGTTACGAATTCCTCAACCCGCCGCCGATGATCACCAAAGAGGGCGTTAAACCTTTTCCCAATAGCGGAGCACGAAAACTTCAATCACGTACAGCAATGTTTTATACTGCGACCGGGATCACGCCGGCGATGTGTATGCGGTTGGAGGGGATCGGTTCTCAGTACCTGATTGCCAATGTCGACGAGAACGGGGAACCCTTTGACGGCTCCAAGACCTACAAGGTGGTTCTTCCCAAGGACATCCCTGCGGCCCGGTTCTGGTCGTTTACTGTCTACGACAACCAGTCCCGCTCGATGCTCCAGACGCCGCAGGTGTACCCGCGTGCCGGCAGCCAGAGCTATCCTACCCCTGCCGCTGTGCCGAACGCCGATGGTACAACAACAGTTTACTTCAGCCCCAAACAGCCCCAGGACATAGAAAGAGGGAACTGGATCCAGACGGATCCGGACAAAGGCTGGTTCACTATCCTGCGCCTCTACAGTCCGCTGCAGTCCTTCTTTGATAAGACCTGGCGACCCAGCGAAGTCGAGTTGGTGAAGTGAGAATTATTCAAGATACTAAGCGCAGAGCATTAGGTAAGACGGAGAAATCGGGTCGAGACGGATTCGTTGTTTATATGGGGAATGATATTTTCGGGGTCAAATGGCGAAATTGGAAGTTACACTTTAAGGAGCAGGATTCCGCTTTCGATGAGCTGCGGACATATACGATAGGCATCAAAAAATTCAGGCTCGTAAGGGTATTTGAAAACCATAAAAATTTGACCGATGTCAACAATCACAAAACCATGAAAGGAGGGAAAAAAGGGAAGCGATTGTAATCTAATAGTTCGAGAAACAGCAGGATTATCTGCACAATAATAAACGCAAAGCTGTGAAAGGAGAAAACCATGAATTATAGACCAATATTCCAAGTAATAATTGTAGGGTTGTTCGTTTTCGGATATCTGACCATGAGTGCAACGGCTGCGGAAATAATCACAGTCGATGATTTTGAGCAGAAAATAGTGACGAAGGAAGACTTTATAAAGACAGCCGACAATGTGATAATTCTATTCGATGCTTCCATCTCAATGAATGAAACCCATATAAATTCGGGTAAGTCGCGCTATGAGCTCGCCAAGAAGTTTTTGGAAGACGGGAATAACCGACTGCCGGATCTGGGCTACAACATGGGTATTTATGTTTACACGCCCTGGACGCCCATCTATCCGATGCAGCCCTATGACAAGCAAAAAGTGGCAGATGCGCTGCAAACTCTGCCTGATAAGCCGGATGGTGTGACATATTTGGTGGAGGGTTTGAAAAATTTAAAACCTATTTTGGAAAATCTTTCGGGACATACAGTGGTATTTCTCTTTACCGACGGGTCCTATACGAAGACTGACGTCAGAGAACCCAGCTACTATGCCAAAGAGCTGGCAGAAAACCATGACATTTGCTTTTACATCATCAGTTCGGCAAATAGCGAAGTTAACGAGAAAATGTTGGAGAAGGTTTCTTCTTACAACCCCTGCTCACGTGTTATTCCGTTTGATGAGTATATCATCAGGCCGGAATATAACTCAGGGGCATTATACGTTGTCCGATCAACATTAAATATAGTTACAATAAATGATCAGAAAGTTGTTGGACTCAAAACGGACAACATTTTGTTTAAACATAATAAACATGACATACAGCCGGTCTTTTATCAGGAGCTGGACGAAATTGGACAATTTGTGGCGAAACATCCTGAAAGCTATATTGTGCTTCATGGATACACAGACGATGTTGGCTCTCAAACATATAACCTGTCATTGTCACAAAAAAGGGTTGAATCTGTATACAGCTATTTAACAGGGGAGCTCGGTGTTGATCACGCCAGGGTAATCACCATGTGGTACGGAGAAGCCAACCCGATCGCCAGCAATTCAAATGACACCGGCCGGGCTTTAAACCGGCGGGTTGAGATTGCGGTGGGCGGATTAATGTAACCCAAATCCGGAATAGCTGGGCGGGGTGTGTCTCCTCCCAGCTTTACTTCAATTCTCAAAGTCAGGGCAAACGATGTCAGATTGCGATATAAATTAAATAAATATATGACATTGAACTGATTCTAAAAAAATACATATTAGCAACACGGTATGTGGTTCATAGATATTGCCGAAGATTTGGAAAACGAATTAGATAGCGAAAAAGAGTTAAGGCTTTTATGGACATGCCCGCCTGAGATGTGTCCCGAAACAGCCAGAATTGGCGGCTGTTCAAGCCAAAGTCTCCAACCTGGGCTCGGATGCAAAGGTGAACTATCGAAAATGAAAAGGATTATGAAGCTGAGCAAGCACAAACTGGTAATCTTAATGTTAATGGGGACCATCTGTCTCATTTTGCCGGTGCACTCCCGGGCGGACAAAAAGCCTGAAGAGGTAGAGATCCCCCAAAGCATTTATCCCGGGCTCCATCATTTTTTCGACCTTGTTGATCCTGAAAAAAATATCTCCTTTGACCCCGGGCTGGTTGCAAGGGTCATGAAATTTATCGAAGAACCTAAGAATGATGACACCCTGTATTTTGCAGACGGGGTACTCGGCATGCCTTCGGCCTATCATGAATTTGATAGCCACGCGGATCTTCGGAAGATAACGGAGTATGCGTTTAATCCTGATATTCCCGGCATCGCTACCATGCCGTCTTCGGTGCGCTTGTTTCACTGGATGGACGCGAAGGGGCAGCGACGTAAAACCCCTCGGGTAGAAAGGTATTTGGGTGATCTGGATACGCCAGTAGTAGAAAAAACGATGCAATATGTGGAAATTACACCGGACACAAATTCGGGCGCCTACTACGGCTACAACCTGCATCAGACTTTGATTGTTTTCAAATACCGGCAGCGCAAGGTTCTCATCAGTCTATCAAGACAAGCGGATGTTTCCAGCGTCGGTAAAAAGGGGTATGTGCTGGGCAAAGATGAAGATTGGGACTATTTTTATTCCAACAAAGAAGGGCTGACTATCCCGGCCCTGGGCTGGGTCAGCTCCTATATATATGGTTCCGGCGCCATCAACATTTATTATGAGATAGATCCCAGATCTCCCAAAGTCCGCTGCGCCATGTTTAAATGGCTGCGGGCCGGATGGTCCGGCATAAACATGGTCCAAAGAAAGCATATCTATAAAGGTCTTAAGCGATTTGCCAGACCGTTTAAAGAGATTATAGAATATCCTTCGCTTCCGCCCGTGGAGGTACTTGCCTCCGATTTTTCGCAGATCAGAAAATTTTCCGACGACGCCCTGCGTGCAAAAATGGATATTTATTCAAATATTTTGAAAAGAAGGTATATTGGGGATAACCATAGCGGCAAGAAATGGCTCCCCAAACTGCTGGCAGACAAAGACCACTGGTCAGGAATGTCAAGAGAAGAGATGGAATCGGCCCTGGTAATCGAATACATGAAGGCTGTCATCGGAAAGACACCTACTGCTGATATAGAAAAATTACTGGAATTTTAATCGGCTAAACAGCATTGGCGCGACGGACCGTTTAAGGTGGAAAAGAAAACGAGATGAAAAGCTGATGAAACTACCCAATATTTATTTTTTCAAACTGAGTTTGAATGCCTAAAATTAAACGACATTGAATTGGTGAAATAGACCCGTAACCTGAAAGGAGAAACAGAATGAAAACAAAACAATTACTCATTATGAACCTTGCCGCGCTGATGGCGGTCGTAATGGTGACCACAGTCTGGGCACAGGAAAAGCGGACAGAGGTCCCGGCATTCCTCACGACACCGGACAGGGTCGAGTCGAGGATCGGAAGTCTCGAATTCAATGATGGCTATCCTACCGGGGAGACGGCCGCAAAGATTCGTGATGAGCTCGATTACCTCCACGGAGTTGAGGCCTTCATGAACTCGATCCAGGGCGTTTCGACCTATGCCATACGCAAGGGTTTGATGGACGCCGGGGTCAACGACAATGACTTCATAATCTACACAGGGCTCATGGATTCGAAATCCCTCTTTCTAACGGCCAACGCAGACACCGTCTATTACATGTCCGTGATTGATCTTAGCAATGGCCCCGTAATCTTTGAGAGTCCTCCTGAGGCTCTTGGTGTTATCGACGACATGTGGTTTCGTTGGATTACTGACTTCGGATTGCCCGGCGCTGACCGGGGAGAGGGAGGGAAATACCTGCTGGTGGGCCCGGGATATGATGGTCCGCTGCCGGAAGGCGGTTTCGTCATTCGCAAGTCAAGGACGACCCGCGCCCTCGTGCTCGGCCGCTCTTTCCTCACCGACAATGATCCGGCACCCACGGTCGCTGTTATCAAAAAATCAATAAAGGTCTATCCCTACACGCCTGGCGGTGCGGGAACAAGCATTGGCAGTTTCCTTACAGGAAAAGCTCCATCACTGGTTCAGCTGCAGAAACCTGTGTCGCCTCGTTGGGTAGAAGGTACGGGACGTGCAATGAACACTATCCCGCCTAACGATTTCGGTCACTTTGAAATGCTGAACCAGTTGGTACAAATGGAACCCGCCGAGGCACTCGACCCAGAGATAGCCGGACAATTCGCAGCCATCGGCATCGTCAAGGGCAAGAAGTTTGAGCCCGACGCTCGTATGCGTAAGATCCTCGAGAATGCTGTTGCTGTCGGCAATGCCGCGTCACGCACACTTGGAATGGGGGCCCACCCTGACGATCATTTCCGTTACTACGATGAGTCATCAGCCTGGTGGAACTTCTTGTTTGTTGGCGGCTACGAGTTCCTCAATCCGCCGCCGATGATCACCGAAAAAGGCATCAAACCCTTTCCTAACAGCGGGGCACGGAAACTCCACTCGCGCACATCAATGTTCTATACTGCAACCGGGATCACGCCGTCGATGTGCATGCGGCTGACGGGGGTGGGTTCTCAGTATCTCCTTGCCAATCTTGATAAGGAGAGCAAACCATTCGATGGCTCAAAAACCTACAAGGTCGTCCTGCCAAAGGACATCCCTGCGGCCCGCTTCTGGTCGTTCACCGTCTATGACAACCAGACCCGCTCAATGCTGCAGACGCCGCAGCGATACCCACGCGCCGGTAGCCAGAGCTATCCGTCACCTGCGGCCGCACCGAACGCTGACGATTCGACGACAATTTACTTCAGCCCGAAACGGCCCGAAGGTATAGCCGAAGGGAACTGGATCAAAACGGACCCGGCGAAGGGTTGGTTTGTGATTCTCCGTCTTTACAGCCCTCTGCAAACGTTCTTTGACAAATCCTGGCGGCCGGGGGAGATCGAGTTGGTGAAGTGAAGATGAAGTGTCCTGCCTTCGCCCCCGACCTCCGCAGGGGAGTCGGGGCTACGGCGGGCAGGCAGGTGTCAGTGTTTAGGTTTCAGCCAGGGCTGAACCGCTCTGGCAGGTTGCTGTAAAATTTGAAATTTATCATAAACCCAAAACTGTGAAAGGAGAAAACTATGAAATATAGATCAACATTAAGGGTAATGATAGTGGGGCTATTCGTTTTTAAATGCCTGACCGTGAGTGCCCCGGTTGCTGAAATAAATATATGAAATTGAATTGATTCAAAAAAAATACATATTGGCAACACACTGTTTCATTCATAATTATTACCAACGATTTGAAAAACGAATTAGATAGCGAAAAGAAGTCAAAAATAACTAACGGATAAAAAGGCAAACAGACGGTGCTTTCGTCGGCACCAAAACACCCAAACCAAAAAGGAGGAAAGTATGTACAAAAAATTAGCTTTGTTGATGTTGGTCATGTTAGTGGCTCTGGTGTTCACTGTTGGCGGCGGAGTTCAAGCCGGAGAGATTATCTATGTCGATGATATTCGCGAAGATGTCATCACCAAAGAGGTGCTTGTCAGAACGGCCGACAATGTCATTGTATTGGTGGACACCTCCAGCTCCTTGGCGGCAATAAACAAAACTTACAAAAAGCCTTACTATGAGCTTGAAATAGACGCACTCACTACCGGATTTGGTCGTCTGCCGGATCTTGGTTACAACGTCGGCGTCTATCGATTCACACCGTGGGAAGTTTTGTATCCCATGCAGAAATTTGACGCGGCCGGGGTGGCGGCTGCGCTAAAAAAACTTCCGGCCGAACCGGCGGGAAAGACCCCGCTGGTGAAGAGTCTGAATGAATTAGAGACCGTGCTGAAAGGTCTGAGCGGCAAGACCTTCGTCTACATTTTCAGCGACGGCGGTTACGATTCAACCGCAGGCACTACCAGTCCCGGGGACAAAACAGCAGCGCTGGCAAAAAATCATGACGTTTGTTTCCAGGTGATCGATTACGCCGTGCAAGAAAGGGACAGAAAGACGGTCTCTGATATGAGCAGGGCCAATATGTGCTCGCGGGCCATCCCGTTCGATTCTTATGTTACCCAGCCCTACTATGGCATTGGCCCCCTTTTCTATACAAAGTGGGATACCGAAGTTGTGACCACATCGGAGACGAAAGTCGCCGGTTACAAGGTCGACAACATCCTCTTTGATTTGAACAAATCCGATCCGACTGCGACCGGTCAAGAAGCACTCACAAAGGTCGGCAAGTTCCTGGTGGATAACCCGAGCGCTTACACCGTGCTGTTCGGCTATACCGACGATACTGGCAAGCCGGAGTACAACATGGAACTGTCCCGGCGTAGAGCCGAGGCAGTGGCGGATTATTTATCCAAGAACTTTAATCTGGGTGCCGATCGGGTGGTTGCCTTGTGGTACGGCGCTGAAAATCCTATCGCCAGTAATGACACCGATGAGGGTCGCGCTAAAAACCGCCGCGTAGAGATTTCCATTGGCGGGCTATAATCTGCGAGTTCAGCGTCGGAGACCCAATCTGCGCATAACCGCCGAGTCTCCGGCGTTACCTCTCTTAAAGTAAAAAAACCTTTGATATCCTCTAACCCGGTTCTGGGGGGCTGCGGTGGTGCTTCCTGCTACCTATCTGCAATTAAATAAGTAAATTCAACAATGTGATATTTGTAATTTTTTGAATATTGTTTTGAAAGGAATGACATGTTGCACCTCGAGTTCAAGCTCAGGTTCTCACTGATTGCATTCTTCGTAATCGCCCTATTATTATTAGCACCTTCTTCGATTTGCGCTCAGTCCGCAGAGCGTCCGATACGCGTTGCAGCGCGTATTTGTCCACCCTTCGTCATGAACGAGGCCGGCAACTTTTCAGGATTAAGCATTTTTCTGTGGGATAATATTGCTTTAGAACTCGGCCTCGAGTACAGTATCGAGGAATATGGTCTCGATGAGATGTTGGAGTCAACTGCCCAGGGCAAGGCAGATGTTGGGGTTTCGTGTCTCTCCAAAACCCATGAACGCGAAAAAATTATAGATTTTTCACATTCCTTTTACGAGACTCATCTTGCCATCGCAGTGAAGCAGCATGGAATTTTGCACGCGATCAAGACGATTTTTTACAATAAGAAATTGTATGGGGTCGTGGGAATCATTGTCGGCGTGGCAGCTTTGATCGGCGGTATCCTTTTTTTATTGGAACATAAGATCAACACGAAACTTTATTCAATGAAAAACCGAGGCGGCAAGTTGGTGGAAGGCTTTATTACAGGACTGCTGTTCGTAACATCTTGGCCGATCCGGTATTACGAATTTCGGACGCTGGGTGGACGGACGCTTTCGGCGGTTCTGGCGGTCGGCAGCACACTTATGATTGCCAGCGTTACCGCCATTCTCGCCAGCGCCTTCACGCTTGATCAAATGCGTTCAGAGATTACAGGACTGCAGGACCTGGCTAAAGTCAAGGTAGGGGTGATGGAAGCAACGACATCGGCAGAATATTTACAGGAGCAAGGCATCAACAGCCGTACTTTCAAGGAAAGACAAAAATTGCTTGCGGCCCTCGATGCCGGTAATCTGGGCGCGGTGGTCGCCGACGGGGCAGTCCTGAAATACCTGATCAAAAAGGCCCACGCGGAAGGAAGGTATGAGTCGCTTTCGGTGCTTCCCTTCGAATTCGAGAAACAGAGCTACGCATTCGCTCTACCAGAACATAGTCCACACGTGGAAAAGTTTAATCAAGCCTTGTTGTTTATACTGGAAAGCCCCGTGTGGAGGAAGGAGCTTATCAAATATCTCGGGAGATGACCGATAGGCCAGTTTGTGGGAAAAAGTGCTGGACGATGAAGGCGGTGCTTTTGCCGGAGCCATTTCGATTCCGCCCCCGGTATTTGGTTGTATCAGTAGACTGATGACGGGCTGGCGCTAGAGCTAACCGGCAAGGGGATCAAATACTTTAAAGACGATGATTTTTAAACTGAAACGAACTGGTTATTAGTACCACTTAAGGTATTACAATGATTAGGATTTAAGACTACCCTTAGAAAATTTAAGCCGACCAGACGGGGTTACAATGAGTCACCGGAGCCTGCATTTAATTATAATTGCCATTATAACCATCATGGTGACTTTTGGGTGCACGATTTATCAAAAACCACGCCCATTTCATGATGTTAATTTTCAGCAAAGATCTCTGTCGAAAGTCAATGGTGATGTCAGGGTAACTGTGGCTGTGCTCAGTGCCGAAGAAAGTAGACAACTTTTTGGTGTCAACCTTGCCGGCAAAGACATTCAGCCAGTCTGGGTCAGGGTTCAAAATGCTGATAGCGTTCCCTACTGGCTCATGTCGGCCGGCCTCGATCCGGACTATTTTTCACCACTGGAAGCCGCCTATGCTTTCCATGGAAAAATTGGCAGATCTGTAAACGAACAGATAGACGATCACTTCACAGTGATGAATTTCAGGAATCCTATTGGACCCGGCACCTCAGTTTCCGGTTTCATTTTTGCCAACCGGGATGAGGGAACCAAGGTTGTCGACATTGATTTAATCACTTATGGCAATGCCAAATTTTTCACTTTTTTTGTTCCCGTTCCCGGTATTGAGGCTGATTACCACAAGGTAGATTTTGATAAGCTCTATTCAGAAGAAAAGATTGTCCATCTCAATGAAAATGAATTGAGAAAAGCAGTAGAAAACCTGCCTTGTTGTGCAACCAATGAAGATGGCACTAAAAATGGTGATCCTCTGAACCTCATATTTATTGGAAATCGCGAAGATCTTTCATCAGCATTCGTTCGCAGAGGATGGCTGCCGGCCGAACAGACCCATGGAAAAGCGGTATGGAAGACGATCAAATCCTTTCTGTTCGGTACAAGATACAGATACTCGCCCGTCAGTCCGCTTTATCTGTATGAGAGGCAACAGGATTTTGCCGGCCAGAAGCCCCGCCATTCTGTGCATGAGCGAAACCATCTGAGGATGTGGCTAAGCCCGATGCGTTATCAGGGCAAACAAGTTTGGATTGGTCAAATCAGCCGGGATATCGGTGTGCGATTTACGTTTAAAACCTGGCCACCCGTCACCCACAAAATAGATCCGGATGTCGACGAAGCCATGTATGCCCTTCTGGAGGATCTTATCTATTCACAACAGGTATCGAAATTAGGTTGGGTTAAAGGCGTTGGAAAGGTCAGCCGTACAAAACCTCGCTACAATCTTACGGGGGATCCATACTTTACCTCTGGTTTACGTGCGGTATTGGTGTTTGAACGCAGACCCGTCTCCTTTAATGAGATCCAAAGGTTTGATTGGGAGCAAAGCGTTTCGTCTACCAGGCTGAAGCGACTTACGATTGATCAACAACAGGATTTCAATGAAGGATGGTGATATTGGACAACTTAGGCTGCAAGCAAATCAATCAGTCACACTATTATCATCTCATAAAGCAATATAATTTATTTTCAGAAGTAGCGATAGCGTCTTCTAATCTAAAATAATATGGCAACACTGAAAGTAGAGATTTGCCATCCCAACCCACAATTTTAAGCTTGCCACAAAGTTGGCGATTGCGGCTATCAATACACAATGCTGATTTAATTCAGTGAGTTATAGATTGTAGTTACAAATATACAATATCCAGAAAACGAGAATGAAAAGCAAGCAAAAGTGTAGAATAGCAATCGGCATCTTCAAAACGGCTGATTTTAGATTGGAAACGTTTTAAAATTGGCCGCTTGGAGCCCAGCGGTCATTTCTTTCAGTCCTCAGTGTAAGGCACGTAATCAATCTCCATGAAATCTGTCACTTCAGGAATCCACCGGGTCTGAACGAATTCAACGTGGGATGGATGGGTATTGTAGGTTTCGTAGTCAGCAGCGGAATCAAATTCCATCGACAAGCCATAGTCGTAGTCATTTTTCTCACTAATTTGTCGAAGACATTCGAAGCTCTTGACCGTAGAAATTTTTGAAAGTTTCTGGGCGGTTCGCAGAAAATCCAATTCTGCATGAGATCCCGCAGGGTGCTTGAGTTTAAATACTACTGTGTGACGTATCATGAGATCCCTCCAAATAGGCTAAGATTATTAATCCATTTTTCAGGGCGGATTAATTATTCAAATCCACCCAAACGGCCCCGTTGTCAGAGGATTCCACGGCTTTGTAAATAAACTGCATTCCCCGCAAGCCGTCATATACCGTTGGGAAGTTATACTCGTCCGTATTCATCGGATTGCCGTCGATGTGTTTGCGGATGGCTGCGACGGCCCCGCAATAAATGGTGGCAAATGCTTCCAGATATCCTTCGGGGTGACCGGTCGGTACGCGAGTGGCCTCCCGGGCGGCCGCTGATAAATAATCGCTGGCGCGGGTCACGGTCTGACGGGGTTCTCCGTAGCGGTATAACTCCAGATAGTTTGGGTTTTCCTGGCGCCAGACGATCGCACCCTTGGAGGCATAGACGCGAATCCAGAGATTGTTTTCTTCTCCTGTAGCGATCTGGCTGATGGTAAGCACACCTTTGCCTCCGCCGTTGAGGTGCAGCAGCACATTGACATCCTCATCCAGTTCTCTGTCAGGCAAAAAAGTACTCTTGTCGGCACAGATCTGAGTCACCCGGTCGTTGATAATATATTCCATCAGGTTCAACGCATGGGAACCAACATCACCCAGGGTTCCCCCGAGGCCGGCCTGTTTGGGATCCACCCGCCAGACAGCCTGTTTTTGGCCTTCCTTCTCGTGGGGATACATGAGAAAGTCCTGCAGATATTCGACGATGACCTTGCGGACGGTTCCCAGTTCACCGGATGCAAAAAGCTGGCGGGCATGGCGAACCAGGGGATGGCCGGTGTAGTTGTGTGTCAGCGCAAAGACAAGTCCGGATTTCTCCACGAGTTTAACGAGGTCTTCAGCCTCTTCGAGGGTGTAGGTCATCGGTTTGTCGCACACAACATGGATCCCGGCTTCCAGAAAAGTTTTTGCAATGGCAAAATGCGAATTATTGGGGGTCACAATCGAAACGAAATCAATTTTCTGATCCTCCGGCAATTTTCCTTCAGATTCTGCCATCTCCCGGTATGTTTGGTAGCATCTGGCAGGGTCCAAATAAAGCTGCTCACCGGTCGTCTTGGTATTTTCAAAATCCCGCGAAAAACAGCCGGCGACAAACTCAACCTGCTGATCCAAAGCGGCGGCCATGCGATGGACCCAGCCGATAAAGGCCTCCTGGCCACCGCCCACCATCCCCATTCTTAGCTTTCGTTTCCATGATTTCATTGTGCGTTACCCTCTTTGATATAAAAGCGAATATCGAACACAGAATATCGAATTTCGAATGTCGAAGTAAGGTATTCTATCGATATGTATTTCTTTTAAAGACAGAGCGCAGCGAATTCATTGAACCCTGAACCCTCGTGTGAAACTACGCCAAAATGGCATAGTTTCTTTGATGATCAGACCGGCTGTTTTTTTAGCCGGAGGCCGCGCTTATATGAAACTTCAGAGGAATGGATTCGATTTTATTTTTTTTAGACAAGATTTACAGGATTGACGGGATTTTTTTCGCCTCCGGCGAGGAGCCCTTTCGGCCGAAGGCCGTTCTATCCTGATGATCCTGTTGATCCTGTCCAATTTTCTTTTAAAGATGAGAATCCATTCCTATTTTTGTCTTATTTTGATCTTCGCTTTTTAAAGTTTCTTTTCCAATCAGACTGACCGTTTTTTTGGCCAGAGGCGTCGCTCGTATGAAACTACATCTCATAAGTTGGAGTTGGTTCTATCCTGGGCCACTTTGCATTTTGTAGGTTGGGTTGAGCCTACGCCAGGCTTTGTTGGGTTTCGTTGCACTCAATCCAACCTACATTTTGTCGGTGTTATTGCGAATTGCGAAACCCAACAACGGCCGATTTCGGAACCGAGCCCCAAAAGTTTTTTTTCCGATTAAACTGGCCGCCCTCCAAGGCGGGTAAACTTTTCAGGCCAGCGGCGGGGCCGAACCCTGAACCTGGAACCGATCGGTTTAGTTTAATCCCAGAATCTGCCTGTTGCGAGCCTTATCCGTTTCGCCGCCGGCGAAATCATCAAACGCCATTTGGGTGGCTTCAATAATGTGACCTGCGATAAACGGCGCACCTTCGCGGGCGCCCTGTTCGGGGCTTTTGACACAGCATTCCCATTCCAGAATGGCCCAGCCGTCATAATCGGCTTCCGTCAACAGAGTAAAGACGCGTTTGAAGTCGACCTGTCCGTCTCCCAGGGAACGAAATCGACCGGCACGTGTGTTCCAGGGCTGATAGCCGCCATAGACGCCGACCCTGCCGTCGGGCCTGAACTCCGCATCCTTGACGTGAAACGCTTTGATCCGATCACCGTAAAGTTTAATAAAATCTAAATAATCCAATTGCTGAAGCACGAAATGGCTGGCATCGTAGGTTAAACAGGCGGCCGGATGGTTGTCCGTCTTATCCAGGAACATTTCATAGGTGGCACCATCGAATAAATCCGAGCCCGGGTGCAGTTCATAGCCGAAAGTTACCCCATGATCAGTTGCCATATCCAGAATCGGCCTCCAGAGTTTGGCCAGTTCTTGAAAGGCCTCATCGATGATGCCGTCCGGCCGTTGCGGCCAGGGGTAGATCATGTGCCAGGCGAATCCACCGGACATGCATGAAATGTGGCTGGTTCCCATATTGACCGATGCGGCAATTGATTTTTTCAATTGATCCGTGGCCCATGCCACCCGCTGCGCTTTGTTGAAACCGGCCGGGAAAAAGGGCTGGAACATGGTTTCGTAAGCCGGATGAACGGCCAGGACCTGCCCTTGAAGGTAGGAGGCCAGTTCGATGGGCTCAAGACCCACTGCATTCAGTGTGCCCCTTATCTCTTCACAGTATGTTTTGGATTCGGCCGCTTGATCCAGATCGATCACCCGGGTGTCCCAGGTCGGTATCTGAGCCCCCTTGTAACCCAAATCGGAAACCCATTTTGCAATGCTTTTAAGATTATCGTACGGTTTCTCATCTCGTAAAAATTGCGCTAAAAAAATGCCCGGACCTTTTATGGATTTCATCGCACCCCCCGTTTTAATGAATTGAATATTGAAGAATGAAGATTGAAAATTTGTGGAAGTTGCTCCGCAATTTTATTCTTGCGCTTTTTGCGCCTTTTTGCGGCCATATCAAGAATGAATATTGATTATTTATGGATTCCAAATAAATTAATTTTGTAGCTTGGGATTTGGGATTTATCACTGCTCCATCAAATCCGATAGCCCCTCATCGGTGACGCCAGGACAGCCTGCTTCCATAAATGCCATGGTCTCTTGATACGAAATGGGTTGGGTGGCACCTTCCTGCTGGGCCACCATGGCTCCTAAAGCGTTGCCAAGGCGGCAGGCATGCTTCAAAGACCCGCCTTCAAGGAGCCCATGAATGAAACCGGCGGCAAATCCATCTCCAGACCCGCAAGGGTCGACCAGACTGACATGATAACCGGGACAGTAGATTTTCTCTCCCCGGCGCGAAAGAGCGAAGGCGCCGCTCTCGCCAAGGGTTACCACGCAATACTCCAGGCCGGCATGCTTGCGAAGGTGATCAGCCTGATCAGGTACTGAATTGCCCTGCAGCCCGAGCAAGTCTACCAATACGGCCAATTCCTCCTCATTGAGTTTGAGAATGTTGGCCTGTTCAAGGGAGCTTTTTAGTGTTTCGGCAGAATAACAATTTTTTCTCAGGTTGATATCAAGCAGTGTATATTTACCGGAAAATATCGAGAGCAAGCTCAGCAAGGACCTTCGAGAAACGATATTCCGTTGAGCCAGTGTTCCGAAACACAAACAATCGGCGCTTTTAACAATATTTTCCAGATTGGTGCTGAATTCTATCTGATCATAGGCCACTTTTTCGATGATGGTGTAATCCGGATTTTTGTCTTCATCGAAATAGACCTCTACGGTTCCGGTGGGAAAGACGTCGTCCCACTGGAGGCAGGTGTCATCCATTCCCAGAGTGACGATCTGTTTTCGGGCCTTTCGACCGAGCTCATCTTTACCAAGCCGGCTGACGATGATGCTGCGATGACCAAGCGAGTTCACACGGTAGGCAAAATTGAGCGGTGCTCCTCCCAGTACCGGCCCGGTAGGCAATAAATCCCACAGCGCCTCGCCAAATGCAACAACCGTAAATCCCAAAAGAGCTCCTAGTGCATTATTAAAAAGTGGTTATTGAATTGGATCGACCTCACAGCGGTTGCCAAAGACCGAATAAAGCGGGCAAGGAGTGTTGAAGTATTGGATTCGTGGAGTGTTGGAAATGAATACAGGATTCGATTTGCAGTGGCGCCCATAAAATAGTTGCAAATTTACAACTAAAAAAAATCAAAGCCAATATTCGATATCATTTTTACTCCATCACTCCAATACTCCATTACTCCAAAACCTTGGATATCTGCCGACAAGATTTTTTGGCCTCCTCTCCTCCCAGCTTCCCACCTTCTTCGCTTCTCACCTTCTCACCTTCCCAACCTTTCTTACTTTCTCACTTTTTCCCATATCTCATCAAACTCGGACAGGGCCTGATCGGTGAGCGGGTGGTGGAACATTTCAAAGAACAGCGACTCCGGCACTGAAATGATATCAGCTCCGTACCGTAAACAACTCAAGACGTGATTCCTGGTTTTTAGGCTGGCGGCCAGAACCTCTGAGGCAAACCCGTAGTTTTCTTTAACGGTAACCGTATCGTCCACCAGAATATCGCTATCGCTGCCGATCTTATCCAGCCGACTCAATACGATGCTCACGAAGGTGGCGCCGGTTTTCATGGCCAACAGGGCTTGATCGGCGGAAAACACCATGGTCACATTCACCCGAATGTCCTTTTCCTGCTCCAGAATCGCAGCGGCTTTCAGGCCTTCGACATTCATGGGGACTTTGTTGACGACATTGGGTGCAATCGCGGCCAGTTTTTCAGCCTCCCTGACCATGTCTTCTGCGCTGTGGGCCACCGCCTCGGCACTGACCGGGCCCGATACGATCGAACAGATCTCTTCGATAACGCCATAGAAGGGTTTTCCGGTTTCAGCGATCTTCATTGGGTTGGTGGTGATGCCATCCAACAGACCGGTATCATTGGCTCTGCGGATTGCTTCGACATCGGCCGTATCCAAAAAAAGTTTCATACCAGATTCTCCCCGCTGTCTTTATTAAAAAAGTGCAATTTTTCCGTATTCAATTTGAAACGAACATTGGTGTCTATTTCAAAATTATATTTTGCGTCTACCGTTGCCCGCAGCAATTGATCATTTATTTTAATCGTCACAATTTTACCCATGCCCATGTCCTCTACCCCGTAAATCCGACCTTGAGTTCCTTTTTCAACCGCCAGTTCAATGTCCTCGGATCGAATCCCGATCTTAACTTCTCCTGTAAAACCGTTTAGGCGATTTAAGGTACTGTGAGACAACTCAAACTCAAAATTATCTTTGATAACAACCACACGGTTTTCCTGGATAAGCCCATCAAACAAATTGATGGTCGGCGTTCCCACAAATTCGGCTACATATGTATTTAAAGGATTGTTGTATATCTCGTAGGGCGTTCCGACTTGAATAAGCCGGCCTTTGTTCAGGATGCCAATTCGTTCACCCATGGTCATGGCTTCAACCTGATCGTGAGTTACATATAGAAATGTAGCCCCCAGGTTCATCTGAAGGCCTTTTAATTCAGACCGCAGCACCTCTCGTAGTTTCGCATCCAGGTTTGATAAGGGTTCGTCCATCAGGAAAATCCTGGGTTCCCTCACGATTGCCCTTCCGATGGCCACCCGTTGCATCTCACCGCCGCTCAATTTATCTGTTTTGCGATTCAGCAGGTGATCAATTTGAAGCGTCTTGGAAACTTTTGTGATGCGTTGTTTGATTTCTTGCGGCGTGATTTTTCTAATTTTTGACTTTAAAGGAAACTCCAGGTTCTGTTTCACCGTGTAATGGGGATAAAGGGAGTAGTACTGGAACACAATGGCTACATCTCTTTCAGCCGGTCCCCAGTCATTCACATTTTGGCCGGCAATTTTAATCGTGCCCCCGTCGGTCTTCTCCAATCCGGCGATGCAACGCAAGGTGGTCGTTTTGCCGGCACCGGTGGGTCCCAATAAGACAAAAAACTCCTGATCCTGAATATCTATGCTGAGATTCCTGACAGCAGTAACGTTTTTAAATTTTTTAGTTAAATTTTCTAATATGACCTGGGCCAAGTTTTACCCCTTCGCTATACCCCAATTAAATTGAAACCGATTGGGAGTTATTAAAAGTAGATATTTTGATAGAATGCCTAAATTGCCTAAAATGTCTAAAATTAAGGTATCCTATCTTTTTAAAATAATAGGATTCCAAAATTTTAATAGGTTGGGTTGAGATCCCGAAATGTCTTGTTGGGTTTCGTCCCTCTACCCAACCTACAGAATACTATCCGATGATATTATTTTGACATTAGGATCGAAACCCAACTCATGGAAATCGACCGGATAGCTTTTATCCCTAATTTTGTATATAGCTCCGAAAAAATAGAAATTAAAGATGACGGAGCGGAGCCTTCGGCTCATAGGGGTTATAGCGCCTACGCCTCGGAGAGCGACATCCATAAATCTTCAATTTTCAATATTCAATGACTTACCGCTATCCTTGTCAAAAAAATGGGTTCTCTGTTCGTCAAGTTGAATCCAGATGCTTTCTCCCGGTTTCTCAACGAAGCGGGATGCTGCCTTGGCCCGAATGATCTGGTTGTCAACTTTTATGTCGACGATGTCAAAGGGACCCAGGGGCTCAATGACATGAACTTCGGCTTTGATGTAATCGTCTTTTGCTTCTCGGGCGAGCCGAACAGCTTCCGGCCGAATACCCAGTGCCAGCTGCCCCAGGGAAACTCCTTTTGACTCGATTTTTTGGTAAAGTGATTTTGCCAACGGCAGCGCCGGTATATCTTCTCCCAGGAAGCACTGGGTGCAATTTTCATCTGCACCGATCCGGCAATCCAATATGTTCATGATCGGGCTGCCGACGAATTGAGCGACAAACAGGTTGGCGGGATGATCATAAACTTCAGACGGTGTACCGACCTGCTGAAGAACACCGTCTTCCATGATACAAACTTTATCTGCCATTGACATGGCCTCAACCTGGTCGTGGGTTACATAAAGCGTCGTTGCTTTGATTTCAATGTGAAGCCGTTTTAATTCTGTCCGCATATCCTCTCTTAATTTGGCGTCCAGCGAACCGATTGGCTCGTCCATTAATATCGCTTTCGGTCTTCGCACCATGGCTCTGCCGACCGCCACCCGCTGCATATCACCACTGCTGAGCTCCGAAGGGTTCTTATTGAGGATCGATTCTATTCTGAGTACTTTAGCGACCTCGCTGACACGTCGCTCGATGGTTTGTTTGTCTTTTTTGGTCGCTTTCAGAGGAAACGCGATGTTATCAAACGCATTTAAATGAGGATAGAGCGCATAAAGCTGAAAGACAAATGCGATGTTACGATCACTGGCTTTAAGATGCTGCACAGGTTGCCCATCGATAAGAATTTCACCGGAATCAATTTCTTCCAATCCGGCAATAGCCCTCAGGGTTGTGGTTTTGCCGCAACCGGAGGATCCGAGTAAAACCAGAAACTCGCGATCTTTAATCTCGAGATTCAATTTTCGGATGACGTAATTTTTACCGAAGTATTTTTCGACTTCTATTAATTTAATATCCGCCATGGAATTTCCTACCTTGATTGAGCGCAAAACGCCCAATTAGGCGTTAATTGGTTTTAACTCAATTGGAGTTCTATTGAGTGACAATTATTAAATCCGAAGCACGAAATGTCGAAAAACGAAACAATATCGAATGACCAAAATTAAAATGATCCAGACAAAAGACATACCCGGTATTGCGCTATAGAGGTTGTTTTTGTCATTGGAGCCTTTGATATTTAATTTGTTTCGCCCAATTTTATACGATGGTCGATATTCGGATTTCGAATTTTGTCGATTGTATTTGTCTAAATCATGCCCTCCGGCCTGTAAGCCCTGCGGGCTGGAAGCTGAACCCGGGTATCCTACTCTTCTTCCTCTTCGGGCAGGGGTTTAATGTGGGAAAATACGATGAACCCGACCAGTCCGAACAAAATAATACTGAAACCATAAACGTGGAGAAGAAGGACCCACGGTTGACACAAGCAAAAAATACCGAAGATAATTACCCACATCGAAATTGGCTCAAAATATTTTACACTTAACAGTCTAAACATCCTCCGCTCCTTACTTCCTGATCGCACCGAATGTGACACCTCTTAAAAGATGTTTGCGTAAGAAAAATGTGAAAACAGCAACCGGGAACAAAAAGATAAACGTTCCCGCGGCAATGGTCGTCCAATCAATCATGCCGGAGCCTAGCTGGGAGGGAATAAAAGGTGGTGCGGTTTGCGCATTGCGGTTGGTCATCATCAACGCCAGCGCGTATTCATTCCAGGCAATGATAAATGAGAAAACCGACGTCGCGGCAATGCCGGTAGCCGATTGGGGCAGAACAATTTTCCAGAATGTCTCAAAACGGGTATACCCGTCGACCAGTGCCGCTTCCTCATATTCAATCGGAATTTCATCCATGAATCCCTTCATCAGCCAGACGCAAAATGACAGGTTGAACGCCGTGTAAAGTAGAATCAATCCGATGTGCGAATCCACCAGCCCGATGGTACGGAACATCAAAAAAATCGGGATAGCCACCACCACGGGCGGCAGCATGCGTGTACTGAGGATAAAAAACAACCAGTCGTTTTCGCCCGCCACTTTGAACCTGGAGAAACCATAGGCGGTAATTGTCCCCAGGCTAACGGCCAGAAAGGTGCTGGTGACGGCAATGATAATACTGTTCCAGAAGCGGCTTAGAAAGGGTGAAGAGGTGATGATCCTTTGACCGGCATCGTAGACCAGTTTCTCATACCATTTTGCGTTGTTGTATTTTTCTTCGGGTACCGTTTTGCGCAGCTGGACTCTTTTGGTAAACAGCTTTACGAAGCCGGTAAGTTCAGGCTGGAAGAAAACCGTCGGCGGGACAGTGGTTGCGGCGGCCCTGGGTTTGAAGGCGGTGGAGCCGATCCAGTAAAGCGGGATCAGGTAGATTACCGTTGCCAGGAGTACGAGAGCCACGGCAATTTTGTTAAAAATACGTGATCTTGCTGTTTCAACGGCGGCCATTTTAGCGTTCCTTTGCCTTGTTCAAATATTTGATATAGATATTGCTGATCCCGATAATCATGACCAGCAGAATATACGCCAGCGCACAGGATTTTCCGGTCTGCCACTGGGGAAATGCCATGTTGTAGAGCTTGATTGAGATTAACTCGGTCGCCGTGCCGGGGCCGCCACCTGTCATGATAAATGCCAGATCAAATGTTTTGAAAGCCTCCAGGGTTCTGAATATGACCGCGATCAGCAGCAAGGGGATTACCAGGGGTAGGGTAATCCGACTGAAGGTAAACCATCTGGATGCCCGATCGATGGCGGCGGCTTCGTAGAGATGTTGCGGAATTGCTGATAAACCGGCCAGCGACAACAGCATCACAAACGGAGACCACATCCAGATATCCGTAATGGCGATGGCCAGCAATGCCATGTCCGGGTTTGAAAGCCAGACAAACTTGCCCAGCCCCAAAAGATAGTTAATAATACCCCAGGAAGGGCCGTATAATAATTTCCAGAAAAGGCCGACGATGGCCATTGACATCATCATCGGAAGCAACAGCAACGTCGTAATCAGACCCTTGGCGGGGATCTTGCGGTTTAATAACAGGGCGATGCTAAAGCCCACGACCAATTGCCCGGACACGGAAATCAAGACATATTTCATGGTCAGATAAAGACTTTCCCACACATGGGGATCACGCAGAAGCTCACGGTAATTGCGAATGCCGATCCAGTCCGGCGGATCCCCCGAAATCGCGCTGAAATCTGCAAAAGACAGAATTAAAGAATAAAATAGCGGGAAAATATTAATTAATATGAGAAACGTAATAGTGGGGATAATAAACAAGTTGCGAATAGACAGATCGCTCATTCCCCTTCTGGCTGCGGCAACTGCATTGTCCATGGTATGAACCGTTCTGTTTTTTGGAATAGTGGAATGGTGGAAAGATGGAAAAAATATTGGGTATGAAAAGCGGATCGCCGTTGGCAGATTAATTTATGATTAATGTCATCTCAAATAAGATAGATATCATTCCACCAAACCCATATTCCACATTCCATTTTTCCACTATTCCAACTCATTGGATTTCATCAATTCGCCTCAGGCAAAATGACATAATTAAAATGAGCAGTTATTAAGTGGCATAATAAACAAAGGGAAGGTTTCACCCTTCCCTTGTTGGTTACGGTCAGATCGTATTACTTAAGACGTCCTTTCTTTTTAAATATTGCCTCCCAGTCATTGGCTATCCCATCCATGGCTTCTTTGGCCGTACCTTTACCCTCGACCACATACTGATGCCAATTTCTCTGGCAAATCTCCAACAGCTCGGCGTATTCCGGAACCGCCCAGAAATCCTTGACCATGAACATGGTTTCGTAAAAGGCCTGGTTGTAGGGTGTGTCTGCCAGAAAGGTCTTGGATTTTAGCACGTTGGCATTACAGGTATAGCCGCCCAGGGCGGCCCATTTTTGCTGGACATCATCGCGGATAAACCATTCCAGGAATTTGTAGGCCAGGTCCTGTTTTTTGGAATAGCTGATGATCGAGGCGCCTTGGCCTCCCAATGAAGCATAGCGGCCACCCGGGCCTTCCGGGTTGGCGAAAAATCCCGTCACCTTGGCATATTTATTGACCGACGGATTGATGAGGGCCGGGAAAAAGGCAAAGTAGTTCATGCTCATGGCGGCCAGGCCTTCGGTGATGGCCTGGTTATTGCCTTGGAAAAATACATTGCCCCAGTCCGGTGGGGTGAATTGATACAGCTCTTTGTAGAATTCCAGAGCTTCGATTCCGCCCGGGGTGTTCAGGACACCATTAACCCGGTAGGTGGTGGGGTCACCCAGATCCGCCCCCCAGGCGAACACGACGTTTTGGACGCCCATGGTGATGGCATCATAATCTTTCTGGGTATAAATGGCCACGCCGTAGCGATTCTCGCTGGGGCGGTGGAAAAATTCGGCCATGTCTTTCAACTGGGCCCAGGTTTTGGGAATCGCCAGCTCATAGCCGTATTTCTTTTTAAAGGCGGCCATTTCTTTGGGATCTTCAAAATAATCCTTACGATAGGCCCAGCCGTTGGCGTCACCTTCCAGCGGCACTGCCCAGTATTTTTTGCTGCCTTTGGGATACTCGGCATAGCCGACAATGGTTGCCGGTGCCATGGACTTGTCAACCCCATTTTTAATAAACCAATCGGTCAAATCGACATAATGGCCCTGGGTAGCGCCGGCGCCCAGCCACTGGGAGTCTCCTACAACGATGTCCCAGGAATCACCTTTGGCGGCAAATTCCCGAAAGGTTTTGGTTTGAAAATCACCCCATGGGGTGGTTTCTACCGTCACCTTGATGCCGGTTTCCTGCTCGAAATCCAGCACCAGTTCCTGCAGATAGGTTGCCGGATCCCACTCAGCCCAGAAAATACTCAATGAATCTGCGGCAATTGCAGCGCCGCTGACCGTTAGGAAAAAAACGATTGCGAGAACGAATACACTACCTTTCTTTACCATGATACATCCTCCTTTTTGCTTGGTTGGTTAAATGAGCACGGTTATGGGTCCAAATCAAAGATCCTCGTGAAAACATTTGAACGGATGTATTAGTTCATTGAATGAATTTTTTTACAGTAATAAGTCGTTTTGTCAAGATTTTTTTTCAGCTTAAACGGTGACTCTATTTATTGCATAACTTATTCAACATTTTGTTAATATTATAAATAATCAAAATATTGCTAAATTGAAGACCCGGTAATCGATACGAATAAAAGCTGCAGCCGTCTCTGCTTTTAATTTTTTATATAAATCAAATAAGCAAAACCGTTGATTTTTGTTTGACAGCAATGTCCTTTTCTTTTAAGTAATTTGTACAACCATTGAATTTCCAACCCTATTACTTGAGTGCCAAAGGAGGTAAATTAAATGTTTTTATCGATGCACAATTGGATGCGGGCAGAGCAAATTGGGATCACCATCCGTCGACTGGCCCAATGCGGCTTTGATGCCATTGAAATTGAAGGTGAACCTGAAAAATATGATACCAAAGAGGTTCGCAATCTTTTAAAAGAAAATGGGATTAAATGTTTTGGTTCGGTCAGCTTGATGTTTGAAGGACGCGATCTGATTCATGCCGATGGCGCCGTCAGAGCCAGTACGGTTCAATATCTTAAAGATTGTATAACAATGGTTAAGGAAATGGAAGGACGCGAGATGACCATTGTGCCTTCCCAGGTGGGCAAAGTGAATGCCATGGACACGCCGGAGCAGGAATGGGCCTGGGCCGTGGAAGGGCTTAAAGAAGTTTACGATCATTCCGAGAAGGCAGGCGTTGTCATCGGCATTGAGCCTTTAAATCGCTTTGAGACCAACTTCCTTAACCGTCACGATCAGGCCCTGCTGCTGGCCGAAGCGGTCGGCCCCAATTGCGGGGTTGCCCTGGATGCCTTTCATATTAACATTGAAGAAGCCGATTTATTTCAAGCGATATTAAATACCGGCGATAAACTGGTGGCCTTCCATGTTGCCGATAACAATCGCATGGCCCCCGGCATGGGCGATTATGATTGGGTGCGATTGATCACGACATTAAAGGCGGCCGGATATAATGATGCCTTGACGGTTGAATTCGTGGCCCCCCTCGATCGGACACCGGCCAATCCGTACAAGAATGCGCAGGCTGATGCCGAAGCCGAGTTGACCAAGGACCAATTGAAATTCATCGAGGACCACGGCAGCGGTGTGCTTTCCGATGAATTTTACACCTGGCTGGTCAAAGAGTCGGCTAAAACCCTCAGAAATGCGATTGACATGGCCCGAGCGAATTAAGACTTATTTTCCAACCCAGACATTCATTTAAAGCCCGCTCTAATTATACAGCGGGCTTTTATCTTGCTATAGTCTGGATGCTGGAAGGCTTGGAAGCCAGGAGGCTGGAAGGCCTGGAAGCCAGGATGCTGGGATGTTGAGAAGGTGGGAAGGTATGAAAGCGGGAAGGTGGGATGGTGAGATGTTGAGAAGGTGAGAAGATGGGAAGGTGAGAGGGTGAGAAGTAAGAATACTTGGAATCTAGTAGGCCAGGAAGGTGAGAAATTGAGAAGGTAAGAAG
>CAVXXE010000051.1:0-46466 GCA_963765595.1 uncultured delta proteobacterium
AGCAAGACGAAGGTTTGACGAAGCGTCAGCGGTAGAAGATTTGAAAGGAGAAATTATGAGCGAAGAAGTTGTTTACATTTCAAAAGCTAAATCGAACGCGTCAAAGGGCCATTGCGGCGGGCTTATTTGCCAGCGGCGGAATCGCCGGTTTTTTTTGGTGTGCATTCCGAGATTGCCGAGCATTACGGTGTTGATCCGGATGTGCACCCACCCCAGGCAACCACCCTGGACTATGTGGTGGCCGCGGCAGCCGGCTGACTGACCGGCACTTTTGGCGGCGCGCTGGAAGCGCGCAAGATCCCTGCCGGGGAAGGTGTTTTAACCTCAGAAGCCAAGGGGGAGATTGAAAAAGACGGAAAAGTCCTGGTAATCAAACGAATCCACGTGACATATCACCTGAAATTAAAACCGGAAATGCGAGAAAGCGCAGAAAAAGTACATGGTTTCCACGCAGATTTTTGTCCGGTGGCACGCTCCATTAAGGGCTGTATAGATATCACCACAGAGCTGCAAATGGAAGATGTATGAGTAGGTTTTGAGCGTTATGATGGTTGCGACCGTTTGGTCCGTTGGATTATCGATTTTGCTTGAAGTCGGGAGACAAACACCGAAAGAATATGAAAATTAGGTTGAGCGGTTCAGGGTTCAACGTTCCGGGTTAAAAAATCACGGACAACTCGTATCTTCATCTGGTTATAAATCCGTTCTACTCAGTGGGGTATGGCGAGTATTCTATTTCTTATACTGATGATATGACCGTAAATTCAAAACGAGGAATGTTCAATGAGCGAATTAATCGAGGTTATTAAAACGGATGCCATTGCCCAAATTACTTTAAATCGGCCGGAAGCATACAATGCCTTTAATTATGACTTGGTTGACCAATTGACGAGTCGGCTGACCACCATGGCCGGAGATGACAGCGTGCGCGGCGTCGTGATCACCGGTAGGGGCAAGGCTTTTTGTGCCGGCGGTGATCTCAAGTGGGCCCTTGGCTATCCGGCAAGACCGGGGGCTGCGTTCCATACCCTGGCTTCTCAATTTCACCTGGCTATATTGGAGATCCGCAGGATGAAAAAGCCGGTGGTAGCCGCCGTCAACGGCGTAGCCGCTGGTGGCGGATTTTCTCTGGCACTGGCCTGTGATTTTAGAGTAATGGCCAAATCCGCGGTTTTAAGACAGGCATATACCTCGAACGGATTATGCATTGACGGCGGCGGTACCTTTACCTTGCCGAGGTTGGTGGGTTATGCACGTGCACTTGAAATTGCCGCCTTTGACGAACCCATTTCAGCCGATCAGGCATTGTCCTGGGGCCTTGTAACGAAAGTGGCGGAAGATGGGCAGGCGCTGGTCGAGGCCACGGCAATGGCACAGCTACTTTCCCGCCGGGCGCTGAATTCCTTTGCCTGGACCAAAAAGCTTATCACCGACTCCTTTAGCACGTCGTTTGAGGCCCAGCTCGAATTGGAGAGAGCCGCACTTGAAGCATGTGCCGATCATCCCGACGGCCGGGAGGGGTTGGCAGCCTTTTCTGAAAAACGCAAACCTAAATATGGATGAGCTTGAACATATCCTGGAAGCCTATGCGGTGTTTGAGGACGACGTCAGACGGTTTTCATCCGAGCTTTGGGTTCAATGGTGTGCTAACTGCCGGGAGGTTTGCTGCCAAGCGGTATACTGCCGTGAGACGCTTGAAAGTCTTTTTTTATTTTTACTGCAAAAAAAGTATTCCCGCCAAGCTTATCATAATGCTCAAAATGCCTGGTTGGGTGAAGCCGGGTGTAAACTTTCGGTCGGCCGTCCACCTGTTTGTTACGAATTTTTATGCGCTAACATCCTTGAGGCCCAGCCACCGGGTATCCACCGCTATGCCATGATCGTCCTCTCCAAACTGATTTGCCACATTGGACAAAGGGCCCTTGGCTCAAAGCACCTCATCGAGGTCATGGATTTAGCCGATCTAAAGAAGGTCAGATATTCACGATTTGAAAAGCGTTTGTCGGAGGCTCGCAACGCATTTGACGTCCTTCAGTTGTTTTTTAGCGGTCATAAACTTGAAAATGACGATTTGCAGGTGCTGTCAAAGATTTCTCGCCTAAACTGCAGGAAAGGAAAATGAAGTGGATGCTTTGTACAAAGTAGTTGCCGAGTTACTCGTCAAACTTGGGTCATGTGTGGCATTGACCGGCGCCGGTATATCGGCGGAAAGTGGAATACCCACGTTCAGATCCCAAGGAGGGCTGTGGGATAAGTATGATCCCATGGTGTACGCCTCCGCGGAGGTTTTCAGACAGGATCCATCAAAATACTGGCTCATCCGGGGCGAGTTCATTCGAAACTACGGCAGCTACCAGCCGAATCCCGGACACTATGCCCTGGCGGCCCTCGAAAAAATGGGCATCCTGGAGCATGTCATCACCCAGAATATCGACGGGCTTCACAAAAAGGCCGGCAGTCAGAGGGTGACTGAAATTCACGGCAGCCTCAGGGAGATATACTGTCAGAGCTGCGGCAAAGAGTATCTGGCCCCCCATGTTCCTGAAGGCGATCCCCCTTTTTGTGAATGCGGCGGGGTGCTGAAGCCCAATACCGTTCTGTTCGGCGAGCAACTGCCCCGGGAAGCGCTGGAAACAGCCTACCAGGAATCATCCAGCTGCAGAACCATGCTGGTCATCGGAACGTCGGCGGTGGTCCAGCCCGCTGCCTCGTTACCATCACTGGCAAAACAAAACGGTGCCATCGTCATCGAAGTCAATCCGGAAAAAGCGTTTGCCACAGCAGACCATTACATCGCGGAAAAAGCTGGTAAAGCCCTTTCCAGAATTGTTGAAGAAGTGAAAATTGGATAATCTGGTTATCCAGAAAGAACAATTGATATCGGATGTGGGAGCGGCTTCCAGCCGCGAAATCGATGGTCGCGGCTGGAAGCCGCTCCCATAGAAAGCTTATCTAATTGCAGCTTGGACATTCAAACTAAGCACAATGAATATTTTACCCTAACGTTGGTGCGTTGGGGTTTACTTTTTTACAGGGCGATATGCCTTCGAAGAGATCTGATTCTTTGGTAGCGGCGGCAGGGCATCCATGAACACACTCGAAGTGTTCGTATCCCATGACCTCCTCTCTCAACTCCTCGGACATCCGCCTTATGACACTGTTCGGGTTCATTTGGCTCTGGTGGCAATTGAGGGCCTTCAGCTTCTGAGAGAGGTATTGCCTGACATCAACAACGGTTGATATTTTTTCCTCCGGAGTGCCGATAACTTCCGGATCGAAGCCGGGTTCCTCGCCCCGTTCCTTAACGATTCTATACATCCTGCGGATCTTTTCCCGCGGAATGGCCGTGTAGTAAAGCTTGGCCGGCTGCCATAGACCGAGTGCTTCTCCGATCTCGAATTGGGCGTCTCCGGATGCTTGAAAAGCACGCAAGGTCACCTTGTTTGCCATGATATGGTCGGGATGAAGATATGTTCCTTTCTCATTGTAAGTCACAATCACATGGGGACGAACCCGTCTTATTATTTCCACCAGTCTGGCGGTGGCTTCCTGGATGTCAGCCTGGGCAAAGGCCTGGGGATGATGATTCTCAGGACTTCCGGCCATACCGGAATCACGGTAGCCCAAAAAATATACAGTTCCCACCGTTAGTACTTTGACGGCCGCCGCCAACTCAATTGCCCTGATCTCTTTTATGTTCAATCCGGGTTTGGGAGCAACAAACTCCGGATTCAGAATGTCACCGGCCTCACCCCCGGTACCATACGCCAGGATTGTCCTGAAGCCCTTGGCGGAATATTTTGCGAGTATGCCACCGGTACTGATCGACTCATCATCCGGGTGGGCATGGACGGCCAGTAAGGTTAATTTGTTATTTTTAGCATTGGACAGATTCATTTTTTCAAATTTCCAATTTTTTTCCGGTTTATATACCGTAAGACTTAGAATGATTAATACAACTCTTTTTGAGTTATTTGATCATTATTTGTCGGGGGAAAAGAGATCCAATCGGTTGTTGGCGATAAAAATGAGAGGAGCAGGGCGGCTATTTCGCCCAGTTTAGGATTTTGAGCCGGGGTACCCGTTGGAATTCCGATTCATTATTTGTGACCAGGGAGCAGCCCACAGATAAGGTGTGTGCGGCGATCAACAGGTCCAAAGAACCTATGGGCGTTCCCATTTTTTGGAGGTGTGCACGGATTTTGCCATAATAAAATGCGGCGATATCGTTATAGGCCAATATTTCTAAGGGGGCCAGAAATTGGGTCAGCGCCAGCCGGTTTTGGGCTGGTTGAGTACTTTTAACAACACCAAATTCAAGCTCGCTTAAAACGATTGAAGAGATGGCGACTTCCGAAAAACTTAATTTCCTAAATTTATCAATCACTTTTTTTGGTTTCTGCTTAATAATATAAATACACATGTTTGTATCAAGCATCAATTTAATCATAAGTCATCTCGAACATCTTGCAGGGGTTGTTCCCGGGTTTCCATAAAATCGTCTGTGAATTGGTCAAGGCTCTTTACCAGCGGCGCCCATGGATCGTCTTTGGGCAAAAGAACAACCATTTTTCCAATCTTCTTTATGTATACGTCATCACCTTCAAAGCGATATTCCTTTGGCAATCTAACGGCCTGGCTGCGGCCGTTAATAAATAATTTTGCGGTTTGCATGATACACCTCCTTTGAAAAATGATTGCTACCATGATCTATACCGTATTGATGTATTTGTCAATAGGTGGGAAAAATCTGGCAAATATCCGCAAGGCAGTGAAAAGCACCTGATCAAGGCCGTGCTCAACCGAGAGGTCCCCTTGGGGGGGCTTCCCTCTGACATTGGTGTCGCTATGTCCAATGTGGCCACGGTTACATCCGTGGCCCGGGGGGGCATGCGCAGGATTCCGTTGACCCATCGGGTCATCAGGGTCACCGGTGGCGGGATTGTCCGGCCAAAGAATTTACTGGTCCCCATCGGTACGCCCATGGGGGCCTTGATCGAATATTGCGGCGGACTGCGCAAGACGGCCGCCCGGATCATCGCCGGCGGCCCCATGATGGGATTTTCCTTTGCCAACCCGAATACGCCGGTCACCAAAGGAACCAGCGGCATTACCGTGCTGACCTACGAGGAGATCCGCAGGAATGAATGACTGCCATTTGCCAACAGCCGTGATTTACACCCCTACCATCGGTGCCTATGTTATCCCCCGCCTTTCCATTTCAGTCGATAAACGGCATCTGCGATTTGTATTTCTTTGCCCTGTATCATTTCCTTTATAACCGGAGTGATCTTGTTATAAATTTTATATAACCCATCCATCAGTTCGATGTCGGAGATTTCTTCCCAATAGTTTTTCGGGAAATATTTCGCTTCATAGCATGGCATTTTGTACATCGTATCTTCCCCGTTTTGCCTAAACACCTTTAGAACTGATTATACTTTGCTATATTTAACTTTGCTTCAGCCCCTTGTTATAACAGACTGATTTGGCACAATAAACGAATGCCTAAAAGGCCCAACCCGCCTAAGAAATGGCGGACAAGAATTAAGGAAACGCTGCGCTCTACCTGTTTTTTATAAAATGGACAGAATACCAAAAATTTAGCTCATTCATGTCCGCCGTTGCTTTGGCGGATTCGTTCATTTCAAATTTTAGATCATTTTCTCAAGCCTTTATATCGGCAATATAGGTAACAACTTTAAACATATTACGGGGCACCCTTGCCGGATGGGTCGCAGATAAATTTAGAAGGCTGACCTATTCAATCAATTTTCTTGACATTTTTTAACGGATTATGGATATCCAATCACATCATGGAATAATCACATGGGATCAGCCGGATCATTCTCTTGGATTCATCTGAAAGGATCGCGCATGAATAAGACCGAAGAGTATCGATATTTTCTTAAAGACACTATCCGTAAATCCATCGACTTTCGCAATACCGATCAACATAGAGGTGTCCCGGTACCTCCGATAGAGAAACCATATGATTCAAATGCCCGCCGCATTCAGTTGCCAAAATCCGACCAATGGATCCAAAAGATTGAAAAGAAAGACCTCGTTTCCGCGATATCCAACAGAAGAAGCCGGCGTAGATTTACGTCTATAGAACTGAGTATTGACGAACTTGCTTTTCTGTTATGGGCGACCCAGGGAATCAGGCAGCCGGAAGGTGGCAACCTCGCCTATCGAACGGTCCCGTCGGCTGGTGCACGCCATAGCTTCGAGACTTACCTGTTTGTGATGAGGGTTGAGGGTGTCCAGGCGGGGCTTTATCGCTATTTACCCGTTTCAAACGAACTCCTGTTCGTTTGTGAAGTGCAGAATATGGAAAAGCGCCTTGCGAGTGCCTGCCTCGGGCAGAGTTTCGTTGGAAAAGGAGCAGTGACGTTTATCTGGACGACCATCCCGTATCGCATGGAGTGGCGGTACTCCCTTGCGGCGCATAGGGTTATCCTGATAGATGCCGGGCATGTCTGTCAAAACCTTTATCTCGCGTGTGATGCGATTCAGGCCGGAACCTGTGCCGTGGCAGCATACGATCAGGAGCAACTGGACGAATTGTTAAATATTGATGGGTTAGACGAGTTTTCAGTATATCTGGCTCCTGTGGGGAAAATATGAGGCCGGAATATTTTTTAAGAACGGCGCGTATCGGCTTCAGCCTCTGGCAAGAAGAAGATTTACCTCTGGCAATTGGCCTCTGGGGGGACTTTAAGGTCACTCAATTTTTTGACGCTCGCGGAAAATTATCCCAAGCCCAGGTTAACGAGCGACTTTCGCTGGAAATTTCGACTCAAAAATTGCACGGTATTCAGTACTGGCCTATTTTTCGCTTAAAAGATGGCCGGCACTTGGGGTGTTGCGGACTTAGACCATACGATGAATCTAATAATGTTTTAGAGATAGGGTTTCATATCCGTTATAGGTATTGGGGGCATGGTTATGCTTTTGAAGCCGCGCGCGGTGTAATGCGCTATGCCTTCGATACCATCAAGGTGTCGGGGCTTTTTGCCGGTCATAACCCGAAAAATGAAGGTTCACGTCACCTGCTGGAAAAACTGGGGTTCAGATATACCCATGATGAGTTTTATAAACCCACGGGATTGAATCATCCCTCTTATATGTTGACTGCTAAGGAGAAAACCATGATACCCAACCAGCGCCATCTGTTTGATATCCCGGACGATGTTGCCTATTTGAACATCGCCTACACCGCCCCCTTGCTCCATGCTGCGGCCAGTGCCGGCCGGGATGCAATTCAAGCCAAACAAAACCCATGGACAATTGCAGCGACTGATTTTTTCAATTCGGTCGAAACTGTACGCGACTTATTTGCCGGGGTTGTCGGCTGTAGCTCTGATTGTGTTGCCATCATACCCGCCGTTTCCTATGGCATTGCCCTGGCCGCAAAAAATTTACCGGTAGAAAAAGGCCAGTCCATTGTGGTGCTGCATGACCAGTTTCCTTCTAATGTCTACAGCTGGCGCAGCCTGGCGACCCAGAAAAATGCCGTCGTAAAAACAGTTCCGCGACCGGTTGACAATGATTGGACCCCTGCCCTGCTGGAGAGCATAGAAGACCATACCGCCGTTGTCGCAGTCTCCAATTGTCATTGGACGGACGGCACCCTGATCGATCTTGAAAAAATTGGCGCGCAGTGCCGCTCCAAAGGAGCCGCGTTGGTGATAGACGGTATCCAATCGCTGGGCGCCATGCCGTTTTCCGTTGAAAGGGTGCAGCCGGATTTTCTCGTGGCTGGAACGCACAAGTGGCTTCTGGGGCCATATGGTTATGGGTTTTGTTACGTGGATTCCAAGTGGCATGATGGCATGGGTCTGGAAGAGAACTGGATGAACCGGGCCGATTCCGAGGATTTTTCCCGTCTGGTGGATTATCGGGATGATTATCAGAAAGGGGCCAGAAGATTCGATATGGGTGAGAGCAGCAGTTTCATTCTTTCTCCGATTGCAGCGGCCGCATTGAAACAAATACTGGCTTGGGGGGTTGAAAATATTGCGCTGACCTTGCAGACCAAAACCGATGCCATCGCCGATCGTGCAAAAGAAATCGGACTGGTTATCGCACCCAGGAAGGCCCGGGCACCCCATTTGATCGGGATTTCAAAACCCGGCGGTTTTCGCAAAGAGCTGCCGAATCTGCTGGCACAGGAAAAAATATTTGTCAGTGTCAGAGGGGAGTCTATTCGAATTGCACCGCACTTATATACCGGCGATGAAGACATCGAACGGCTTTTTTCAGCACTGCGAAAGGCATTGTAGGACCCAACCCGGACAAGTCGGAATTGAATATTGAAAAATGAAGATTTGTGGTTTCGCTCGCGCAGCGCAGGCGCTTGCGCCGCGTGTCGCTCTGTCTTTTCTATTTAAATCGATAGAATTGTTTAAATATTCAAATTTGACTCACAAACCGCCGTCGCTTAACTGACGTATGACTTCAACCCGATCCACCTTGCGGTAACCCCTGGGGAGTTTCTTGCCGCGACGTCCGCGCTCGCCGATGAAATCAGAAATATTCCCCGGTGTGAAACGGACGGATTGTTTGCCGGCGTGAATCTTCATCGTTGCACCTGCCGGAATCACTTCCAACAGTTTTAAATACTCTTCGCGCTTTTTCAGCCTTGCCGGCGGGATTTGAATCACCTTGTTGCCTTTTCCCCTGGGAAGCTCCGGCAGTGCCTTGACGGGGATAACCAACATGCGCCCTTCCGTAGTGATTGCAGCCAAATGGTCGGTTTCGTAGTTGTTGACATATACGGGGGGCAGCGGCTCGCAGTCCCTGGGCACTGTGAGCATGGCTTTGCCTTTGGTGTTTTTTGTTACCATATTGGATATATCCGTAATAAAACCATAACCCGCATCACTGGCGAGCAGCACCTTCTGATCCGGCAACCCCATTATCACAGCTAGAAATCTGGCCCCGTTCGAAGGTGTCAGCTTGCCGGTCAGCGGTTGGCCTTGTCCCCGTGCCGACGCCAGCGTGTGGGCCGGCAACGAATAGGACCTTCCCCCGGAGTCAAAAAAGATTGCCGGATGAATGGTTTTACCGCGGGCGGCACTTAAAAATTCATCGCCCGCCTTATAGGTAAGACCGATGGGATCCACTTCGTGACCCTTGGCCGCGCGCACCCACCCGCCGGCGGAGAGCACCACGGTAACCGGTTCGACAGCCGTAAGCTCGACCTCCTTAATCGCCTGGGCTCCCCGGCGTTCGATAATCAGGGTTCTACGCTCGTCGCCGTATTTTTGCGCATCTTCTTTGAGCTCGGTTTTAATCAATGTTTTCAGGCGCTGGTTTGACGCCAGGGTTTTTTCGATCCAGTCTTTTTCTTTTTCAAGCTCCTGTTTCTCGTTTTTAATTTTGATTTCTTCAAGTTTCGCAAGCTGACGCAGCCGAATCTGCAAAACCGATTCGGCCTGTACATCAGTCAGGCTAAATTTGTGGATTAAAATCGGTTTGGGTTCGTCATTTTCACGAATAATTCGGATAACCTCATCGAGGTTAAAGTAGGCGACCAACAGTCCATCGAGTATGTGCAGACGCTCATTGATTTTGTTCAAGCGAAATTCCAGCCGGCGGACCACTGTTTGTCTGCGAAACTTAAGCCATTGTTTCAATATCTCCAAAAGCCCGAGCGTCTGCGGCTTGCGGTTCAACCCGATGACGGTCATGTTTACTTTAATACTTTTTTCGAGATCGGTCGTTGCAAACAGATGGCTGATCAGGGCATCTTTGTCCACGCGGTTGGAGCGCGGCATGATCATCAGGCGCGTCGGTTCGTCCTGGTCCGATAAGTCGCGAATGTCGGCAATCATGGACAGCTTTTTTTCTCTCATCTGCAGGGCGACCTGCTCGATCACCTTGGCAGGTGAAACCTGATAGGGAAGCGAAGTGATAATGATGTCCCCGTTTTCGTATTCGTATGTTGCCCGCATGCGAATGATGCCCTGCCCGGATCGATAAATGTTGATAATTTCTTCTTTGGACGTAATAATTTCCGCACCGGTTGGAAAATCGGGCCCCTGGATGAATTGACAGATGTCTTCGAGGGTGGATTTGGGGTTGTCGATCAGGAGTAGGCAGGCATCAATGATTTCGTTCAGGTTGTGGGGTGGAATATCGGTTGCCATGCCCACCGCAATGCCGGTGGCACCGTTTAAAATTACATTCGGCAGCCTGGCCGGAAGCGTGCGCGGCTCGCTGAGAGTGCCATCAAAATTGGGAGCCCAATCAACGGTGCCCATCGAAAGCTCACCCAGAAAAACATCGGCATAAGCCGACATGCGGGCCTCGGTATACCGCATGGCGGCAAATTCTTTGGGTGCGGCGTTCGAGCCCCAGTTGCCCTGCCCATCGATGAGCGGATAGCGATAGGAAAAATCCTGGGCCATCAGCACCATGGCTTCGTAGCAGGCAGCGTCGCCGTGGGGATGGTATTTGCCTAAAACATCACCGACGGTGCGTGCCGATTTTTTATGCTTCGTTGTTACGCGGAGGCCGAGCTCGCTCATCGCATAGACAATCCGGCGTTGAACGGGTTTGAAACCATCGCCGATAAACGGCAGGGCCCGATCCATGATAACGTACATGGCGTAGTTCAGGTATGAAGGCCTGACAAAGGCGTCCAGCGATAGCTGTTCGATGCCTTCGTAGGAAACCACTTCGTGTTGGGACATGTTGTTCGGCTCCAAATATCGGTTCAAGGTTCAGGGTTTAGAAGTTCAGAGCTTAAGGTTAGGTTAGCGCAATATCCTCAAATCTTACTGTTCTCATTTAATTATCCGCCTACCGTGAAGCAGTATTGTACGCATCAGTTCAGGGCTTATAAATCAACGGGTTAGGTTTGAACGAAACCTTGAACCCTGAACCTCTGAACCCTTTAACGGTTTCATCTAAATGACTTCAGGATCAGCCAGATCGCCTTCTGTTTCAAGCCAGTGCTTGCGGTCCCGGGACCTTTTTTTGGCCAAAAGCATATCCATGGTTTCGAAAATATTCTCTTCGTTATCGATGGTTAGCTGGACCAAACGTCGCGAGTCGGGAAGCATGGTCGTTTCCCGCAGCTGGCTGGGGTTCATTTCACCAAGCCCCTTGAAACGTTGAACATTGGGTTTCGCTTTCTTGGCTACACCGTTCAATCGCTTCAAGATGTCATCCTTTTCGATTTCATCCAGGGCATAATGGACTTTTTTTCCCTGATCGATACGATACAGAGGGGGCATGGCAACAAAAATATTACCCGCTGCAACCAGAGGCTTGAAATGCTGCAGAAACAGGGCACAGAGAAGTGATGCAATGTGAAGCCCGTCTGAGTCGGCATCCGCTAGAATAATGATTTTGCGGTAGCGCAGGCCTGAAAGATCCGAATTGCCCGGATCAACGCCCACGGCAATCGCGATATCATGAATTGTACTCGAGTTTAAAATGCTGGCGGTTTCCACTTCCCAGGTATTCAGTATTTTGCCTCTTAGCGGGAGCACCGCCTGGGTTTGCTTGTCACGCGCCTGTTTGGCAGACCCGCCCGCGGAATCACCTTCTACCAGAAAAAGTTCGCTTTCGACGGGATCCTGGGTAATGCAGTCTGCCAGTTTACCCGGGAGAGTGGGGCCGCTGCCCACTTTTTTCCGTACGACTTTTTTGGCGGCCTTGAGCCTTTTGCGCGCGTTTTCAATGGCCATCTCCGCCAGTTTTTCGCCCGCTTCGGTGTGATGGTTGAGCCATAGAGCAAATGCGTCCCGAACGACATTGGCGGCAAACGATGCAAATTGACGTGAACCAAGCCGCTCTTTGGTTTGTCCTGAAAACTGGGGATCGTTCATTTTTGCCGACAAAACGTAGCTGCACTTATCCCAAATATCGTCCGGTGCCAGTTTAATGCCGCGGGGAATCAGATTGCGAAATTCGCAGAATTCTCTGACAGCCGCCAAAAGGCCGCTTCGAAAGCCGTTTACGTGGGTGCCGCCTAGTGCGGTCGGAATGAGATTGACATAGCTTTCGGCGATCACCTGTCCTTGTTCCGGCAGCCAGATAACCGCCCAACTGACAACTTCCTCTTTCCCCTCCTGATGTCCAATGAAGGGCTTTTCCGGAATTCGATCGTATTCCGACAGGTTTTCAAGCAGATAATCTCTAAGGCCGTCTTCAAAATACCAGGAATCCGTTTCGCCGGTGTACTCATTCGTAAAGGTAACTGTCAGACGCGGACACAGAACGGCTTTGGCGCGCAGGACGTGCTTTAATCTGCGTACGGAAAATTTAACCGTATCAAAATATTGTTCATTAGGCCAAAATCTGACCGTCGAACCGCTATTGCGTTTTCCAACCGTTCCAATTTTTTCCAGCTTGGATGCTTTTTCACCGTTTTCAAAGGAAATCGCGTATTTGTTGCCGTCCCGTTTGATTTCCACCTCGAGTCTGGTGGACAGGGCATTCACCACCGACACGCCGACACCATGCAGGCCGCCTGAAAACCGGTAGTTTTTAAGACCAAATTTGGCTCCGGCATGAAGCTTTGTCATGATGACCTCAACTCCCGTCATCTTTTCGTCGGGATGCATGTCGGTGGGCATGCCGCGGCCATCATCACCGACTTCGAGTGACCCATCCGTGTGATAAATGACATCGATCTGTTTGGCGAACCCGGCGATGGCTTCATCAATTGCATTATCGATCACTTCCTGGGCCAGATGGTTCGGTCGGGTGGTATCGGTATACATGCCGGGCCGGCGCCTGACCGGATCGAGCCCCTTCAATACTTCCAATGAGGACGCATCGTAATTCACCCCGGGGGCGTTTTTAAACAGGCTCTTATTTTTAATGGTAAACCTCCAATATAGGTTTCAGGGTAGGTTTCAGTATCCAAGATCTCCCTTCCCTTATATGAAGCCCCGTCAGGCCGGAACAGAGAACAGATTGAACGTCGAACGTCCAATATTGATATGGCCGCAAAAAGGCGCAAAAAACACAAAAATAAAATTTCAGAGTCTGTAATTTCAATGCTGACACCTTCATTGCCTGACCCACATAAACCGGAAATGACAAATTACAAGCACCAAATTACAAATAAATTCCAAATCTCAATATCCAAATTATAAATAAGATCAAAAGCCAAATTGCTTGAAATTTTGAATTTCGGTCATTGTGATTTGTTTGGTATTTGTGTTTTGTTATTTGAAATTTTCTATTACTGAAACCCGAACACTGACACCTGAAACCTCAAGTCATAACTTACAACATGTTGTCAGAAAATACGGACTAAGGGCCTAAAGGGCTATCCGGGACCCAAAAAGAATTAAAAAAATCGGGGTCGGATTTGATCCGGTCCCGATTTTATGGTTTTTTAACGGTCCATCCTCTATTCATCATTTATAGCCCGAAAATTGTATTATATCAATTGAATAATATTGATGCCCGGACAACCTGTTTATAGCCCTAATGATAACGAATTGTAGCTTGTATGTCAACGATTCCCTCTCTACCATATGTTGTGTAGCCAGAACCGGTGCATTATTGCCAGTTGAAAGTCGCCGTCCCTGATTTAGTAACCGTCCCAAACCCTGCGGAACGCCGCCTACACCTGATATCCTATGCTTGACATCGGTAGTAGATTAGGTACTATTAAGAATATTTTACAAGCGCTAAAACCAGTTGCCTGATTTTAACCATAGATCGAGGATAAACCCATGACATCGAAGAAGACACAATCAGCTAGCGGAAGGTCGGACGGGATTGTTGCCGAGGCACGGCGCGAACGTGAGCAGCGGGAGAAGACCTATCGGGCGCAAGCGCTTAAAATTTATCCCTGGGTTTGCGCGCGCTGTGGGCGTGAATTTAGTGGGAAAAAGCTTCGCGAACTCACGGTCCATCACAAGGACCATAACCACGACTACAATCCTCCCGACGGAAGCAACTGGGAATTGCTGTGCCTCTACTGTCACGAGAATGAACACTCGCGCTATGAGGATTCCGCGACTTACAGCGAGATGACGCCGGGGGGGGAACAAGCGCCGGCGTCCGGCTACAGGGCGTTTGCCGATCTTGCGGCAATGCTGAAGAATAAAAAGGAATGAATAATTTCCGCATCCTTTATGAGCGGTTAAGATAATCCAAAACCACCTGCTTGAGTTCCTGGATTTCTTCTGCGACGACCTTTTGATCCGTTTGGTAAACGATGTTTGCGGCCTTGTAGTATTTGTCTTTGGATGTTTGCCATATCAGCCGGATATCCTCTTCGAGGGTGGTGCCGACATTTACTCTGGGTCGATCCGCCTGTTTTACACGTCGGATGAGTTCTTCCGTGGCTGCCGTCAGCAGGATGATCACACCGGTGCCCTTTAGAACGTCCATATTCCACTCATAGCGAACGGTTCCGCCGCCGAGACATATGATCGAGTTTTTCAATTGCGTGAAACCTTTGCAAATCGAATACTCCAGTTCACGGAAGGCCACCCAGCCTTTCTCTTCAACCAGTTTATGGAATGAGTGGCCCAGAATCCGGTCCATTTCCTGATCGAGGTCGTAAAAGTCAAGTTGAAGGGTTTTTGCCAAACCCTTTCCGATGGTCGTCTTGCCGGAACCGATCATACCGCAGAAATAGATGTTCAATATGTTTTCGCCTTTTTTTTCAGAATTTTTGCTTCGGCCTGATATACATCGCTATTAGATTGGATTTGGGCTTCAAAACGCCGGGCCAGCTCCCTGTATATCCGGGTGTGCTTATGATCGGGACTGAATCGTTTGTCCACTTTTAACCACTCGCGGGCGATTTCTTTCAGGGAGCGGGATTTATCCAGGCCGGCTTTACAAAAAAGAGCCGTTCCCAGGGACGTGGCTTCGGTGACCGCAAGCTTTCTGACTTCTAAACCGGATGCATCCGATCGGATCCGGTTCCAGACATCGATGTTGGCGCCGCCGCCCACCACGTTCAGCGCTTTGGGTTGCAGCCGGTCCTGTGATAATATGTCCAGCAGCCTCAGCATGCGCAGCACGCATCCTTCCATGACCGCCCGCAGAAAATGCTGGCTTTTGTGATCAGGGGTCAACCCGGTGATTGCGCCGGTCAGATACTCTTTCCAATAGGGTGCTCGCTCTCCGGTTAAACCCGGTAAAACTAAAAGACCGTTTGAACCGGGCGGCAGGGCGTCTATTTTTTCTTCAAGCCTGGCAACGGATGTTTGCAGCAGTTGTTCAAAATACTGCAGCGTGCCGCCCGACAAGCCCAGGGGCCCGCCAACCAGATAAGAACCCGGCACCATGCCGGAGTTGACACACAAAGCACGGTTGGCGTTTCGAGGTGCCGAGCCGGAGTAAATCATCAACACGTCCGTTGTGCCGGAAACCAGCACAGCCGTTCCTTCATCCAGAACGCCGGCACCGTACATGGCGGTGGTTCCATCCGAACTCCCGGCAATGACAGGTGTGCCGTGGATCAATCCCAATTTTGCAGCGGCCGCGACGGAGACCGAGCCGGCAATGGCAGTCGCCGGCGCGGGGGCCGGGAAGAGGCTTGGCTTAATGTTGAGGGCAACCAGAAGGTCGGACTCAAGTTTTCCTTTGTATATATTGTACAACCCTGAATAATCGAGATGGGCAAGATCCGTCTGGATATTGTCGCTCAGGCGTCGAATGATGTCATCTTTGAGGCCTATGATGCAGTCCAGTTTTTTCGCCGCATCCGGTCTGTGTTTAACGAGCCACTTAATCTTTGGCGCCAGAAGCAACGGGCTGGATCTGCGGCCGGTTATGGCCAAGAATTTCTCTTCCGGGAAAAGCTGCCGGATTTTTTCTATCTCAGCGGTTGCCCGGTTATCCGCGTAGGTGATGGCCGGCATCAGCGAGCGGCCCGCTTTATCCAGAAACACATAACCCAGCATCGCGCTGACACCGATCGCTGCAAAGGTGATGCCGGGATGTTTGTCAATTTCGGATCCAATTACCTTTTGAACCGCAAGCCAGAGCCGGTCGGTGTCTATTTCAGCAAAGGACGGCCGGGGTTGATCGATCCTGACTGGGCAGCGGCTTTGGGACAGGATTTCGCCTTTTCCCGAAACCACCGCGGCCCGGCAGGCCGACGTACCAACGTCTATCACTAAAAAATTCATCAAGGGTTCCGGATTTTACTTGCCGGCCGCCTTGGCCGCGTCCACAATCGCCAGCATTGAAGGCGGATATCCCCAGGAATCACTGCTGCAGCCATTGGCCAGGAAAAACCGGGTCTTGCCCCCCAGCTCGATGCCTTCCCGGACATGGTTTTTTAAAAATTCTCTGGTGGTGCGGGCCACGATCTTCTGATTGATACCGCCCATGACACAGCCCGGTATGCGTTCTTTGACCCATTGCAGCGAGGGGCCTTTAGGGCTCCGGTCCCACCAGCTGAAAATATCCACCGGAAAATCCAGCACATCGTCAAAATATAAGTCTTCCCCGTGAATATGGGCCGTATTCATTTTGCCAAGCGCGGAAATCGCTTTAAATACCTTCACGGCCGGCGGTTTGACAAATCTGAGAAAATTTTCCCGGCTGATCAGCTCGGCGGCTGCCGGCACCGACATAAAAATGCCGGCGGTTCCGATGGCCAGTGACTTCTTGCAATAATTAATCAGGTTGTCGGCAACAATATCCAGGGCCTCCAGCAGCGCTTGCGGTTCATTTTCCATCAGCGCCTCAATATTTTCCCCCGCCATATTGCGGCGGATGCTTTGCCAGGGATCAAATACCGTATCGATAAAATAGGCCTTGTCCTTGAGCTCGGCACTGATATGTTTCAACGCCTTGAACTGTTCCTGCCAGTCGGATTGGTCCACATCGAAGGGGGTGATGCATTTTAAATCCGCTCTGGTCTTTACCGCATCCAGACCCCGGGGCGGCGGATAAAAATAATCGTTCATGACCTTTAAAAAATCAAAATCGTAATGATTGAAAAATTCCAGACTAATCCTGGCAAATTGTTCCCCGCCGGCATGGTGGATACCGAAGTGATACCAGAGTGAAAGTGGCGGTCTGTCCACCTCTTCACCGTTTAAAACCCGATCGACTCTTTCAATTTTGTTCATTGGTTCCTCCATTTTTAATTAAAACTCGAAAGAATTACTTTCAAATCTTCTTTTAGATATAGGTTTAATCACGCCACTCCTAAATATGCTTTCTGCATCAGCGGATTGTTCAGCAAATTTTGAGCGGTATCATTCAGCACGATTTCACCGGTCTGAAGGACATATCCGCGACCGGCAATGGACAGGGCCATGTTGGCGTTTTGCTCCACCAGAAGTATTGACACCCCTTGCTCTTGGTTAATTTGTTGAATTATGCTGAAAATCCTGTCAACAAAAAGCGGTGACAAACCCATTGACGGCTCGTCCATGATTAATAATTTCGGCCGGGCCATCAGGGCCCTGGCCATGGCGACCATCTGCTGCTCCCCGCCACTGAGAGTGGATGCCAGCTGCTGGTAGCGAGCTTTGACCACCGGGAAAAGATCGTAAATATGATCGATGTCTTGTTTAATTTCCTTTTTATCGGTCCGGGTGTAGGCACCCATCAGCAAATTTTCATAGACCGTCAGGTAAGGAAACAGGCGTCGTGCTTCCAGCACCGGCGATATTCCCGCCCGCACAATCGTAGACGGTGGCAGTTTATCAATGCGTTTGCCCCTGAATACGATGGTGCCCTGCCGGGATTTAACCAGCCCCAAAATGGTCTTCATGGTTGTGGACTTGCCACAGGCATTACCACCGAGCAACGAGACAATCTCACCTTCCTCAACCCGCAGCGAGACATTGCGCAACGCCTGGATGGGGCCGTAAAACGTATCGACATTACTCAGCTTGAGCACGTTGGCGACCTCCCATGTAAGCTTCAATCACATTGGCGTCAGCGGCAATTTCAGCCGGGGTCCCTTCGGCAATTTTTTCACCGTGATCCAGCACGACAATCCGATCGGATACCGTCATAACCACTTTCATTTTATGCTCGATAACCAGCACGGTATGGCCCCGCTGCCGGATCAAACGGATCAGATCGACGATACCTTGGGTTTCATGGGGATTCATCCCGGCGGTAGGTTCATCGAGCAGAATCAACCGGGGGCCGGCCACCAGGGCCCGGGCAATCTCAAGACGTCTGCGGTTGGCATATGAAAGCATATCGGCAGACTGTGACAGACGGGGAAGCAGCCTTTCGCCGAACAGGGACAGCACCTCATGACATTTTTCTCTGGAAGTCTGTTCCTCCCGGTCTACCCGGGGAGGACGCAGTAGCGCACTGAAAATTCCGGTACGGCCGTTGTAATCGTTGCCCACCATGACATTATCCAGTACGGTCATACGATTAAACAGGCGGATGTGCTGGAAGGTTCGTGTGATTCCCTGTCGCGCTACCTCATGGGGCGGCAGGCCGACCAATTGCGTACCTAAAAATTTGATTGAACCGGATGTCGGTGGCATCGTTCCCGAAATACAGTTAAAAAGCGTGGTTTTGCCGGCGCCGTTGGGACCGATCAGGCTGACGATGTCCCCATCATTTATCTGCATGGAGACATTGCTGAGCGCCTCGAGACCACCGAAATCTTTGGTTACGTTTGTAATTTCCAATAAGGCCATACGGGTGGATCCATCGCTATCTATGGAATTATAACCATTCTATTCTGTCGGCAAAAACTTGTCACCCCTGGTGTAGACCACCTTTTCAGGTTCATCGAACCGGCGCAGCCTCAAACTGTAGTCCCTGCCACCCAACAGACCCTGTCGACGCACCAGCATCATAATGATTAAGATACCGCCATATACCAGCATACGATATTCCTGCAGAAAGCGAAATAATTCCGGTATGATGATCAACACAGCGGCGCCCACCATCGGCCCGATGAGATTTCCCTGGCCACCGAAAGCGAGCATGGCAAGCAGAATAAATGACTCATAAATATAAAAGCTGTCCGGGCTGATATACTTGACAAAGTGCGCGTAGTAACTGCCGGCGATGCCGGCAAAGAAAGCGGCCAGCACAAAGGCCTGAATCTTGTAGCGGGTGGTATGGACTCCCATGGCTTCGGCCGCCAGTTCATTTTCACGGATACTCACCAGGGCACGGCCGAACCGGCAGGTCATCAGGCGATGCATGCTGACGACAGTTAGCAAGACCAGGAAAAAGATAAGGTAATAGTACTGAACGCGGGTTTCGATTTTGTAGCCGAAAATATTCGGCGGAGGAATATCCATGATTCCCAGGGGCCCATTGGTGAAACTCATCCAGTTTTGCAGGATCAGAAAACAGATCATGTTAAAGCCCAGGGTAGCCAGGGTCATATAGATCCCTGAAAGACGCAGGGTGGGTTTGGCAATCAGGTAGCCGAAGATGCCGGCGACGACTCCGGCACAAGGCATGGCCAGGGGAAAAGGCAGCCCTGCCTCCATTACCAGTTTGGCCGAAGCATAGGCGCCGATGCCGTAAAACGCGGCATGGCCGATGGAAAGCAGGCCCACATACCCGTTTAACAGGTTCAAGCTTAACGTCAGGATGATGTAGATCCCGATGAAGATCATGACCTGAATATGATAAAGATTGGTGACGACAACAGGAACCACCGCTAGGAGGGCCATAATAATAAGATACGGTGAGTTTGCCAGTATGGAGCGCAGGGTTCGTGGCATCAATCCCCCCGCGCATGGATAAGTTCTTTGCCGCCGAACAAACCTCCGGGCCGAAAGAGCAGAATGAGAATCATAAACACGAACGAAAAAATGTGGCGAAAACTGGATGCGCCGAATTCCACCGAAAAAGTTTCCACTAGGCCGATAAGCAACCCGGCGATCACTGCTCCCGGCAAACTGGTAAGTCCGCCGACAACACTGGCACTGAAGGCCTTCAAACCGTACAATCCCCCCATGGTGGGATAGAACATATTGTAATAAACGCCGATCAGGACGCCGGCAACGCCCCCCAGCATGGAGCCTATGGCAAAAGCCACCATGAAGATCGAGTTAACCCCCACACCCATGGCATATGCCGCTTCATAATCCTGGGCGGTTGCCCGAATTACCATCCCCAGTTTGGTTTTGTTGATGAGCAAATAAAGCAGCCCCATCAGCAGGACGGTGACACCCAGCACGGCCATTTGCAAATATGAAATAAAAACGCCGCCGACTTCAATTTCGCCATAATCCATCTTGTCCAGAAGTGAATACGGCACACCCTGGGTTTCGGGACCCCAGATCAGCTGGGCCAGATTCACCAATACGATGGAAATACCGATGGTGACCAGCAACGAGGTGGCGTGGGGGGCGTCGCGCAAAAAATGAAAGGCCAGAATTTCGATAATGATTCCCAGCAAGGCCGTGGCAATCAGAGCTGCCGTCAGGCCCAGCAAAAAACTGGGATATAGCAGCCGGATCATTTCGAAGCCGACATAGGCCCCGATCATATAGACTTCCCCATGAGCAAAGGTCACCATACGCAGGGTTCCGAAAATCATGGTAAATCCCAGGGCCAGCAGTGCATAGACACTACCCTGGGTGATTCCGTTGATAAACTGCTCAAAGAAGATTTGGAAATCCATATTGATGAGGCCGGGCACTAGGGCTGATACACCACCCACTTTCCGTCTTTAATGGTTATCCTGACCAGCTCTTTTTCCGGGTCGTGGCTGCTGGCATAGGAGATGGACCCGGTTGCACCCTGAAAACCCTGCAGGGAAACCAGTGCATCTTTGACCTTGGCCCGGTCTTCGATCCCAGCTTTTTGCAGCGCGGCCACCATCAGATTGGCGGCATCATAGGCCAGGGCGGCGAATTGATTCGGTAGCGTTCCATAGAGAGCCTGGTATTCCCGGGTGAATTCCTGGGCCGCGGGTCTGGGATCCGCGCTAAAGTAGTTCGCCGGGATCAGGATGCCCTCCACGGCCTCGCCGCCCAGCTCAATCGTCTTCTGGGAGAACAGGGAGCTGTTTGCCAGCACCACGGGATTAAACCGGGTGCGCTTGGCCTGATTCAGGATGGCGGCGGCATCGGCATAAAAGGTCGGCAAATAAATCAGGTCCGGTTTCAGGCGTTTGAGCTTGGATAAAATGGCGGTAAAGTCCTTCTCCCCGGGTGTGAATGCTTCTTCGGCCACGATCTCGGCGCCAAGTTTTCTGGCTTCCTCGGTAAAGTATTTGTTGGCATCGACTCCCCAATCATTGTTGATGTAAATGGTGGCAATTTTTTTCTTTCCCAGCTCCCGGACTGCCCAGCGGGCATTATAGGGGCCTTCATAACCCTGGGTGGCAACCACGCGGAACATGTTTTGCCCCTTTTGGGTGAAACCCATGTGGGAAGCTGTGGGGGACAGCTGGGTCATATTTGCCCTTTCATAAATAGGGGCTGCCGCCATGCTACTGGAGCTGCTGAAATCACCGATCTCGGCAATGATATCCGGATCTGCGACAAATTTTTCGGCGATCAAAACGGATTCCTTGGGATCGCCCCGGCTGTCGGCAATTTCAAGTACGACCTTTTTCCCGTGGATGCCGCCCATGCGGTTGATCCGATCCATCACCATGGTAACCGACCGTCTAAAATCATTGCCGTATTCGGCCCAGTCGCCGGTCAATGGGGCCGACAACCCGATTTTAACAGTCTCCTGTGCTGCGGCAGCCGGTGAAGTATTTAAAAGACCTCCGCAAAAGATGCCGAAAACAAAAACTGCGATGAAAAATGGGTAAAATGATTTTTTCATTGTAACTGCCTCCTTTCTGCGTGTTTAATAGTATGAGGATTAGTTGGAAACCCGAATTAAAATGATACCAATGGTAATGTCAAGGTATTTTTTAACCGGACTGTTGTTCGGTCGTGGATGGGTTATCACGGGCCGGCGTGATGCAGACATCTCGTGACATTTTTCCCAATCCCATTGCAATATGTAATATTTTGATGTAGAGCTTATTGAAAAAGGCTGTCGGGCGACCGCAATATTTTGGGGCCTTGCAGCCTATTCATATATATAGCGGGCGGTATTTAAAAAATGGTGGATGTCGATAGAAATAAAATTACCCAGGTTTTTCTGGGCATTTTGGTGGTGGTGGCCGTTGGGGTCGTGTTGAAATATGCAGCCTCGGTCATACTGCCGCTGATAATTGCCTGGCTGTTTTCATATCTTATCGGCCCGGTTGTAAATTACATGACCCAAAGGAAAGTCCCCACGACGCTGGCGGTTGTAATCATTCTGATTTTTGTGCTGGGAATCCTTTATTTGTCCGGCACCTTTTTGTATGCCCGCATCTCAGCCCTTGCGGCGGCCTATCCGAGATATCACGCCCGGATGAGTGAGTTAATCGCAACCGCTACGGCCCAGTTGAATCTTGGGTTTGATCCGTTTGCCGGAATCAACTGGGGGCAGAGTGTCGGCCGATTTTTGATGACCCTGTCCGGATCTGTTTTTGCTTTTGCGTCCAAGCTGGTGCTGGTGGTTGTATTTCTTTTTTTCATTCTGCTTGGCAAACCTTTCTTTAAATACAAAATACTGAAATCATTTTCGCAAGAAAAAGCCAATCAGCTCAGTGAAATCACTTTTTCCATAACCGCCCAAATCCGGCGCTATTTATCTCTGCAGTTTTTGATCAGTTCCGTTACCGGTTTTCTGGTATGGTTTGCCCTTGAATTAATCGGGGTGGACTTTGCGATTACCTGGGGTGCCATGGCATTTCTTCTGAATTTTATTCCCACCGTTGGATCCATTGCCGCATCCATTCCACCGATTCTTCTGGCCCTGGTACAATTTTATCCCAGCTTCTGGCCCGGCATCATCACCCTGATCGCGCTTTTAACCATTCAACTGGGCATCGGCAACGGCATTGCACCGAAAGTTCTGGGAGATCAATTGAATCTCAGCCCGGTGGTTATTTTATTGTCGCTGTTATTCTGGGGTTGGCTCTGGGGAATTGTCGGCGCCCTGCTTTCGGTTCCGGTCACAGCCGCCATTAAAATAGTGTGTGAAAATATTGAATCTTTGCAGCCCATCAGCGTGATGATGGGCTCCGGAAAGAGTTACCGGCGTGAATTTCAAAAATTAGGAAAGACTTTTCCAGAGATGGGCGATCTTGGTAATCCTTCATCGAAAAAGCAAAAGTCCGAGTGAGGCGCTTGTTGTGCGTGGCCTGCTGAATAATCTTAACCGATCTAAATTAATCTTTTTTCTGCCTTCCTCTTACTCCCATCCCGCCATTTCCCGTAATGATTTCAATGTCATTATGAGGCATGCTTTCAAGGTAGCGTTGACCCCCTGGCCGTTTACTGCACTGGCCTCAAACGAGGGCGCTTTCAGTTGTCGATTGTAAGTTTTTTCCATCTCTTCGATGGACAACAGCGGCAGGCCTTCCTTAACGAGGTCTCTTTTATTGTACTGAAGGACCAGCGGAATTGTCCTGATGTTTAAATCATAACTTTTTAAATTTTCCGCCAGATTCTTCAGGGAAAGAATATTTCTTTCGTGACGAATTTTGAGGGAGTCGGCCACAAAGACCACCCCGTCAACGCCCTTTAAAACAAGCCTGCGGGTGGAATTGTATTTCACCTGCCCGGGGACCGTATACAGTTGAATGCGCACATCGAGTCCCTTTATTCTGCCGGCCTCCATGGGAACGAAATCAAAGAAAATGGTCATATCGCCTTTGGTCTTGATCGATACCATTTCATTGGTCATTAATTTTCTGCTATTTTTGAAAACATATTCCAGGTTGGTGGTCTTACCGCACCTGCCCGGACCATAATATACGATCTTGCACTCGACTTCTTTTTTTTTCAAATTAATTAGCGCCATAATGGATGATTTCCCGGGTAAATTTATAGTAATTTATTATAATAATTAGGTAATTACAGAAATCTGTTGTCCATCTGTCAAGGCGCCAGGCTATGGCACAACATGACATACTGATAGTTTAAACCTGTTCAGATCATTTGGGTAATTTTTCATATATTTTATTATCGGCCATATATCAAATTTCATTAATTGTTTCGTTTCATTCACGCCTGATGGTATCCGTATTTGCTTTGATCGCCGTGTCTAAGGCAATCCGGAATGGATATAATTTGTAGCCCCTCATTTTTTTCGCTTTGATTTCGGATTTAACAACTCATTTAGAATTGAATCTATATCAGCATCAGTCTTATCACGAGTTATAACTACAAAATCCTGTGCTGAAAAGTTTGGTCGAATCCTTCGGATTTTATAGATTGTTGAACGAGCTTCGTCCTTACGATCCACTGAACTATATGCTAAAGCCAAGATCAGCAGCGCCGGTAGCTGACGAGGGGAAAGTTCGACTACTTTCTTGCATGCCGTAATTGCATCCTCATATCGCCCCATCCTAAAATAGGTGATACCTAAAAACGTCAAAGCAAGTTCGGGCTTAAGTGGATTAAGGCGTAAAGCTCGCTCAATTTCTCTAATCGCTTCCTCATATCGACCCGAGAATTGTAAAGCAAGCGCCAGGTATGCTGCCGCCTCTGCGCTATTGGGCCAGCGTTCTACAGCGCGTTTCTCTTCAGATATAGCATTGCTAAACTCTCTATTAACAAGATAGATAACGCCAAGAACCATGTTGCAGGCAGCAAGTTTGTCATCAATGTCCGCACATTTCCTTGCAGTCTCAGTTGCATTTAAAAGCGATAGCCAGCGATTTGAACTTGGCCCATACAAAAAATTATACAAATGCGCCAAGGCCTCACGTGCATATGCCTCTGCAAACTGCGGATCTAACGTGCGGGCTTCCTCAAAACACTTTAAACTTGCATCAATGCTAAACTCATACGTGTATCCGATGCCTTCTAATAATTTCAGATAAGCTGCGAGGTTGTCAGTCCGTTTTTCCAGCAACCTGGATTCATCCACCGCCATAAGTTGAACTTGCAGAGCTGTCAGTATTTTTATCGTGATTTCATCCTGAATGGAAAAAATATCTTTCAATTGTCGATCATAACTCTCTGCCCATAAAAGGTATCCTCTGATAACATCTGTTAGCTGAACAGTGATTCTTACTCGATTTTCTACCTTTCTAACGCTACCCTCTAACACATAACGTACACCGAGTTCTTCACTCACCGTTTGAACTTTCACATTTTTGCCCTTATATGTATACGCTGAATTATGGGCTACAACAAATAGGGATGGAAACTTGGTAAGTCCTGCAATTATTTCTTCTGTCAACCCATCGCTAAAATAACTCTGTTTTGGATCGGCGCTTATGTTGCGGAATGGTAAAACAGCTATTGATGGCTTGTCAGGCAGCGGAAACGCCATCTTTTCAACGGATACGACCTCAACTTGCGGAGCAAATACCTTATCTTTCCAGACCACAAGGGCGGCTGCTCCTCCAGCTATTCCAATCAAAGCGCATAGCGCTGTCCACTGCCAACGGCTTGGCATTAATCTGAGCCATCCCCTTTCCTGAAGTGGTGCCGACTCGGGTTCTTTTATTTCGGGAAAGACACGCTCGGGTATCGATTTGTCCTCCAGATTTTCTTTGAGATTCGCGATGAAAACTTCCTATCCATTCTCATTTTCCAATTCCGGAGATCCCTTATAAATAAAAATTACGTCCTCCAGACTTGCGTTCAGTCGGTCTATTGAAAACCTCAACCTCACCTGTTCATGGCTCCCCTTGTACTCGAATAGATTCGCCCAGTTGTCCTTTTCCCCCTCACTAAATTTATAAACCTTATCCATCAGGTCATCGTATCTTTTTTTCCTCCCAACAACCTTAAAAAGCGGCGCGTTTTCAAGGTCAGGGAGTGCATCTTTCCACTTTCTATAGACTCTCGGAAGCAGATGCTCCTTTTGCGATGATCCTGCTGCAGCTCCAATCGTTTGATTGAGTAATGCGAGCACGTCGATGTGTTTCCTAAGGGGGATGGATGTGATACTTCCTCGTTTTTTCATCTCATGAACTACAAGAGCGATAACCGACAGGTAGAACCTTCGTGATGGAGTGTCGAAATGGAGGGTCAATTCAACTTCAGGTTTAAGATAAAGATGGAGCTTGAATTGATTGAGGTCGATTCTTATGAGCTTTGTGGTTTTTTCGCCCATTGCATTAGCCCCACGAGCCTTTTTAAAGGAAGAGGCAAATGAAGAAAATGTGAAGGTTTGAACCATCACTGAACCACTGGTTAAATTAACATACCCAAATCATTAGTCAACGACTTTGTTGAAGTTACCTCCAAAAGGATATGCAATGGAGAAACCTCTCAAAATGGGCTGACTTGGCTCCAAATGGCACATATCTTTGTCATTTGATTTCTCTGAATATTTCTTAAATAGTCATGATCCCGAGGCATTACATTGTCATTCCCATTAAAGGAGGTTTAAAATGAGCCGTAAAGGAATATGGCCAAAGAGCTTGCGAGTGTTTTTCATAGTCATCTATTTATTTCTCCCACCTCACGCTTTATGGTCGGAAGAAAATAAACAACCTAATGCTTGTTTAACCAAGGCTGTTAATAAAATAAATGATATACGATCATTTCCTGATGTGCACTATCTGCTTACTTTGGACGGTCAAAATGTTTTTTTGAATGAATTTTATGCCAAGTGCAATTATTTGTTCCCTCAATGCGGTCTGTTTAAAAAATTTTATTATTGGCAAAGTGAAATCAGAGAAGTCGTCTCGAATACTAGAAACGGGGTGATACAACATAAAATTAGGTGTTACAATAATTGTCTTTCGACCTTCTGCCCAGAAAATTATGATCCAAAAAAAACACATGGAGATGTCGCCGAATTTTACGATGGCAATGGGAATTTTATGGGTTTAAGTGTGTATATGGGTAATGGAAAATATTGCCCACTTCCATATGATGGTTACCGAAACTGAAATTGACTCAGGTTTTGTCATAACCTGTTAGCACGGAACCATCGAGGTTGATCGGTAAAAAAATGGGGGGACAGCTTCCGCCGCCGCCCCCAGTTAATTGTATATTCATTCTACAATCTTCAATTTTCAATTCTCCGCCTCCGGCGGATCCGGGTTAGGTTGCATATTCACAACTCCTGGAAGCCGGTGTATCCGTTTCGACGGCTTCCTTATCCCCGATCTCCAGAGATTTATCCAGAATATGGATCGCTTCGTCGATCTCTGCTTCGGTAATGATCAACGGCGGTGTGATCACCAGCGTATCATACCAGGAAGAAATATAGAGCCCATTTTTCATCGCATCCCCGGAAATCTTACCGGTCATGAGGGCCTTGCCGCTGAACTTGTCTTCCTTGGTGTCAAAGGGTTCTCTGGTCTTACGGTTTTTCACGATTTCAAGGGCCCAGAAGTGGCCGACGCCTCTGACATCGCCGATACAAATGTGCTTGTCCGCCAATTCATAAAGCCTTTTTTTGATATGCTCACTGGCTTTTTGAGGCAGACCGGAATCAAATAACCTGAGGTGTTCAGAAATTGCCGCCGGAATGGCCGAGGCCGCCAGGGCATGATAGGCGAACGTGTGACCATGACAGAAAAGTTCCTCTTCAAAGAAGTTCGCAACCTCTTTCGTCGAGGCGGTGATGGCCACCGGTGTGTAGGCCGCACTGGCCCCCTTGGCCGTTGTCAGAATGTCGGGCAGGACATCCCAGTGCTCAATGGCAAAGGTCTTGCCGGTGCGAAACCAGCCGGACATGACTTCGTCGCAGACGAACAGGACATCGTGTTCATCGCAAATTTGACGTATGATCGGATAATATTCGGGCGGTGGTATCATCCTGCCATTGGTACCCACAATCGGTTCCACAATGATGGCGGCCACATTGCCTTCTTCCTTGATCATATAGTCGATGTAGCGGGCACACTGCACATTGCACTCCGGATAGGTGATTCCGAACGGGCAGCGATAACAGTAATTATCGGGTGCAAAGACGACCCCATCCACAACGGTGCGGGCCAGTTCCGCATACCAGCGACGGGGGTCCCCGGTAAAGGACTGCCCAACTGCGGTAGCGCCATGATAAGAGTGGTAGCGGGAAATCACCTTGTAAGACGGGAACTTTGATTGTCTCAACATTTTCATGGCCGCTTCATTGGCCGCGGTTCCACTGGTGGAAAAAAAGAACTTGCTGAGTTTTTCCGGAAATACGGATCGTAGGGCTTCAACTGCCTCTATTAAAATTTCCGTGATAAAACCGGGTGCGACGTAGGGAAGCTTTGCAGCCTGCTTGACGATGGCGTCAATGACCACTTTATTTTTATGGCCGAGATTGGAACACATCAGCTGCGACGAAAAGTCAATATAACGCTTGCCCGTGTTGTCGTAAAAATAAATCCCTTCCGCATCGGTGATCAGCAATGGAGATTGCCAGTTCTTTTGCCGATTCCACGTTCCATATGTGTGCTCGGCCATTGCCTTTATTCTATTTTCAATCTCACCCATTGGCCTAACTCCTTTATGAATTTGGTTATACGGTTCGCCTGTTTATCGCATTTATGATACCGCATAGCAGAATTTGCGTTGAACAGGTTTATTATTTTGCCGGATTTCCCCTGTTTAAAGGACGGCAAGCTTTTCGCGATGGCCGTTATGTTTTTTGCCGAGTAATTTTAGAGCGCGGGCCACTTCCGGCAATGCCTTGAGTTTAGCAGCGGCCTCCGTGTAATAGCGCACCGCCCGATCCTCCAGCCGTATGGCAGAAGCTAATGCGTCTTCAACCGTCATGCTTGGAGCAGCCTGGCACACTTCGCAATATGGCGCCCGGACAAAATCTTTAATCGGTTCCAGGATCATTTCAGTGACATTTTCCCGGCGGGTTCGCTGGGCGGTTTTGACATTTTTTTTAGCATTGGCGGCGAACTGTTCAAAAAGTTGCTTATGATCGCTGCAGGCCGGATTGGCGGCCACGGCTTCATAAAATTCCTGGTCCTGGGTTTCCAGCTCCTCTGCGAAATTGAGTACGCTTCCAAAATTTTCAAGAGGCATCGGATTTCTCCTTTTTACGAGTTGCGTGTTGCGTGATACGCGTTCTTAAAACCAGCGTTGGATGACAACTTTGGTATCTGTAAAGAAATTAAAAATTTCCTGCCCATGCCCTTTGGTGTCACCGAACATCGAATCGCCGGCACCGCCGAAGGGAAAGAAACTCATCGGGGCAGCGATGCCGATATTAATTCCGACCATGCTGGGTTTAACGCGATATTTAAATTCACGTGCGGCGGCACCGCTGTTTGTATAGATACAAGCTGCATTGGCAAACCCGCGGGTATTGATCAATTCGATAACCTCATCCAGATCCTTGGCGCGAACCACGCTTACCACCGGTCCGAATATTTCTTCCTTGGCGATGATCATGTCGGGTTTGACATTGTCAAAAATGGTCGGGCCGACAAAAAAACCATTTGGAAATTCGGTCGATGTATAATTTCGCCCATCCATGACAAGGTCGGCACCTTCTTCAATACCTTTTTCAATGTAGCCCAGAACTCTCTCTTTATGGGCTGCGCTGACCACAGGGCCCATAGCCGTTTTTTCGTCCAATCCGCTACCGACTTTCATGTCTTTGGCGGCAGCACTGAATCTTTCCAACAGCTCATCGGCCACGTCCCCCACCGGAACCAGGACTGAACCGGAAAGACAGCGTTGTCCGCTGCAGCCATAAAACGAGGTGATCAGAGACGGCATGCCGGCGTCCAGATCGGCATCAGGCATAACTGCTACAATATTTTTGGCGCCGCCCAAGGCCTGAACCCTTTTGCCGGTTGCTCCACAGCGCTCATAAATATATTTTGCCGTAGGTGATGATCCTACGAAAGAGACACCTTCAATATCGGGATGGTCCAATATACCGTTTACCACATCCCGGGAACCGTGAACCATGTTGACAACACCTTCAGGAAAACCAATTTCATCGATAATTTCAAAAATCTTGGTCTGGGTCATGGGAACCTGTTCGGAAGGTTTAACGATATAGGTGTTGCCGGTGACAAGTGCGTAGGGCAAAAACCACCATGCCACCATGCCCGGGAAGTTGTAAGGAACGATAGCGGCAAATACCCCCAGGGGTTGACGATGGCCAAAACAGTCAATGTCCTTGGCAATATCTTCCAGCGTATAGCCGCACATGAGCGTGGTAACGCCGGTGGCATGTTCGATGTTTTCGATCATGCGCCGGACTTCGCCCCGGGCCTCGTCGATGCATTTGCCTTGCTCGGTGGTCAACACCCGGGCGATATCTTCGAAGTTTTCTTCGAAGGCGTCTTTGAGCCGAAACAGGTAGCGGGCGCGTGTGAGTGGCGGTGTGGTGCGCCAATCCCAGTAGGCGTCTTTGGCTGCTTTGACCGCCTTGTCAACATCCTCTTTGGTTCCATAAGCGACCTGGGCAATCTTTTCTCCCTGGGCCGGATTCCACACATCACCAATATTTGTGGAGTTGGATTCCACCCATTCACCGTTGATATAGTTTTTCATCAATGGCAGTGACATAGCATTTCCTCCTTTGCTTGATTTTCGGTAAATTTATATTAATGGGAAATTTAAAACGTTGCACCCTACCAATTTTTATTCACTTTAGGCAAATATATTTTCAATGTCAAGATAATTTTTGTATTTTTCTGCGAAAAATACAAAAATTATGTAAAAAAAATACGAAAAAAAATAAATTTTCGATATATTATAACGTTATTAGGAAAATATTTATTGAAATATTACTTTTCAGATGGTAGAGATGTTTCGAATGACGAATGGTCCACCGCAGAAATAGTTAAAGAATTCTACCCGTCGAGACCCTTGGGGCCGGAAGACAGGCGCGAAGCGACATCCATTGTTCTCCATTCTTCATTCGTCAATCGTCATTCAAAAAGGGAGGATTAAAAATGAAGCGGAATAACTCAGCGGGCAAAAAGAGGGTGCTCGATCAACTCGACTGCCAGATGATCGAGTTGCTGCAAAAGGATGGGCGCATTTCAAACATTGAAATCGCAAAAAAAATCGGTATGTCTGAGGCGACTGTCCGGACCCGTCTGAACCGTCTTATTCAAGAAGAATTTATTCAAATTGTGGCGGTGAGCAACCCTATAAAACTGGGATTTAAAATTGTCGGCAACATTCGAATTCATGTCGAAATCAAGAAGATGGATGGTATAATAGAAGAATTGAAAAAATTAAAGCCTTTGTGGTTTGTTGTTCAAACGACCGGTGGAACAGGAATCGATACGGAGTTCGTTGCTAAGTCGCTGGATGAGCTGAATGAGCTGATTTTCGAAAAAATTAACAAAATTGACGGGGTTATTAAAACGGAAACATCATTGTTCCTGAACTATATTAAGCGGCAGTACGACTGGGGAACGGCATTATATTGAGCTGATTAAACCCTGAATATAGCGGTAATGGTTAGAATGATTATCGTCTTATGGTCAGCCGATTCCAACAAATTCGAAATCCTAATATCGAAATTCGAAACAAATCCGAATATCAAATGGCTAAAATTTCAAACATGTTTTGAACATTCGAATCTATACGGAAATAGAAGGTTTCAGGATTTTATGGCGAGGAAACCTTGGCCGGTTAACGCTGATCCTGTGATCCCTTACTTTTTTTTATCAGGGCGTTATCAATAGCCTGCATCCACTGGGGCGGGTAGGGCACCTTAAAGGCGGCGGTGTCTTTTTCATTCTGCGAATTGATAAAATCGACTTTGACAAGGGACATATGCAGATCGACCCCTTTGTGGGTGCGATCGTGGTAAACCCGGGCGATACGGCTGCCGGGAATCTCCAGTTCTATTTTTTTCACCCGGCTGCGGTAAAACAGGCTGTCCGGCAGCAGCAGCAGGAAACCGGAGCTGCGGCGCGGTTTACCGGGTTCGGTAGCTCTGCCGAAATAGTTGACACCGAAGCTCATGGCCTGCAGGTTCGGATTGCCGAAGCGGTCATCGATCCACTTGCGGTCGCGCCGGCGTATGATGACAATGTAAGCAAGAATACCGAAAAATACCAGGGCAATGACGATCCACTGCTGGTGCTTAATGATATCAAGCATTTTCAAACCTTCCGTTGGTACCCCAACGTTGCAAAAGCCGGAGGGCTTCAGAGCCCAGGCGTCAAGGGTGAAGTTGTAGTCGGTTACCGCAAATCCTTGACAACACAGGATCTGGAGTCCTCCGGCTTTCCCGAAGGGTAAACAACATCGCAAAATCGACCCCATCCCTAGAACTCACCAAAAGAGATATCCGGAAAATGGTGCGTCTACTATGATATTGGCCTTAATAACTAACCATTAGCGGCCCTTTGCCATGTTGTTTATGCAACATGGGGTCTAGTTAAATCCGGCTAAATAGGCGATGAGTTTTTTTTTGGCCATATTGTGCCGGTAACCGCCGGTGCTGCCCATGGCGGCCAGAATGGAATCGGCTATTTGCACATCGGTCTTTTTTCTTTTGCGCATGGACCGGATTCTGTCGGCGTTCAGTTCGATCAGTTGCAAAAATCCTGCCTGGTCCCGGGAGAAGAACACAAAAAACCCCAGTATGAATACCAGTACTGAGGAGATGACAGCCACGTAAAGATCGTGGGCCGGATTCGGGATGATCGCGCGCAGCAGGCTGTCCGGATTGCCCGTGTTCAGCAGCGAATACATCGCCACCAACCCGATCAAAACTATCAGGACATAAATCGTATATAGCAGAAATCGCGGCAAATTTTGAATATCTCGCGCCAAAAGTGACGGGGGGTCTTAAGTACATCAAAGACCCCGCCGTAGTGTTTTTGTGGATAGAGAAAGGAAAATATGAATTTTCCCTCCCAGCCTAATAATTAATCGAAGTTAGACCGGGCGCATTTCGCCTTCTTTCATGGCCGCCCACTGCGCTTCGGCTTCCTCCCAGGCTTCTTCGGAAGCATCCCGTTCCCAGGCTTCCAGACCTCTTTCGGCCCGGGTGGCACCCGGCAGCAAGTTGTCGAGGATAATGCCGACGATGGCGGTCACCGCCATTCCGGTGCTCAGGATAGCCTGAAAAATATTACCGATAACATTAATCACGCTGCCCTGTGTTCCCCAGGCAATGGCGCCGCTGACGACCTGACCGGTACCGGCATCGACGTGGGATGTGAACCAGAAAGGCACACTTAGGCCGGCAAAAAATGACAGGCCAATGATAAACAGGTTGCGCGAGTTGTTCAGGTTGACGATCTGCAGGTTGGATAGACCGACGGAGGCGATCATGCCAAAGAGACCGACAAACATGGCACCGACCACCGGCATGGGCAGGGTTGCCAGGATGGCCCCGAACTTACCGATAACCGGGATAATCAGCATGACCGCCGCACCGCAGCGGACCACCCGGCGGCTGGCGACCTTGGTCAGGCCGATGGACCCGATATTTTCCGAATAGGTCGTGGTACCGTTGCCGGTCTGGAGTATACCGGCAACCAAACAGCCGAGACCCTCGGCGCCGAGACCCCTCGAAATCATCCGGCCGGTGGGAACGGGCGCTTCTGAGATGCGCGCGCAGGCCATGTAGTCGCCGATGGATTCGATCATCGAGGCCAGGTACCCGGCCAGCATCCCAAACACACCGGCCCACAGGACGGAGCTGCCCAGATCGGGGAAACCCCACTTGAACGGGACCATGGGCTGAAAGCTGACCCACTTGGCGGCGGCGACCAGACCGAGTTTACCGGCCAGGTTGGCGGCATTGCCGTCCGGTATCAGGCCCAGGACGGTGCCGATCAGAGAGGCCAGCCAGCCGGTGGCAATGGCCAGCAGAACCGGGAAGAGCATGAACACCTTTGATTTCTGGGAAAACACCTGTGAATACAGGATCAAAGCGATCAGGGTGATCAGCGAGATGATCCAGTTAGTGGCCATCCAAGGGGCGCCGATACCGAACAGTGCCAGACCGATCATGGCAATGGTCGGGCCGATGACGATCGGGCTGATGATCTTGCGCACCTGGCCCATAATACCGGTGTATCCCAGCGCGATTTCGACAACCGAGGCGATCATGATGGCGCCGGCGATATTCTGGATCTGGAGTTGCCAAAGCGGCAGGTCCCCGCTGGCGCCCTGGGCTGCCACCATGCCGATAATGGCAAATGTTGGCCCCAGGAAGGAAAAGGTTCCGCCCTGGACAACCGGTAGTTTGTTGCCTAATGGCGACTGCTGGATCAGGGTGCAGAGCCCGGAGGTGAAGAATATGGTCGAAATCAACAATGCCAGTTGATCCGGCGGCATACCGATGGCGCCGCCGACGATAAAGGGAATGAGTACGGTGGCACCGAACATGGTCAAATACTGCTGAATCCCGAGCAGCACGGCCACTCCCCACTTGGGTTTACTGCCGATCGGATACACTATCCAATGGTCTTTTTTTTCTTCGCTCATTATATCCTCTCCTTAAATTTTTTTATTTGTCGCGTTTATCGGATTGTCTGAATTTAGAAACCTTCACCCCCTTTCAAAATTTTTTTCTAATATCCGAATATCTGAAATTACCTGCCCTGGGGTAATAATGGATCTCACCTTAACCGTGGCGACTTAGACTATATGAGAGTTCGGCTGGTGCAGCGATCAATCTGCTGATACGGGCCGATCAATCCAAATAAAAACCCGGCCTAAGAAGAACCCGGCCTAAGAAGAACCCGGGCGGGTCAAGTCGGTGTACATGTCGGGGCGCAAATCCCGAAAAAATTGCCAGCCGTCACGCACTTCCCGGATTTCGTCCAAATTCAGATCGGCAACAACGACTTCATCTTTGTCCTCGCTGCCTTTGACTAGAATTTCACCACGGGGATTAACAAAATAGCTGGATCCATAAAACTGGCCGAACTCCCATGGTTTTTCCAGTCCTACCCGATTGTTGGCACCAATAAAAACACCGTTGGCCACGGCCTGGGCCGGTTGTTCCAATTGCCATAAATATTGGGATTTGCCGGCGGTGGTAGCCGAAGGATTAAATAAAATCTCAGCGCCTTTCAATGCCAGCAGTCGAGCACACTCCGGAAAGTGCCGATCATAGCAGATATAAATGCCTATTTTTGCGTAAGCGGTTTCAAAAATCGGAAACCCCAGGTTACCCGGTTTGAAATAAAATTTTTCCCAGAATCCCGGCCAGGTATGCGGAATATGAATCTTTCTGAATTTTCCGAGATATGTGCCGTCGGCATCCACGACGGCGGCGGTGTTATAATAGACACCCGCGATCTCCATTTCATAAACAGGAATAACCATGACCATCTGATATTTCTTGGCATATTCGGCCAGTCGTTCGACCATCGGTCCCGGAACTTTTTCGGCGGTGCCGTACCACTTGATGTCCTGTTCGGCGCAGAAATAAGGCCCGTGAAAAATTTCCTGGAGACAGAGGATTTGAACACCCTTTTCTCCTGCTTCTTCGATGAGTGGTATATGTTTTTGGATCATGGCCTCTTTGATCTCGGCAGGAGTGCCGTCATGTTTGGCATTGGAGGCCTGAATATGGGCACATTTTACGATTCTGGACATAAATCCTCCCTTCCGTTTTTTTTAAATTAATCTATCAAGTTTTACAGATTAGCCCCTCCTTATATTGTCATGTGGAATGATCGTCAAGTTTTTTATGAAACCATAAAATTTGCTGAATTGTTTTTTAAGGATTTGGAGGTTAATATTTGACAATTTCACCTGAAACGCCTAAACTCAACACCTGTTCCAAATTATATGGATAGTTGATTGGTTGGTTGGTTGATTGGCAGACTAAGGGAATTATGGATATTAATTCAAGATGTTGTGAATTTAAAAGATCCCGTTGCCAATTTTACGATGTCGGAGATAAACTTATTTTTATAACTTCACCAATCAACTGGTTAACGATAGTTAAAAGGAGGAATAATTGTGAGTACTGCCGCTAAATTTAAAGAAATGAGCAGAGGGCTTGATCTGGCCCAGGCGATTGCCGAAGCCGATCGCTGCCTGCTCTGCTTTGATGCCCCTTGCTCAGAGGGGTGCCCAGCTGACACAAGGCCGGCTGAATTTATCCGAAAATTGCGTTTTAAAAACATTACCGGTGCCATTCGCACCATCAAAGAAAACAACATCCTGGGCGGAGCGTGCGGCGTGCTTTGCCCCACGGCCCAGCTGTGTGAAGAAAAATGCAGCGCGATCTTCAAGTCGCAAAATCGTCCCGAGGGTGCCGACAGGCCCATCCAGATCGGTAAAATCCAACGGTTTTTGATTGAACATTCCTGGGGTAGAGATATTAAAATCTTTGATAAACCGGCCGCACGCGGTGAAAAAATAGCCGTGGTGGGATCCGGGCCGGCCGGCTTGAGCTGTGCAGCCGAACTGGCCAAAGAAGGTTACCAGGTGACGGTTTTTGAGGCCAGACCTGAACCCGGTGGGGTGCTTCGATATGGTGTCGTGTCATACCGATTTGACATGAATTTTCTCGAACACGAAATGAAAGATATTCAGTCGTTAGGGATCAAATTTCAATGCGACGCTGCCATCAGCGGCAAAGCGGGCGCCGAAAAATTACTGCAGGACGGTTTTGATGCCGTATTTCTGGCCCCCGGGCTTTGGGAAGCCGCCAGCATAAAATCGACCGGCCGCGATATAGATGGGCTGTTTTCATCGGTGGATTATCTGTCCGCCTTACGAGACGGCCGTTTTCAAGAATTGGAAAAGAAAATTCAAGGCAAATCCGTAGCCGTTATCGGCGGCGGGTCGGTGGCAATGGATTGTATTGAGTCTGCCGTTAAACTGGATGCCAAGGATGTCTATCTGATTTACCGGCGCTCCTACTCTCAGATGCCGGCCGAAGCCGAGGAGCGCATCGAGGCCCTGGAAGCCGGGGTGCATTTCCTGCTGCTCAACCAGCCGCTGGATTATGTGACGGATGACCAAAATCGCCTGACGGGGTTGAAACTGGTCCGCACCCGTTTGGGTGAGCCCGACGCGTCCGGTCGCAGACGACCTGAGAACATCGAGGGTTCCGAATGGATCATGGATGCGGATGTGGTGATCGAGGCCATTGGCAACATTGCTCCTGAAGATTCACCGCAGTGGTACCCCAACATCAATATTGATGACAAAAAGCTTATCAAGGTGGATCCGGAAACCGGAAAAACCTCGGTTGACGGCATTTTTGCCGGCGGTGATATCGTGCGCGGACCGGCCCTTGTGGTGCAGGCGGTTCAGGACGGTAAACTGGCTGCGCGGGCCATCAAAGAATTTCTTGTTAAATAGCCGGCTAAAGATTGGTCATGATTTTTCTACAGATATTCAGCATTTATAGTAATAATAAATCCGAAAATCGAATCTCGAAATTTGAAACAAACTCGAAAAACAAAAATTCAAATGACCAAAAAAAGTTATCAACTGATGGGTTGTCGAATCTTGAAATTATTTTAAACATTAGAAAATTCGAATTTAGGATTTGTTTCGGATTTCGAATTTCGTGTTTTGAAATCCCGGTTTACCCGGATTAGGAGGCTATATTGTGGCGAATAACGTTGATTTATCCATAGATTTTTGTGGTGTGAAATTCAAAAATCCCTTTTTGCTCTCATCTTCTCCGGTATCCAACAGTGCCGAGATGGTCGCCAGATCGTTTGATGCCGGCTGGAGCGGGGTGGTATTTAAAACTTTGAATTCCGATCGGCTGCCGATCGTACATCCATCACCAAGGATGGCTTGCATTGATTACGGCGCCAAAAAGGGGGTTGCCGTTCAGAACGTTGAAATGATTTCAGACCGGCCCCTGAAGGATAATCTGACAGATTTTCTATATCTGAAAAAAAACTATCCGAACCATCCCATCATTGCCAGCATCATGGGATTTTTTACCGAGGAATGGGCCTATTTAGCCAAGGCAGCTGAGGACAATGGAGCCGACATGCTGGAGCTGAACTTTTCCTGTCCCCACATGTGTATCGAAGGTGCCGGCCATAAGGTGGGCCAGGCATTTCAACTGCTGGAAGGATTCACCGAAGCCGTCAAAAAAGCGGTGTCCATTCCGGTGATCGCCAAAATGACACCGAACATTACGGACATGAATGAACCGGCCATGTATGCCAAAAACGGCGGCGCCGATGCGATCTCCGCCATCAATACCGTCAGAGGCATTTCAGGTGTTGGTCTGGATGATTTTGTTCCGACACCGAACGTTTTCGGCAAAGGTGCCATCAGCGGTACCTCAGGCCCGGCCGTCAAACCGATCGGACTGAATTTTATTGCATCCATGGCCAAAAATGAGGCGCTCGGATTGCCCTTGTCCGGAATCGGCGGCATCGAGACCTGGATCGACGCCCTGGAATTTATTCTGGTAGGCGCATCGACCCTGCAGGTCACCACCGGCATTATGCATTACGGATACCGGATTGTTGAGGACATGATCGAGGGCCTCAGCGATTTTATGGCCGAACGGGGGGTTGACAAAATCTCCGATCTGGTGGGTAAAGCACTGCCCAATCTGCACGAAACCGAGGCGTTTGAAGTTGATCGGCAGGGTATCACCCAGTACGATCTGGATCATTGCATCGGCTGCGGCCAGTGTTACATCGTGTGTCAGGATGCCGCCGGTCAGGCGATTGAATGGGATGCTGAAACCCGCCGGCCGAATTTGATTGAGGACAAATGTTTGAGCTGCATGCTGTGTAAATTTGTATGCCCCGTTCCCGGATTGATTTCCTTTAAGGAAATGCCCGGGGATTGGCATCGTCGGGAGACTGCCGTGATGGACAGCAGTTTGGAAAAAGATGTAAAAGTTGAGCCATTTACAAAGGAGGGTCCAAATGAGTGTGTTATTTAAAGGCGGAACCATCGTAAACACTACGGGTCGCTACCTGGCCGATGTATTTGCCGATGGCGGCACAATCAAAGCCATCGGCACGAATCTGGATAATGCGGCCGATGAAGTCGTCGATGCCAAGGGGAAATACATTCTTCCGGGGGCGATTGATCCCCACACCCATATTTCCATGCCTTTTATGGGAACCTATGCCCAGGATGACTATGAGACCGGCACCATCGCAGCGGCCTGTGGCGGTGTCACCTGTGTCGTTGATTTTGATTTGCAGCAAAAGGGAGAAACCCTGCTCGAGGCACTGGAACGCAAAAAAGCACTGGCGGAAGGCAAAGTCTGTGTGGATTATTCTTTGCATCCGGCGATCATGGACCCCAGACCGGATGTGATCGATGAGGTTAAAAAGGCCTGCCTGGAATACGGTACGCCGAGCTTTAAAATATTTATGGTCTATGACTTCCGGGTGGATGATGCCACCATGATCAAGCTGCTGGAAGTAGACTAAAAAATACGGCGGCCTGGTCCAGGTGCATGCGGAAAATGTTTACATCATTCAGCATATGAATGAGGTTCTTGAAAAAGAAGGAAAACTGGAACCTTATTATCATGCCGTCAGCCGCCCGAACATCGCCGAAGAAGAAGCCATCGGCAGGGCCGCTAAAATGGTGGAGTTGACCGGATCGCGCATTTATATCGTGCATCTGTCTTCCAAAGAGGGACTGTGGAAGGTCAAAGAAGCCCGGGATAACGGTGTCGATGTGTATGCCGAAACCTGTCCCCAGTATCTGTTGCTTGACGATGAACGCTACAAGGAGCCGGATTTCAACGGCGCCAAATACGTCATGTCTCCGCCATTAAGAACCAAAGAAAGCAACGATGCCCTCTGGGAAGGATTGCGAGGCGGCGATATTCAGGTGGTGGCCACCGACCACTGCCCCTTTGATTTTAAGGGTAAAAAGGACATGTTCGGCAAAGACGACTACAAAAAAATTCCCAACGGCGCTCCCGGCATTGAAACCCTGGCGATGCTGTTGCATTCCGAGGGTGTGGTCAAAGGCCGCATCAGTCTCGAGCGCATGGTGGATGTATTGTCCACCGGTACGGCGCGCATGTTCGGTCTGAAAGACAAGGGCGAGATTGCCGTGGGCAAGGATGCGGATATCGTCGTCTTTGATCCGAATCAAACCTTCACCATCTCCCAGGGCAAGCTGCACATGAATGTAGATTACACCCCGTTTGAAGGTGTGGAAATTACCGGCATGCCCAGCGCGGTTTACTCCCGCGGGCAAAAGGTGGCCCGGTGGAACGGCGACCAAATGGAGTTTGTCGGTAAGGTCGGCCACGGAAGGTTTGTGAAGCGCGAACCTTTTGAAGGATTTTAAAAATTAATTGAAATTTAAAGCTATCACGATGGATAAGTCAGCGGAATTAATTTTACCAACAACGTAATTCGGGAATTTTTTTTGCAGCTTTTTGTCAAATGAACCTCCCCGCGGCAAGCCACGGGTATCTTAAAGGTAAAATTTATTTTATCGCAGCAAGCTGCGGGAAATTAAATCCTGTAGATTTCGCATCGCTCTTAAAGTGATTAGAGTAATCCGTGTAATCTGCGAAATCTGTGGATTAAATTTCTTATTTTTCATTAGCCGATTGCAAAATTGCGTGCAGCAGCACATTTGCACCGGCTTCACAGTCCTCCCAGCGGCTTTTTTCCACCTCGACGTGACTGCGGCCGCCGATGCTGGGAATAAAAACCATAGCGGTTGGACAAACCTGGTTCATATAACTGGCATCATGTCCCGCCCCGCTGACCATGTGCAAGCTGGAATATCCCAGGGCTTCGGCGGTATTTAGAACCAGCTGTACCCTTTTTTCATCAAATGGGGAGTGCTCCACCCGCCAGGTTTCTTCGATTTTAATCGGACATCCCCTGCGGGCTGCGATGTCCTCAAAGTCCTGGCGAACCAGTTTCCACGCCTTTATTGCAAGGTCATCATCCCAGGAGCGGATGTCCACCGTAAAGTGAACTTTATCCGGGATGATGTTTCTGGAGTTCGGGTAATTTTGAATTTCGCCGACGGTGGCCACCATGTTGCCGCCCATACGATCCGGGAGTTCATTGACTTTTAAAATCATTTCGGCAGCCGCACACAGGGCGTCGTGGCGGCCCTCCATGGGGGTGGGGCCTACCTGGTTGGCTTCTCCCTCCAGGTAAATGTCGTACCAGTGCAGGCAAAGAATACCCTTGGGTGCGCCGATGGTTTTTGACTCTCGCTCCAGAATCGGTCCCTGTTCAATGTGATATTCAAAATAGCAGTGAACCGGTCGTTTTTTACAGGGCACCGTCCCCTTATATCCGATGCGGATCAGTTCATCTTCAAATCGTTTCCCGTTAATATCGGTACGATCGTAAACCCAGTCTCTCTCCAAAGCACCCGCCCACACGCCGGATGCCACCATGGCAGGAGCAAAACGCGAGCCCTCTTCATTGGTCCAGTCCACGATGACAATGGGTCGCTCGGTTTCGATATTGTTTTCGTTAAGGGTGCGCAAAACTTCCAGGGGCCCCATGACGCCTAAAATGCCGTCAAACCGTCCTCCTTTGGGCTGGGAATCGATATGAGATCCGCTCATCACCGGCGGCAGGTCGTTGTTCTTCCCCGCGCGTTTGCCGAAGATATTGCCCATTTCGTCAATGGTGACGTCAAGGTTCAACTTTTTTAGCCAGCTGACGAAAAGGTCCCGGGCCTGCTTGTCTTCGTCCGTCAAGGTCAACCGTTGAACACCGCCGCCCGGCGTCGCACCGATTTTTGCCATTTCCTCCAATGTGTTTTGCAGCCGCTTTCCGTTTACTTTCAGGTCTTTAAGATCCATAAACCTACCTCCTATGATTGCATGTTGAAATTATATAAGGAATTCCTTGTTTTTGAAATAAGCATTTCTCTTCGCTCAGACTTTCTAAAATAGACAGAATTCATTTCTTCGACATTCGACATTCATTATTCGATATTCTCTTTTTTAGAGTTTCTTTTTCGATCAGACCGGCCGTTTTTTTTTACCGGCGGCAAGGCTGAAGTGAACCTTGAACCTGTGAACGGTTGATTCAATTGACACCCAAATTTTGATCCCTATATTCAATGAGGTAAATTTGTCAATTTTGAGATGTTTAACACCAGCAACGTTTGCACTGTGATTTTTGCAAGAAAGGAGTCTAAAAAATGGCTGATTGGTTTCCATTTCCACAACAACTCACCGAGCCGCATCCGGGGCATGAAGCCCATCTTTGTATGGCCGAGAATATGGGATTCGTCAAAACCAACCTTGAAGACTATAAAAAATATGTTCGGAATCCGCAATTTGTTTGCAAAAAGTGTGGCCGTGCTGCGGCAAGGGCTGAAAATCTTTGTCAGCCGGATAAGTTATAGGAATGTCTCCGAATTTCTACAATTTATTGGCCTCCGGCTCGTAGAGCCAAAGCGTTGTAAAGCCTACGCCTCGGAGAGAATCACGGTGCTTTTTGCGGCCATTCTCTTGGTTAGCCGCATGGAATATTCCAACATTCCAATTGAGGCGAAGCACCTAACTTGATTCTTTTCCCGTGAAGATTGTGCAAGTTTGAGCACATTCTTCTTAAATTTCGTATCCGGATAGTTTTTTTTCACATCCGCCGGCCTGAAGAGCGGCCGGTTTAATCGAAAAAGAAAAGCCAAAAGGCAAATTTCGATTGACGAATGTCGAATTAAGGAATTCTATCTATTTTATTTGCTAAAAAGAGCAGAGCGACACGCGGCGCCTGCGCTGCGCGAGCGACATCCATCAATCGTCAATCGTCATTCCATGAAGTTTGACACGAATTATCACCGTATATTCCCAACCATCAACTTTAATCTCAAACCTCCATGAAAAAGAGGATACGTTTTTAGTTTGAAGGGAATTTTTTTTTCAAGCAGCTTGCTTGGTGTTATCAAGACCAGTTTCCAGCCATTATATTCATGCGCCAGTTTTTCACAGATGGCCTGGAATATCTCCGTACTCTCCTGCCGGGTCCCGATACGGCGACCGTATGGTGGATTGATGGTCACCAGACCGGGCTGATCCGTAAAGTCTCGCGGAACAAGTTCAAAGAAGTCCGCGTTGTTTATGCTGACGGTATCGGATAAACCAAATTGCCGCGTACACTGCTCCAATTGACGACAGGCCAGCGGATCTTTGTCGGAAGCGAAAATCAACGGTTTTTCAGGCTGAACGAAATAACCCTCAAACTGCCGTTTCAGGTATCCGAATCGCTTCGTCCGGTAGGCGGGCCATTGCATGAATGCAAATTCCCTGAACCAGCCGGGAGGTATCTTTTTCGCCATCAGTGCGGCTTCAAGTGAATAGGTTCCGGCACCGCACATGGGATCTACCAGGGGTTCCTTCCCGGAATAATCCGCCAAAAATAAAGATGCGGCGGCCAGGGTTTCCCTCAGTGGCGCCGAGCCGGTGTGTTTTTTGAGGCCACGTTTGTACAGAGTATCGCCACTGCTGTCAATGGAGACTGTAAAACGATCATCAATGCCGCGCACAAAGATCTGTTGCGGCAATGTCGGGTCTGGACCATTCCCGTGATTAATTGCAGCTACAGGCAGACCATTGGCAATGCTTTCCCGGAAGCGTTTTTCAATGGCTCCGGTATGATAAAGCCGGCAATGTTTGACTGTTGCTCGGATTTTAAGGGCGCTATGGTGAGAGAGATAGAGCTCCCAGGGGATTTCGGCAAGTCTTTTTTCCAGCTGTATGAAATTGCTGGCTTTAAAGGTGTGAAGGCGCAGGAGGATGCGGTTGGCTGTGCGTAAATTGAGGTTTGCCAAATAGCAATCGTCCAGGCGCCCTTTAAATTCAACGCCGCCTGGGATCACGGACACATGCTGAACGCTGAGCGGAAGAGAAGCGAGTTCTTTTGCGCATAGAGTTTCAAAACCGGGCGGACTTGCAATAAAATAGCTTCGTGTCCGGCCGATGACATGCCGCTTGATCCGTTTGGAAAGTGAATTCTCAGGATGCATGAGGTGAATTCCAGGGGTGATTATTTGAACCTACAGAGATTGTTTTTGTAGGTTTAATGGTTTAGATCAAGTCCCAATTTGATCCTGATCTGTAACATGATGCTGCATTAAGGTTTATAGAGGAAAGCTATAGTTTTAAGCAAGCAAGAACTTCGTTTGACATTGCCATTAGTTTACTGTATCAAAAATCGAAAATGTATCGGTTAATTTAAAAGGAGGAAATAATGGCAGGAATAAATAAGGTGATTTTGATTGGAAATCTGGGAAGTGACCCTGAGGTTCGTTACACGCCCAGTGGCGTTGCGGTTGCCCAATTCAACATCGCAACCTCAGAGGAATGGAAAGATAAGGATTCCGGTGAAAAAAAAGAGCGCACCGAATGGCATCGCATCATGGCCTGGCGAAGGCTTGGGGAAATTTGCGGGGAATATCTTTCCAAAGGGCAACAAGTTTACGTTGAGGGGCGTATCCAGACTAACACCTGGGAGGATAAGGAGGGAAACAAAAGATACACTACCGAAATAATTGCCAACACTGTCCAGTTTCTCGGTAAACGGGAAAGTTCTGAAAGTGCAAGGCCTCGGAGCACATCGCTTTCGGATTTTCAAGGGGGGCCGGCTCAGGGACCCGGAGACGATGATATCCCTTTTTAGGCCCTTTCAGATTTTAGCTACTCAATTATTATCTGATCTTTGCAGCGAAAGCGTTTCGGGCAGGCGTTATATAATTGTTAAGCGGTTTTATTTTACATAATTTCCACTGGAAGCCGATGGAAAGGTTCCAGACTTCTTTATCGTAATTAACAGATTCCGTCCCGCCTCCGGCAGTTTCTACAGGGCCGTCTACGTCATCGTATGACACAATGGCACCGCCAAATGTAATCGCATAGGCAGGTACAGGGCTCCACACTACGCCTGCGGCAAATGTGTCGGCACTCAGTTCGGTTCTTCAGGCTCCTTTATCTGCTGATCGTCGTCCAAGGCTATGTCGCTATGAAGATAACCGAGACTGGCTTTCCACTGGGGCGAGAAAGTATATTCGGCGCATAGGCCCAGGTCCCAGCTATTGCCTTCGCCTGTATAGGTGTCAATCCAAGCCTCTTTTTCAAAGTAGAGGGCATAATTGAGATCGACTTTGAGCCGGGGTAAAAATTTATATGAAATTCCAAAGCTCAGCAGGGCCGGAATGTCGATCCGCTGGCGTGATCCATCCTTGAATCCGATCACCTCTGAAAGGGGAGTTCCATTCGGTAACAGCGTGTCTTTTTTTACGTTTACGTCATAGTTGATTTTCGTTTTGGAAATATACATCAGGGCGGTGTTGAGTTTGTCATTTGGCGCAAAATTTACGCCCAGAATTCCGGCCCATCCGTCTGCATCCTCATCAAGATGGAGGTCCAGTGTGACTGGGTCATTTACCGGCACCGGTGCTGGATTCTCAGCACTGAATTTGATATTGCCCTTGAACTCTCTTTTGCCGGTTGAATATCGAGCTCCGGCGGCCACCGACCACATGTCGTTGATGGCATAAGATCCCCCGAGCGTGAAACCGAAAACGGTACTCTCTTTAACCTCCAATCTCTGGGAGTCGATTTTATTGTAGTTGAATAGATCGGTCCCCAAAGCTGTCTCAAGCTGTTGGTTGAAACTTGCAGCGATTCCGTCGGCAAGCTGAACCGTTCTGGCATCGCCATCATTATAATTTAGTTCACCGCCCCCGGCCGGGATGGTGAAGGCAAAAAAGCCGGCCCATTTTTTTTGTTTATAGATAGCGAAAGTCCCCGGGATTATTGAAGATTTGTCCGAGTTGAGCCTGCCGAAATTCTGGTTGAACTCGCCGAAATTATCCGGCACCTTATTCGAGTAGTCTTTGTCGAAATACATGATATCGAGTTTTGCGTAACCCCCGTCCGCCATCTTCATGATACCGGCGGGATTGAACACGGCGATATCGGCGTAATCGGTCGCCGCATACCGGTTTAAGGTGCGCATGTAATCCGCGCTCTGGTTTTGTTTGTTGATAATACCGCCGGCCAAAAAGGGGAGAAGCACTGGCAGCGATCAGACCTGCAACACACAGAAAAACCAAAAGCTTTTTCATTTGACCACCTCCTGTTAAGTTGTTCGGTTAAAAATTTATGGTTTAATACCAATAAGTTATATAATTAACAGGCATCATCCGGATAGGCATGGTTTTTTGATATGGTTCATAGAATATATAAAACTTTCGGATTGAGAAAAACTTGAACTTCACTAGCTTTAGAAAGTTATGATCTAAAAGTCAAACACAATTTCCCTTTCCCTAAGAATTAAGGTAATAGAACTGGTTACTCAACCGCCCCCACAGATCCCGGTGTGCGGTACCGCACCGGGCTCCTATGATCTGCTCACTTACGAAGCGACACGCATTATACAAAGAGTTTCAGCTGCTTGCTCGGAACCGTTTCGGAGGGACACTCCGAGCATAGCCTTGTCTCTCACTCCTATTTGAATTGCGTACAATGCCACTTCAAGACTAAAAAATTGATTTTCAATATGTTCTACTATTTGTAGCGAAGATATGTAACCAAGTCAATTTGGGTGTCGACTTCGAGTCAGTGTTGACCATCAAAGTTTCTGATGAGTTGAGCATAAAATTGAATTAATTTAACATAATCCTCAATCGCAATACGCTCGTCGA
>CAVXXE010000052.1:0-8806 GCA_963765595.1 uncultured delta proteobacterium
TCGCTCTCCGAGGCGTAGGCGCTACACCCCCTACGAGCCGGAGGCTTCGCTCTGTCTTTTTATTTGACTTAAAAGCGTCTAAATCGTTTGGATTGCTAAGCTGTTGTGGGGCTTGAGGTTGAAGGAAGCTAAAAGGTCCCCGGCATATGGTTTGGTAATTTTTTCAAATTGTTATTCGTTATGTTCGTTTAGATCGTCTATTATGGTTAAAATCGATAGAATACATTCAGTCGACATTGGTCATTCGTCGTTTGTCATTCCAACAGGGAGGCTAACATGAAGCTTAAAACCGCTTTAAAAAACAAGAAATTCGTGGTCACCTCGGAAGTCCAGGCACCTGTTGATCAGGAACCGGAAGAACTTGTGCGCAGTCTAAGCCAGGTGCGCGGACGCGTGGATGGCGTGGCTCTGTCTGAGGTGGAATTTGAGGGTATTGTCGGAGATACCATTAAAACCTGTGAGCTTTTAAACCAGAGCCTGCTTGAACCGATTTACCAGACCACAACCCGGGACAAGAATCGCCTTCAACTGCAAAAAGATCTGATAGATGCCTATGACGCCGGCATCGATAACCTGCTGGTCTTTACTGAAGATTACCGTTTGACCGGGGATAGTTTGCAGGAAATGATGTTTTTCCATGTGGATGCCGGAAAGCTGGATTCCGTGCTGGAACATATCCGCCAAGGTGAAACCGTGGAGGGCGACTCGCTTAAATCCAAGGCTGATTTCCTGCTCGGTTCGGGCGTCGAATCCTCATGGGGAAAAAACGTTCCGGATCTGGAAATGAAAGAAATGGAGGAGATGACCAAAATCGGTACCGGTTACTTTTTGACAACGCCGGTATTCGATGTGGATCTATTTGCAAGATTTCTAAAACATGCTAAAACCTTCGGTGTTCCCGTGATCGCGGAAGTCATGATATTGCGAACCGCCGGCATGGCTCGCTTTCTCAATCGTCATCTTAGATCCGGACTGGTCCCCGAATGGATTATCCAAAAACTGGCCCGCGCTCCGGACAGACAAAAAGCCAGTGTTGAGATTTTTACCGATATTGTCACCGGTCTCAAAGACTTGTGCCAGGGAGTTCACATTATCACCATCGGCGGCGAGGAAAAACTCAAACTGTATCTTGATGCAGCCAAACTGAAATAAAAAAAGGTTGTCTCGTTTGCCCGTTGAGCCCGTGCGCCCGTTTATATAACCGGGTTGCGACTTGTAAGTTGGATGTTGGATGTTGTGGGTTACAACTCAATTATATAGAATCAGCTTTTTGCATATAGCCCCGACACGCAAACGCAGCGCCCAACACACAACAGGCAACTCGCAACATGCAACACGCAATATAAGGAGTGCGTCAATTGGAAACCATCGCTTTGAGCATTGACGGCAAGAGAATCGTCTGTTCTGCCGAGACGAGTATTTTAGAGGCTGCTGAACAAAATGGCATAAAAATCCCCAAGCTCTGCTACCATCCGGAACTGAAACCGTTCGGCGCCTGCCGCATGTGTCTGGTTGAAGACGAAAAAACCGGCCGACTCATGGCTTCCTGTGTCACCCCCGCAGCCCCTAACATGGTTCTTCAAACCGCCAGCCCCCGCATCATCAAACATCGACGCAACATCGCCCGGCTGATGATCGCAGAACATCCGGAATCCTGCATTCTCTGCAGCAAGGGCAACCGCTGCCAGCTGCGATGGGTTGCCGCCCAATTGGGTGTGGGTGAAACGAATCTTTACCCCATGCCCAATTACAAACCCTATGAAGAGGCCAATCCGTTCATCATCAGGGACCTGAGCAAGTGTATCCTCTGCGGCAAATGCGTCCGGGCGGACCATGAACTGGTGGCGGTCGGCGCTATCGATTTTAATATGCGCGGCTTTAAATCCCGTCCCGCCACCGTTCATGAATTGGGATTGGAGCAGTCTACCTGCACATTTTGCGGGACGTGCGTGAGTATGTGTCCGACCGGTGCGCTGTCTGCCAAAAATACCCGCCGTGTGGGCGGTCCCGAACGGGAATCGATTTCAATCTGCGGGTTTTGTTCCGTCGGCTGCAGCCTGGCCATGGGCGCTGCGGACAACCGCATTGTCGAGGTAAACCCTGCCCAGGAGCCCTGCAGCGTAAACGGCGCCACCCTATGTGTCCGGGGACACTTTGCCCATGACTTTTTAAATTCGCCCCGGCGATTAATCGGTCCGCTGGGCCGTAAAAACGGTAACCGGGAAAATGACGAACGGGTTCCCGTCTCCTGGGACAGCGCGCTGGACTTAATTGCACTTCGTCTGACGGAGATTAAAACGAAGTATGGCCCGCAAAGCATTGGATTCTTGGGTTCATCCAAATGTACCAACGAAGAAAATTACCTCTTTCAAAAAATCGCCCGGGTTCTGATCGGCACCAACAACATCGACAATGGCGGTTACATATCCGGGCAATCCCTGCTGAAGGTATTTGATGAAAAAACGGGTGGCGGATATCGCAAAAACCGGCTGGCCGATCTCGAAAAAGCGGAAGTCATCTTGATCCTGGGGGCGGATCCCAGTCATTCCGTCCCGGTTGTCGGCTATTATCTCAAAAGAGCGGCCAGGCAGGGCATTCCGTTGATAGTGGTGGATCCCCGCAAAACGGAACTGGCATCCCTAGCCTCCATCTGGCTTGCCATCAAGCCCCAAACCGATCTCGACCTGATCAACGGCCTGGCGGCGCTGCTGCATGAAAAAAAAGCCTACGATTCTTCATTTCTAGACCAATACACCGAGGGCTTCAGCCTGTTTCGGTATAGCCTGTCGTCTCTTGATATGGAAAAAATCGGCCGTCTGACCCAGCTGGAAATGGCCGCTCTGGACAAGACTGCTGCGTTATTGAAAGGAAAAAAAATAGCCATTGTTGTCGGACACGGCGTCACCCAGCAAAAATATGGATCCCATACCCTGGGTGCAATCCTCAATCTATCCCTGCTAACCGGCAGCCTCGTTGGTGCCGGGGCGGGCGTCTATGTCCTCGCCCGAGAAAACAATCAGCTGGGCGCCATGGATATGGGGGCGGCACCGGATCTTCTCCCCGGTCGTCAAGCCATCGGCAATAATTCCGCCCGAAAAAATTGGGAGAAAAACTGGAAGATCAATATTTCACCGGACCCCGGACTCAATTTGGTGCAGATGATCACAGCGGCTGAACGAGGAAATTTGAAAGCGCTGTACATCATGGGTGAAAATCCACTGCGTGCTTTGCCGGAGTCCGACAGGGTGCAAAATGCGCTTAAAAATTTAGAATTCATCGTGGTGCAGGATATTCTCGACAGTGAAACGGCTAAGATCGCCGATGTCGTCCTGCCGGCTGCGGCGATCAGTGAAAAAGAAGGGTCCGTTACCAATATAGAAGGCCGAATTCAATCTTTCAAAGCGGTGACGCCGCCTCCGGCCAAAGCAAAACCGGATTGGAAAATACTCGACCTGCTGTCAGCCCGGCTGGGTCATGCTGATCCTTACGGATCCGTTGAAACGCTGAGACAGGAAATTCGACATTTGGTCCCCATGTACGGCTCGTTGAGCGGCCCGGATCACACCTGGATCCAAACGACCAGCGACAAGGCCGTTTTTAATGTCCGGGGCGCGCAAGGCTTGATCACCTTTTATCCGGTGGTTTCCACCGGAGATGACCCGGCCGATGCGGAGTACCCGTTTACGGCAATTGTCGGATCGCAAAGATACCATCTGGGCAGCGGAACAAGAACACAGGCATCGGATCGCATCCAGGGGTTCGAATTCACCGGAAAATTGGAAGTTTCAACCCAAGACGGGGCGAAACTCGATCTAAAGGACGATGATACCCTTATTGTTCGCTCGCGATTTGGTGCCCTGAAAAGAAAGATCCGGCTTAAAAAGGCATTACCGTCAGGTCATATTTTTGTGCCGGCCGGATTTAACGCCAATGAGGCCATGCGCCTCTTCAGTCTGTCAGACATGACGAAACCGGGCTCAGCGGGGTGGAAAACGTGCAGCGTAAAATTGGAGAAAGCCCCGCTTGAATGAAGATTGGCGAAGGAGCAGAAGTGAAAGGACAAAAAAAATTCTTAATTTTAAATGCTGAAATTTAAAACTACTAATGCCGATTCCTCCAATTCGAAATTTAACATTCAAATTTCAAAACTATAGTTTATATCCGTTGCATCTTAACATCTTAATTCATAATTCATAATTCAATAACATAACACGGGAACCCATATGCAACCACCAGAGATTGACTTGACGAAACTCGATGCCATCATTGAACGACACAAAAGTGGAAATTGGCAACTCATCCCCCTGCTCCAGGATGTTCAGGAAACGTTTGGTTATGTGCCCCCGGAAACGATTGAACCGATCGCCGCGGCACTCAATCTGTTCCCGTCCCAGGTCCAGGGTGTTATCACCTTTTATGCCGGTTTCTCATTGAAACCCAAAGGCAAATACGTGTGCAAGGTATGCCGTGGCACCGCCTGCCATGTCAAGGGCAGCCGCAGCATCCTGCGATTGATGAAGCACGAGTTAGGGCTTGAGGAGGGCGAAACCAGCCCGGATTACCAGTTCACGCTGGAAACCGTGGCCTGCCTGGGCGCCTGCTTTCTGGCACCCACCATGATGATCAATCGCGATTATTTCGGTAGACTTTCCCCGACCAAAATGACCAGCGTCCTGGGAGAATATCGGAAATAGTGAAGAATCTTGGCCCAGAGGACCAGGTTTTGGAATAGCCCTGGAAGAGATAATTTACCAACAGACTTTTGTAAATTCGAAATTCGAATATCGAAATCCGAAACAAATCCAAATCTCTAATGCAACAATGACACAAACAGGGATGATACTAAAAAACCGGTGCGTTTTAGTTTAAATCATTTGAATTTCGGTCATTGGAAGTTTGTTTCGAATTTCGGATTTCGTGCTTCGGTTTTTAATCAAGGTCATAGATTCTAAGGCAAAATCACAAATCTCTGACATGGCCCAGAGAACCGGGTTTGGATACTAAAGTTGAGGGTTCGAAGATATGGAAAAACTTTCATCCATCGGCCAGCTCGAGTGGCTCCGCAACAAAATTTTGTCCCGCAAACAAGAGGGCATCACCCAAGTCCATGTGTGTATGACCGGCTGCCGCGCCTATGGTGCCGCCGGTGTTCTGGAAGCCTTGAATGACGAAGCCAAAAGCCAGGGCCTTTCCAAACAGGTGGAAATCCGCGCCACCGGCTGCCACGGCTTCTGCGCCAAGGCGCCGGTTGTGGCCATCGAACCCATGGGGGTCCAGTATCAGGAAGTGGAACCGACGGACGCCGGCGAAATTGTTGCTCTGACATTAAAACGCAAGCAGTTGATTGACCGGCTGGCCTATCGTGCGCCCAAAACCTTTCAACCAATTTTTTACCGCAACCAGATCCCCTTTTATGCCAAACAGGAGCGCCGGGTCCTGGCCAATTGCGGCCGGATCGACCCCACCAATATCGAACACTACATTGCCGCCGGCGGTTATCAGGCCCTGGTCAAGGCCCTGTCCAAAATGACACCCGATCAGGTCATCGCTGAAGTTCAGTCAGCCAAGCTCAGGGGCCGCGGCGGTGCCGGCTTCCCCACCGGCCTCAAGTGGAAATTCGCCAGACAGGCCGAAGGGCGGCCCAAATACGTGGTCTGCAATGCCGACGAGGGGGACCCCGGCGCATTCATGGACCGCGCTATTTTAGAGGGCGACCCCCACGCGGTGGTGGAAGGCATGCTGCTCGGCGCCTACAGCATGGGCAGCGAATATGGTTTCATTTATGTGCGCGAAGAATACCCGATTGCCATCGACCACCTGACCATTGCCATTGAACAGGCCAAAGAACTGGGGCTGCTGGGAGAAAACATCCTGGGGACCGGCACCAACTTCGATCTTTCGCTGAGACTGGGTGCCGGTGCCTTCGTCTGCGGCGAGGAAACCGCCCTGATGGCCTCCATTGAAGGCCAGCGCGGCATGCCCCGGGCCAGACCGCCGTTTCCGGCCCAAGCCGGTATCGACGGCAAGCCCACCAATATCAACAACGTCGAAACCTGGGCCAATTTACCTTTGATCGTCAAAAACGGGGCCGACTGGTACGGGCAGGTCGGCACCGCAGACAGCAAGGGCACCAAGATCTTTTCCCTGGCCGGCAAAGTAATCAACACCGGCCTGGTGGAAGTTCCCATCGGATCCACCGTTAAGGAAGTGATTTTCGACATCGGCGGCGGCATACCCAAAGGCAGGGCCTTTAAAGCGGTTCAGATGGGCGGGCCCGCCGGCGGTTGTGTACCCCCCCAGTTTTTGAACCTGACCATAGACTACGATACGATTCAACGCATCGGAGCCATCATGGGATCGGGCGGCATGGTGGTCATGGATGAAAACAACTGCATGGTGGAAATCGCCCGCTTCTTTTTGAGTTTTACCCAATCGGAATCCTGCGGCAAATGCGCTCCCTGCCGTCTGGGCACCACCCAGCTGCTGGAAATCCTCACCCGCATCACCCGCGGTGAGGGCCGCCTGGAAGACATCGACACCATCCGCGAGCTGGGCGACACCATGAGCGAGGCCTCCCTGTGCGGCCTTGGACAGGCCAGCCCCAAGCCGGCCTTATCCACCCTGAAGTACTTTCTCAAGGAATTCGAAGACCACATCCAGGAGCATCGCTGTGCCGGCGCCGTATGCGACGCCATGGTCATATCGGCCTGCCAGCATGCCTGCCCGGCCGGCATCGATGTCCCCAACTATGTGGCCGCCGTCGCCGAAGGCGATTATGAAAAATCCGTCGAAATCATTCGGGAACGTAATCCGTTTCCGGCCGTCTGCGGCCGGATCTGCATCCATCCCTGCGAATATAAATGCCGGCGCGGAGAGCTCGATCAGCCGGTGGCGATTCGGGCCCTCAAACGCCTGGCATCCGACTGGTATTTTAAAAACATCGGCCCCCAAAGAGAGCCGTTCCCGGTGATCCGCAAGGAAAAAGTTGCCGTCGTCGGCGCCGGTCCGGCCGGTCTAACCTGCGCTTACTTTTTGGCTAAAATGGGATATCAGATCACGGTGTTCGAGGCCGGATCCGTAGCCGGCGGCATGCTCGGTATTGCCGTACCCGAGTTCCGGCTGCCGCGCCAGGTGATCGAGGAGGAAATTCAGTACATTGAAAATTGCGGTGTCGAAATCCGTTACAACTCACCGATTGATGCCAAACACACGTTTAACGATCTGCTCAGTGAAGGATACAGTGCCGTTTTTATCGCCGCCGGCGCCCAGGCCAGCAAACGCATCGGCATCCCCGGTGAAGATGAGGATCTCGAAGGTCTTTATTACGGCCTGGAATTTTTGAGTGAGGTTCGCGGCGGCAAAGATGTGCCGCTCAGCGGTAAGACCGTAATCATCGGCGGTGGGAATGTCGCGGTGGATGTGGCCCGCACGGCTCTCAGATCCGGTGCCCGCGACGCCCATATATTTTGTCTGGAACCCAGAGATGAAATGCCGGCCTGGGAACAGGATGTCGAAGAAGCGCTGGACGAAGGTATCGTCATCAATACGGAGGCCTCACCGAGCAGGATCACCCAAAAAGACGGTCGTGTCACCGGCATAGAATTCACCCACTGCGTGTGTGTGTTTGATGACGAGGGCTGCTTCAACCCCACCTGCGATCTTGACGACACCCGCTTTGTGGATGCCGACAACGTGATTATTTCCATCGGCCAGGCCGCCGACATGTCCTTTCTGGATGCCGACAGCCAGCTGGAGCGTGAACTCTGGGGAACCCTGGTGGTCGACACCAACACGTTGGCCACCAATGTGCCGGGCGTATTTGCCGGCGGCGACTTCACCACCGGCCCGACGTTTGTTATCCGCGCGATTGCATCCGGCCGCCGCGCCGCTATCGCCATTAACAAATTCCTGACCGGGGACAACAGCCCGGTGTACATCCCGGATGAAAAGTCCGCCCGGCACACGGCCACCGGACTGGCGCTTGAAGAAGAGAGCACCGAAGACAAACCCCGGGTCGAGGTCGAGTTCGAAGATGCCGGACAGCGTATAAAAGATTTTCGCGAAGTTGAAAAAGGATTTACCGAGGAGGAAGGCCGCCGCGAGGCGCTGCGCTGCCTCCGCTGTGATCTGGAAAAAGAGGAGAATGGCGTATGATTCGATCCATCACCCAAAAAAAATCGGAAGCAGAAATTGAGCGACTTCTGAAAGGATTAAACCGGATTTTCATCATCGGCTGCGGGACCTGCGTCACCTTGACACGCACCGGCGGCGAGCCCGAGGTGCGCGCCATGAAAGATGCCCTGACGGAAAAAGGCAAACTGGTCACCGGGCAAACGGTGGTGCCGGTGGCCTGCGACAACCTGACCCGGGAATTTCTGAGCGACTTCGGCGCAAATATTGAACAGGCCGACGCCCTGCTGATCATGACCTGTGCCTTCGGCGTTCAGACCATTGCCCGGCAGTTAAAAAAGATGGTGGTCCCGGCGCTGGACACGCTGTTTATCGGCAAAGAAACCGCCTTCGGCACATTCGATGAAATCTGCACCCAGTGCGGTACCTGCATCATCGGTGAGACCGGCGGCATCTGCCCGGTGACCAACTGCCACAAAGGGCTGGTCAACGGACCCTGCGGCGGTACCAATCACGGCAAATGCGAAATCGATGTCGACAAGGATTGTGTCTGGACCCTGATATACAACCGGCTCACGGAACTGGACCGCCTGGATTGCATGCGAAAATATCAAAAGCCCCGCAACCACCTGGGAGAGCCCAAACCGGGGAAGTTGAAGTTGGAAGCGAACTGACC
>CAVXXE010000053.1:0-36791 GCA_963765595.1 uncultured delta proteobacterium
GAATCGCAGCGACGATGCCGACAAACAGCGGCAATCGACTTTTTTTCTCGGTTCCGAGAACGACGGCTCTTTTGGCTGCAATTATATTCTGGCTACTTTTTTTTCCTTTTTTAGACATAACGACAACTCCTTTCAATTTGGTAAAAGTTCAGCCACCAAGACACCAATTGATTAAAAAAGTATTAATCAATAGCTTCAATTCGGGTCTTTATACCTTGCTAGCAAGTTTTAGAGATAGTCCGGGTCACAAAATATGAATCGTTGCGATGAGGCTGACAAAAGCCGGCAACATAGTGGGAATCAAATTAGAATGGATGCGTTCTGAAGATACAGGGGTGCAGACTGGGAATTCGTCCGCCCAAATTGAACATCGTAAGCGCCTCTATGATCATGCCTGTCGGTGAGGAAATCGGCATTGGTGCCCGCCGCCCCGACAGGATTCGACGAGTTGCCGCCAACTGAAGATAGAATAAACTCCGGCAGTGCAGAGGATTGGCCGGCTTCTAAATCACAAGGAACCATGGGATCCCCGTTGCAGAAACCCGCTGATAATGGTATCAGATCCCCTTTGGAATGATGCATGTCCATGGGGCTGCTGTGACACCTGCAGTTTTCACCGCAACCCGACTCTGCGAATGCGCCGGCTGTCAAACCCACACCCAGAACCAGGGTCAGGGCGACGCAGAGCGCTTTCGATATGAACAATCCAATTCCGGAGGCATTCTTATTCATAGTGTTTTAGTATACAAAAAGTCGATTTGCTGTGTCAATAAAAATAATCGAAAAATTGCTGTGGGCCCAATAAAATTATAATATATTGGTATCATTATAGAATTAAATAAAAACCGGAATTTAGTTTTTGGGATTTGGGATTTTAATGCCGTATTCGGAAATGAAAATCGCTTCTTTCTGAATTAGCTGGAGCCAACTTTGACGTTACCCTGAGGGTTCCCGAAGGCTCTTTACAAGGCTGCGGATCGTATTTATATTTACCGTTAATACAATTTGAAAAGAAAGGACTAAAAATGAGTTACGATTTCAATGCAGATGATATCCTGGCAATGGCCGAACAAATGGAAATAAACGGCGGCAAATTTTATCGAACCGCCGCAGAAAGCACAAGTGAGCCCGCCAACAAAGAGTTCTTGCTGGAACTGGCGGCAATGGAAGATCAGCACGAAAAAACCTTTAAAACGATGCGGGCGGAGTTATCCGCCAAGGAAAAAGAATCCACCGTTTTTGATCCCGCGGGGGAAGCCGGATTGTATCTGCGCGCACTTGCAGACACCCGTGTCTTTTTTGAAAAAGAGATCGATGTCACATCCATGAAGGCCATTCTCAAATCCGCCATCACGGCTGAAAAAGACTCAATCGTTTTCTATCTGGGTATGAAAGAAGCGGTTGCGGAAAGCCTCGGCAGGGACCGCATAGATCACATTATCAGGGAGGAAATGGGCCACATCAAGCTGCTCAGCGGCAAACTGGTGGCTTACAGATAATACATTTACTCCTTGTTCCCGCTGTACTCAGCCAGATCTTCCAGACCGCGGCGATCGAGCAAGGCGATTCTTTTCCCGTCGACGTTGATTAAATTCTGACCGGAAAGCTTGGCAAACACGCGGGACAAGGTTTCCGGTATCGTACCCAGGGTGCTGGCAAGCTGACCCTTTGAAATTTTTAAAGTGACGACGTCGTCCTTATTCTGTTCATCTGCCAGGATGATGAGATAGGATGCCAGCCTCGCCGGCATTTCTTTAAGGGAGAGGTTTTCGATTTGAACCGCAAACTGGCGAAGTTTTTCAGACATGCTTGCCAGCATATTCAAGGCCAGCGATGGGTTTGCCGCGATCAGGTTCACAATCGAAGCTCTGGGGAAAAATAACACCCGGGTCTTGTCAATCGCCTGGGCATTGGCCGGAAATTTCTGGCCGGCAAAAACCGGCACCTCGCCGAACGGCTGGCCGGCACCGAAAATATGTAGAATCTGCTCTTTGCCCTCTGTTGATACTTTAAAGACCTTTACCCGGCCTTCAGAAATGACAAAAAAGCCATTGCCTTCATCTCCCTCCGAAAAAATAATTTCACCCTTGTTGATTTTTTTCTCGACAGCGATTTTTTTTATGGCGACAACCTGATCTTCGGGAAGGCCGTTGAAAAGCGGCATAGTAGAAATAATACTCAGAATTTTATCCATAATGCTTTCTTTTTAGTTAATTTTTGATTTAAGTCAAGGTAATATTAGAACAAGTCGAATAGGCTCAAAGAAAATCTATCGATTTAAACATTAAAGACGGAGCGACACGCGGCGCAAGCGCCTGCGTTGCGCGAGCGATACCACAAATCTTCATTCTTCAATCGTCAATCTTCAATTCCGGCTTGTCCGGGTTGGGATTTATAAACGAAAGGAAATCACCCATGAAATGTCCCGGGCAAGACACTCAATACTGGCAGGCCGGAGCAATCTTCGATGCAAAATGCCCCAAATGCGATCACACCGTGGAATTTTTCAAAGACGACACAACCCGCAAATGCGGTAACTGCGGCCACCGATTTATCAACCCGAACATGGATTTCGGCTGTGCCTCTTATTGTCAGTATGCCGAACAGTGCATCGGGGATTTGCCGCCCGAACTTCTGGCACAGAAGGAGGATCTGCTGAAAGATCGCGTGGCCATCGAAATGAAGCGCTACTTTAAGAGCGATTTTAAAAGAATCGGGCATGCCACCCGGGTGGCACGGTATGCGGAGCGGATCGGGAAAAGTGAGGGCGGCAACCTGGCTGTAATTCTGTCCGCGGCGTACCTGCACGATATCGGAATTGTGGCAGCCGAAACTAAATACCAGAGTACCGCTGCAAAATACCAGGAGATGGAGGGCCCGCCGATTGCCGAGTCGATTTTAATTAAGTTGGGGGCCAAAGAAGCGCTTATTGAAGAAGTCTGCGATATCGTCGGGCACCACCATCACCCGCGGCCCGATGATACCATCAATTTTAAAGCGGTATACGATGCCGACCTCATAGAGAACATGGACGAAAAACAGAAAGAAAATCCAACGAATCCTGCACAACTGGCTGAGAATATTAAAAAATTGTTTCTGACAGCCGGCGGCCGCACGGTTGCGAAGGACGTTCTGCTGGCATAGCCGGTGGCCCAGGCTTGCCTAGTAGATAGATTCATATAGACGGTAACGTAAACTTGAGGAATGGATTGTATCAAAAAAGAATAAGGAGAAATTATGAAAGTTCTGCGAAAGATCATAAAAATAGATGATGAGCTGTGCGATGGCTGCGGCAATTGCATTCCATCCTGCGCCGAGGGCGCTTTGGAAATTGTAGACGGCAAAGCCCGGATGATTGCCGATTTTTATTGTGATGGTTTGGGAGCCTGCCTGGGCGAATGCCCCACCGGCGCTCTGAGTATCGTTGAACGCGAAGCGGATGAATTCGACGAAAACGCCGTGGAAGAACGCCTTGCGAAACAAAAAACAGAGGCGCCCAGGACCGTATCCATGGTTTCAGGGGGCTGTCCCTCTGCCAGACTGCAAACATTTTCACCCGGGGAAGCGGCACCGGCATCGAGCCCTTGTCAAGCGGCCAACCAGCCTGCCGCCTTCGAGCAGTCCGAATCGGCCCTTTCCCACTGGCCGGTTCAGATCATGCTGGTACCGCCCACCGCCCCATTTCTCAAGAATGCGGATTTACTGGTCGTAGCGGACTGTGTCCCGGTAACTTATCCTGACTTTCACAGAGATTTTCTGACAGGCAAGGCCGTTATGATGGGCTGTCCAAAATTTGATGATGCCCAGCATTATATTGAAAAATTTTCACAGATTTGCAAAGTTTCCGGCATTAAAAGCATCACCAATGTGGTCATGGAAGTTCCATGCTGCTCGGCGCTTCCCATGATCGTCAAAAAGGGGATGGAACTGTCCGGTGTCACGATTCCCATGGAAGAGGTCGTCATCAGCACCAGGGGCAAGATCCTGGAGCGCCGTCAGATACAGGCCGCATAAATCAAATATAGGCTCAAGGCTCAAGGTAAAAGGTAAAAGGAGAAAGGTTTAACAGCTTGCACCTTGCGCCATATGCCTTGCGCCTCAGATTATCTTTCTCATTCCGCATTCCAACTTCCGAATTCAATAAATTCCGCCTTCCCTCTTCCGCCTTCCCCGCTTGTCCTATGAGACACATTTGTGCCAAAAATTAATCTGAGACTGTCTTGCAATGATTTTTTTATTATGATATTCAGAGATTACCTCTCAGAGAGTTGAATTTTCCCTTAAATTATTATATTTTCATGTATCGCATCGTAATTGGGTGATATCTTCTTTTTGCTTTCTAAATATAGAGATCGGCCGGTAACATTCCGAAATAAGCTAACAACAAAACTACGGCCATCACGCAGTCACTTCTGGCACAAATTTTGAATTGCAGGTGGAATAACCAGATTCCAATACGGCAAGCATGGCCCTGCCGTCATGCCCCGGATCTCAACACCAACCGGAGAGTGAAAGAGCGTGAAACCCTGTAACCTGCACATTGCAAAAACGTTAGACCTTGTTGAAAATATGATCGCCCTGGCAAATCAGGGCGACACCGATCGGGAAGACAACGGATGCGGTATTCTTTACGGCATTTTACGAGATTCTGCGTACAAGCTGAAAAAATTGGCTGAAGAAGAAAAACAAAATCACATCCGAAAAGGCTGGTGGCCGCAAGATGGAATGAATATTGAAGAATGAATATTGAAGAATTTAGGAAGCAATTAACCCAATCAAACAAAGTTGGAGGGTAAATAGATGGCAGATTTGAAAGGAACCCAAACCGAAAAGAATCTTTTAACTGCATTTTCAGGCGAATCTCAAGCACGCAATCGTTACACCTATTTTGCCAGTCAGGCCAAAAAAGAAGGCTATGTCCAGATATCCGACATCTTCACCGAAACTGCAAACCAGGAAAAAGAACACGCCAAAAGATTATTCAAGCTGCTTCAGGGTGGCGAGGTCGAGATAACCGGAGCATTCCCGGCCGGTACCATCGCCGCGACCATGGAAAATTTAAAAGAAGCCGCAGCCGGAGAAAACTACGAGCACACGGAAATGTATCCCGGTTTTGCCAAAATCGCTACGGAAGAAGGATTTGGCGATATCGCAGTGATCTTCACCGCCATTGCGGTTGCTGAAAAACAGCATGAAAAACGGTATCTGGATCTGGCCGCCAATATCGATGCCGGCCGGGTATTCAAAAGAGATGCGCCGGCGGTTTGGCGCTGCCGCAACTGCGGATACCTTTATGAAAGCAGCGAAGCGCCGGAGGTTTGCCCGGCATGTGACCATCCCCAAGCCCATTTTGAACTGCTGGGTGAGAACTGGTAGAACGAATCAACTAAATGAAAGGAGAATAAAATGGCGAAAAATTTGGAAATTTACAAATGTGAGGCTTGTGGCAACATCGTTGAGGTTATCCATGGCGGCGAAGGCGAGCTCGTCTGTTGCGGAGAACCCATGAAGAAAATGGTTGAGAATACGGTGGATGCCGCTAAAGAAAAACACGTTCCAGTGATCGGAAAAGTTGAAGGTGGTGTTAAGGTAAAAGTCGGTGATGTAGCCCATCCCATGGAGGAAAAACACTACATCGAATGGATTGAGATTATTGCAGACGGCAAAGCGGACCGACAATTTTTGAACCCTGGAGAAGCACCCGAAGCTGTTTTCAAGACAGATGCGCAAAATGTAACGGCGCGCGAATATTGCAACCTTCACGGCCTCTGGAAAGGATAAACACCATGATTTCGGAAAAAATGCAGGAAGCAATCAACGGTCAGCTAAATGCGGAGCTCTATTCTTCCTACCTGTACCTGTCGATGAACGCCTATTTTAAATCCATCAATCTTGATGGTTTCGCCAACTGGATGCATTTCCAGGCTCAGGAAGAGTTAGCCCATGCCATGAAGCTATATGATTTCATCAACCAACGCGGCGGTCGGGTCAACCTGCTGCAAATCGAAGCCCCTCCGGCCCAGTGGAATTCACCCCAGGCCGTGTTTGAAGCTACCCTCGAACACGAGCAGAAGGTAACCGGCCTGATCAATGAACTGGTGGAACTGGCGCTAGCAGAGCATGATCATGCTTCCAATATCTTTCTGCAGTGGTTTGTATCGGAGCAGGTGGAGGAAGAAGAGAGTGTCACCGGTGTTCTGGAGCAACTAAAACTGATGGGTGAGGCCAAGGGCGGTCTTTTCATGATCGACCGGGAGCTTGCCAAACGAAGCCCGGAAATTGCGTCTGGAGAGTCGGAATAATAAAAAAAACAGAAATAAGAAGTTAAAAGTGCCAAAGCTGGAAGTCGGACCAGGAGCAGCATGCTGATTTGAGAAGGCCTGACTGCTCCGGTCTTCAATTAAGCCAACGGTAAAAATGTAGTTCTAAATCCTTTTTTCCCGTCTTCCGGCATCTGTTCTCTGACTTCTGCCATTTAGGAGGTGATTTTATGCCAAGCTGGAAATGCTCAAACTGTGGTTACACCTTTGAAGACGACACTCACCCCAACGAGTGTCCCTCATGCAAAGAAAAATGTGAATTTCTCGATAATACCTGCTATACCCCGGATTGTGCTTACGAAGGTACCGATGACAGAATCGGTAAACCGAAAGCCTGATTTTAGCGTCGAACACGAATGGGTTGGCACACTGAATTTTGTATAATGACTTCACAACAGGGTGGGAGAATACAATATGGCCAAAGCGCTGATAGTTTATGCTACCAGAACCGGTGAAACCCAGAATATCGCCGATCTCATTGCAGAAGGGGTCCGTTTTGCCGGTCATGAAGCCGATGTCGTTGGTGTTAAAGAGATTAAAAACGAAGCCGACCTCAACGGCTATGGCGGTTACGTTTTCGGATCGTCCACCTATCATGGAGAAATGCTGCAAGGAATGAAAACATTTCTGTTTCTGGCTGAAAAGGCAAATCTGGAAGGGAAAGTCGGCGGGGCCTTCGGGTCCTTCGGGTGGAGCGGCGAAGCCAACGATCGCATCTTCGATACCATGAAGCATATCTTAAAAATGAAAATGGTCGGCGATACACTGCGGTTGAAGTCAAGTTCCCTCGGAGGCGGACAACAAATGGCCCAGGATTACGGACGCGCAATCGCTAAAAAAATTGATGAATAGTAAAGATGTTTATAATTCCAATTGCAATTTAAGATACTTAACATGTAAGGAGAATATTATGGCTGATAATGTTACAACTCCCCAGCATTGTCCCGGGTATGCCGATTTTAAGAATCTCAAGGTCGTCACCTGCAAATGTACCAAGTGCGGTGAAGAAAAAGAGATATTTTCGGATGAATTTGATCGGGCTCACACCTGCAGCGGATGCGGGGAACCCATTGACTTTGCGCAATGCACGGTTGAAGGCGAGGGCAAAAGTATCGCGCCGCGCTAGTGTTCTGGCATATATGTTATAGGGAAATGAAGGTTTCTGCGCTGCGCGAGCGAAACCCTCCTTCGAAATTCTGCGGTTCGATATTCGTTATTCTGCGGTTCGCTGTCACGTCCGCGTGAAGTTTTATAAAAGGGGCTAGCAGGTGTTAGATATTGATACCTGACCGTCGATCCGCCAGAGGCGGAAAACCTATATAAATTACTAGCGTGCTTGCTGCCCTTCAGGGGCCAATTTTTCCGGGCTTAGTCTTGTAAAGAGCTTAGGCCCCTTATGATTTCAATTTGCAATTTTCAATATCGGCTCGCCGGGATAAGACGTGGCCGGCAAATACGACGGTAAAAGAGACAGGACTTGATGAAAATTAAAATTAGCGTGGCGTTGATATCAATTGTGGCAATCGTCGTCGGTTCAACGGTCGCTTTTTCAGGCAACGAGCAAAATAAAGGCGCCGATAGCATTGAGATTGACGGCGGCACGAGAGGTAATGTTCCATTTCCCCATCACCGGCACCAGGAGAATCTCGCTGACTGCACCATATGTCATTCCATATTCCCCCAAAAACCGGGCAGCATCAAAGAACTCAAGGGACAGGGAACGTTAAAAAAGAAATATGTCATGAACAAGCTGTGCACCAAGTGCCACAAAGAAACCAAAAAAGCCGGCCGCAAAACTGGCCCCACAACGTGCTCGAAGTGCCACATCAAGGCTAAATCTTAAAGGATAACTATGCTGGTTCTCGGTTTACAGGGCAGTCCCAGAAAGAAGGGAAATACGAATTTTCTGCTGGAAACGTTTATGAAGGCGGCGGAAAATTCGGGCGCACGAACCCACATTTTTGATTGCACCCAAAAAAATGTTATCCCCTGCAAGGAATACGTCGTTTGTGAAAAAAAGGGATTTTGTCCGATTGCGGATGACGTCAGAGATGAAATTTATCCCCTGCTGCGACAGGCGGAAGTTGTGGTCATCGCCACCCCCATTTTTTTCTACAACATGACGGCCCAGCTTAAGGCTGTCATTGATCGTTGCCAGACGTTCTGGGCCAGAAAATATAAGCTGAAACTGAAAGACCCCGGCGCCGATATGCGCCGCGGGTTTCTGCTTGCGGTGGGGGCAACAAAGGGCAAGAACTTGTTTGAAGGCCTTAATCTGACAACCCAGTATTTTTTTGATGCCATTGGGGCCAAATTTGAAGGCAGTCTGACATATCGGGGAATTGAAGGCCCCAAGGATATGGCCGGCTGCCCGACGGTGCAGGATGATGTCGCAAAAGCGGTGCAAGGTATTCTGCAGCCGTTTAACGGCAGGAAAAAAGTGCTGTTTGCCTGTCGCGAAAACGCTTGCCGCAGCCAGATGGCCAGTGCATTTGCACAATCTCTGGCCGGCGATAAACTGGAAATCTTCAATGCCGGAAGCGACCCCGCCGCAAACGTCCACCCGGACATGGTTACCGTCATGCATGAAAAAGGAATCGACATGGGGTTTCGACGTCCGCAGACGATTGATGAAGTCATTTCACACGATACGCCTGAAATAATCATCACCATGGGCTGTGCCGAGCAGTGCCCGTTGGTGCCGGGCGCGCGCAAGATCGACTGGGACCTGCCGGATCCGGCCGGAAAACCCATAGAATCCATGCGCGCTGTTCGCGCTGAGATCGAGAAAAGGGTGCAGAATTTAATCAGCGAGATTACTTAAAAATAGGTTCAAACCTCGGGCCGGATGTGGCTCCGTGAAAGAGACGCAGAAATAGACTTGCAAAACACGGCTAATTTGTTATTAAGAAATGCGCATGACCACCGGACAAATCAATCAACTTCAACAATTCAAACCGAACAGCTAAAACAATCAGAAAAAGGAGGAAGAGAATGGACAGATACGTATGCGAGATTTGCGGATATGTGTACGATCCGGAGCAAGGTGATCCGGACAATGGGGTGGCAGCCGGCACCAAATGGGAAGACGTGCCGGATGACTGGGAATGCCCGGTGTGCGGAGCATCCAAGGATGATTTCACTAAGGAGTAGCAGCCTCGGGTTTTGAACGAGTCCTTGAATAAACGAAACATTTAATTTGATGCCCTTTTCAAACAGAAATACATTTTTCTGATAGAAAGGGCATCGATACTTTAAAGCAAGTGGTTGTGGATAAAGTTGGAGGATGTTGAATCTTGCCTTTAATTGAATCATGTTTATGTTTGTTTTTTTGGCTCTTGTGCGTTTGCGGCCGGCAGCAACTTTGGGCAGCCTCAACTTCATTCGAAAAAATATTTGCAAACGATAACTCAAAAATATGAACCGGGGATTGAAAATGGAACCGATACAACTGGCCGACGGTGTATATGATGTCGGCGTTATAGACTGGAATGTCAGGGACTTTCACGGTTATTCCACCGATCTTGGTACAACCTACAATTCTTATCTGATAATGGATGAAAAGACGGTCCTGATAGATACGGTCAGGAAGGAATTTTCTGATCAATTACTAGAGAATATTGCTGCCGTAATAGATCCTAAAAAAATCGATTACGTCATCAGCAACCATACTGAATTGGACCACTCCGGAGGCCTGGCCCGGGTGATGCATAAAATAGGCGAAGAAAAACCGGTTTATGCTTCGAAAATGGGCCATAAGAATCTCCCCAAGCATTTCGGACAAAAGCTCAATTATCATGCCGTCGCCAACGGGGAAGTGCTGAGTCTTGGTAAACGATCTTTGACGTTTCTCGAAACCCGCATGATTCACTGGCCCGACAGCATGTTTACCTATTTGAACGAAGACAAGATCTTATTTTCCAGCGACGGATTTGGTCAGCACTATGCCGGACCCGAAAAATTTGATGATGAAGTCGGCGATAAGATTATGGCGCATGCGAAAAAATATTTTGCCAATATTCTGCTCCTGTACTCCACCCATATTCAAAAATTGTTGGACAATGTCCTGGGGCTCGGGCTGGAATTCAATATGATATGCCCGGATCACGGTATCATCTGGCGCAAGGATCCGGCCAAAATCGTTGATGCTTACGTTCGCTGGTGTCGACAGGAACCACAGAAGAAGGCGGTGGTGGTGTATGATACCATGTGGCATAGCACCGAAAAGATGGCAAATGCCGTGGTGGCCGGTATCAACAGAGAAGGGGTCCCTGCTAAGCCGCTTCATTTGAGAAAAACCCATCGAAGCGAGATAATGGTGGATGTTTTTAATGCCGGGGCAGTCGTAATTGGATCGCCGACGTTGAACAATCAACTGTATCCTTCTTTAGCTGACTTTCTCACCTATATGAAAGGTCTTAAGCCGCTAAATAAAATTGGGGCGGCTTTTGGATCATACGGCTGGAGCGGTGAAGCTGTCAAAATGATCAACCAGGAGCTCGAGGCCATGAAATTTGACATCGTCGATCCGGGCCTGCGAGTCCAGTATGTGCCGGACAAGGAGGCCCTGGCAACCTGTTATGAGCTCGGCCGTAAAATTGGCAAGGCCGTATTGGATTCTTAAATTATAGATATGAAAACTCCGGTGGTTGACCTTAGTTCGTGTATTCGATGTGGCATATGCCAGGATCTGTGTCCGCAAGTATTCAGGTTAAATGATGCCGACTATGTCGAAATTGCCGAATTGGCTGATTATCCGCAACTCGAAGTAAATGATTGCGTAAAGTGTTGCCCGACAGACTGCATCTACTGGGAAGAAGCGTAAGACTGCGGTGCAGCCCGGGCTGATGAAAATCATGCCTTCTTTCGCATGATACCGCTTTAATTCACAAATTCAAAATCTAAAATTGCCCCAAGAGGCTGGCATGAAAAAATTTGCTCTATTTGTATACAACGGCGATCCCATGTGTTTCATACACGTCCTGCTGAATGCGCTGGATATGGCTGAGAAAGGGTACGAAGCCAAAATCATTATTGAAGGCGCGGCCACTAAATTAATTCTAGAGTTGGAAAAAAAGGGCAATCCCTTGCATCAACTCTGGCAAAGGGCCAGGGCCAAAGGATTGGTGGAAGGGGTGTGCAAAGCCTGTGCCAATAAAATGGAAACCATCGTGGAAGCCAAAACCCTGGGATTGCCCCTCTTGGAGGACATGCTGGGACATCCGGGTATGGCCCGATACCGGGATGCGGGTTTTGAAATCATTACGTTTTAATGAGAAACGATAAAATAAGCGGCCGCCAACTCAAAAAAAAGATGCTGCAAATTCTTCTGGCTGAAGATTTTATAAAAAGGCTCGATGAATTTCGTCAACTGCCGCCCAGAAGGGTCGTCGGCCCACTTTTTTCTTATTTGTGCAGTCTGGATGAGCTTGTCAAATGGCGCGCCGTAACGGCCATGGGGATAATAATTTCGGATCTGGCCGCATCCGATTTGGAGTCGGCCAGAGTCGTCATGCGCCGATTTATCTGGAATTTGAACGATGAATCCGGCGGAATCGGCTGGGGATGCCCCGAATCCATGGCAGAGGCCATGACCCGCCATGAAAAGCTGGCCGCAGAATACGGCTGCATACTTATCTCCTACCTTCGGCCGGATGGAAACTATCTGGAACACGAAGGTCTGCAGCGCGGTGTGCTTTGGGGTGTCGGCCGACTGGCACATAAGCGCCCAGAGTGCATGCAAACCGCCGCCGGTTTTCTGCTGGCCTATATGCGATCCGAAGATCCATATCTCAGGGGGCTTGCTGTTTGGGCAGTCAGTCCAATATTAAATGCAGCGGCGATTGACTCCTTGCAACAACTTGTTCGGGATCCGGCCGGGCTGGTGCTCTTTCGCAACGGAAAACTCGCTCAATATTCAGTCGGCCAATTGGCCCGGGAGGCATTGGCATATGGAATGGACGAAGGACGCCCATAAAAGCATCCAAAAAGTTCCTTTTTTTGTGCGCAAACGGGTAAGAGCACGGGTCGAAAAAGAAGCAAAAGACGCCGGTAAAGAAATAGTCTCGCAAGCCGATGTCAAAGCAACCCAAACCCGATATCTGGCCGGAATGGCCTCCGAAATAAAGGGCTATCAAATCGACACCTGTTTCGGGCCCGGCGGATGTCCGAACCGGGCGGCCGTCAGCGATCAACTCCTGGATAAAATCGAATCTCTAGTCAAAGGAGAAGACTTGCTCGCGTTTCTCAAAAAAAGGGTTGAAGGGGATCTGAAATTTCACCACGAATTCAGAATCACGCTGGCAGAATGCCCCAATGCCTGCTCTCAGCCCCAGATAAAAGACATCGGCATCATCGGTTCCTGCACACCGCAATTGACCGCAGAGCCGTGTACCATGTGCGAAGCCTGTGTCGAGGCCTGTAACGAACGCGCGGTAACTTTGGACAGCGCAAAAGAATACCCACAAATCGATTTCACCCGGTGTCTGCATTGTGGAAAGTGCATAAACGTCTGCCCCACCGGTACGATTTCACAGGGCGCAAAAGGATTCAGGGTGCAACTGGGGGGCAAACTCGGCCGGCATCCACAGCTCGCAAAAGAATTGCCGGGGATTTACAGTGAACAACAGGTTTTGCAAATCGTAAAAGATTGTCTGGACTTTTACACCCAAAACAGCAAACATGGCGAACGATTTGGTCAAATCTTAACCGCTACCGATTTCAAAAAAATTGCATCGCGCTATAAATGATAAAGGTAAAAACTCGGCCACCAAGACGCGAAGGCACGCCAAAGGAATATCATAACCCTTTAGAATTAGGCGCTTATCGGGTTTTATCTGACAACATGTTGTAAGGAACGCAAGGTGTCAGGTGTCAGTGAAAAAAGATGGCAGATGCTGAAACCTCGTATGAAACTTCATTTAATTTAATGTCCTTTAAGCTGTGATTAAAGGTTGGTGGGAGGGGCTTTCAGCCGCGATTTACCCGGGCAATCGCGGTTACCCCGCTTGAAAAGCAGCGGGATGCAAGCAAAAACCGCTCCCACAGAGAACACACCAGGCTTTAAGTTAACGGCATTGATTTGTAATTCGTAAGTTTAAAATCGCTCCGGAACAAGTTGGACCCTTCAAAAGCCGAGAGCCCATTCCCTGTCGTCTTCCGTGGTATCCGTAATTGACATGCCTTGATTCCACACTATATTAGTATACAAACACCGATCCGGTGGAACATTCACAAATATTTGAAGGTGAAGGAGAATGAACGTATGGAAAAAATGACCTTTTCAATCCCTAATATTTCCTGTGGACACTGCGTTATGGCCATCAAAAATGAACTGAACGAATTGGAGGGCATTAAAATGGTGGAGGGCAACCCGGAGGCCAAAAGCATCGACGTCGAATGGGAAGCACCGATCACCGCGGACAAAATCAAGGAGACGCTCAAAGAAATCAATTATCCGGCCGCATAAGTGTATCCGGAATTTCTGCAGTTTACAGATATCGTTGATTGGTTGATTCGTTGATTGGTTAAGTGCTTGGAAATATGGATCTATCCCAAATTTGCAAAATAATTGGACGCTTCATTTTTTAGCAATCGTAACATTCTAAAATTATGACTTTAATTTACCTAATAATCCATTCAACCAGTAAACTATTCAACAAGGTCTGATTTATGATGACAGAACAAAAATTCACCTTACCGATTACCGGCATGACCTGTGCCAACTGCGCCGCCAATATAGAACGGGGCGTAAAAAAGCTTAAGGGTGTGGCCGATGCCAGCGTCAACTTTGCCGCTGAAAATGCAGCGGTGTCCTTTGACCCCCAACAGCTCCAATTGCGGGATGTTGTCGAAAAAATCCATAAATCGGGTTTTGGGGTCACCACGGCCAAAATTACAATGCCGGTGACCGGCATGACCTGCGCCAACTGTGCTGCCAACATTGAACGGGCGTTGAATAAAAAAACGGCAGGGGTTGTGAGTGCCGCAGTCAATTTTGCCACCGAACGGGTGTCGGTGGAATATATCCCCGGTGTTTTAAACCTGGATGAAATCGTTGTCGCCATTGAAAAAGCGGGCTTTGGTGCGATCCCGCCGGAAGAAGGCCTGGACGAAGATGATGTCGAGCAGGAAACACGTGATGCGGAAATCAAAGATCAAACCCGCAAGTTTGCCGTGGGGGTACTGTTTGCACTGCCGCTTTTCGTTTTGAGCATGAGCCGTGATTTTGGCTTTATCGGCCAGTGGAGCCATGCCGCCTGGGTCAACTGGCTTTTTCTGGTATTGGCCTCTCCGGTACAGTTTTACACCGGCTGGGATTATTATGTCGGTGGATTTAAAAGCCTTAAAAACAAGAGCGCCAATATGGACGTATTAGTGGCCATGGGATCATCAGTGGCCTATGTTTATTCCCTGGCGGTGCTTTTTTTCCCTTCTGCCGGCGCGCATGTCTATTTTGAAACCTCCGCAGTGATCATAACCCTGATCAAAATGGGAAAAATGCTCGAGTCCCGCACCAAGGGCCGCACCGGCGGGGCCATTCGCAGATTGATCGGTCTGAGCCCTAAAACCGCAACGATCCTGGAAAACGATATTGAAAAAGAAATTCCATTGACCCGGGTCAAAGTCAGCAATACGGTAATAGTGCGCCCGGGGGAACGGATTCCGGTTGACGGACTGGTGCTCGATGGCCGCTCGGCGGTTGATGAGTCCATGCTCAGTGGTGAACCCTTGCCGATCGACAAGCAACCCGGGGACATGGTGGTGGGGGGAACCATCAACGGTGAAGGCCTTTTAAGGTTTAGTGCCACCCGGGTCGGCAAAGAAACCGCCCTGGCCCAGATCATCCGACTCGTCCAGGAAGCCCAGGGCAGCAAAGCGCCCATCCAGGCCCTGGCCGATAAGGTGGCCGCTGTATTTGTCCCGGCGATCATCGCGATCGCGTTTTTGGTCTTTTTCCTGTGGTGGGGAATAACCGGCGAATTTGTACCCGCCATGATACGGCTGGTTGCCGTTCTCGTAATCGCCTGTCCCTGTGCCCTGGGGCTGGCCACACCCACGGCCATCATGGCCGGAACCGGTAAAGGTGCCGAAAAGGGCATCCTGTTTAAAAGCAGCGAGGCCCTTGAAATGGCCACCAAACTCGATACCATCGTGCTGGATAAAACCGGAACCATCACCCTGGGGAAACCCGCCGTGGTCGACATCATACCCCTTAACCCCCAATTCGACACACAAGACGATCTTTTGAAACTGGCCGCTTCGGTTGAAAAAGGTTCCGAACACCCCCTGGGCAAAGCCATAGTGAAAGAGGCCCAAGCCCGGCAGCTCGACCTTTTTGATCCCCGGGAATTTAAAGCTGCCGGCGGTTTCGGTGTGCAGGCAGAGGTGGACGGCCAATCCGTGCTGGTGGGCAAACCCAAATGGTTTCAGGAAACAGATATCGACATTCAAGCCGCCGACAAAGAGATTCAGGCCCTCCAGTCCCAGGGCAAAACGGTCATGGTTATTGTCAGGGATAACGAACTGTGTGGCCTTATTTCAGTATCCGACACGCTCAAACCGGATTCCAAAGCGGCCATCCGGCAGCTCCACGACCAGCATTTAAGAGTGGTGATGATGACCGGCGACAATCAGCAGACCGCCCAATCCATCGCTGCCCAGGTCAATATTGATGAGGTCCTGGCCGAAGTCCGGCCGGAGGAAAAATCATCCAAGGTGAAGGCGTTGCAGCAAGAAGGTGCCCGGGTCGGTATGGTGGGTGACGGCATCAACGACGCCCCGGCACTGGCCCAGGCGCAAGTCGGTCTGGCAATCGGAACCGGTACCGATGTGGCCATTGAAACGGCGGGCGTCATCCTTGCCAGCGGCAGTTTGATTGGCGTACCGCGGGCGATCCGGCTGAGCCGCGCCACCATGAATACGATTAAGCAGAATCTTTTCTGGGCCTTTGGCTACAATGTCATTCTGATCCCGATTGCCGCCGGAGTTCTCTACCCCTTTGAAGCCTTGCCGATCATGCTGCGGCAGCTGCATCCCATTCTGGCCGCCCTGGCCATGGCCTTCAGCAGTATTTCGGTGGTGACCAACAGCCTGAGGCTGTATAAAGCTAAAATCAAATAGAATTCACCTAATCGTTCACCGCCCCGCTGCAATACGTGCACCAGAGATTTCACCTTCCTTCCCCGGCGGATTTAATTTCAACCGCAGCGTGATCCAATAAAGCGCAACATAACTCACGCTCCGCCGATAGTCGCTGTCGTAATCTTCGCTGTAGGCGTTTTCTCCGTAGAAAAACATCCATGAATCTTGCCCGTAATAAAGGAGGCGATGGGGGACAAAGGGATCGAGAAACAACAAGCAGATCGCATAGGCGACCTTTTTCGGCGTAAGTTGGACATCCACGGCTTGAAAATGTTTCCGGTCTCTGACCCCGGTCAGCCGGTAGTCTTCCGTTTTGTCAGCGACGTTCAAGACTTCAAACCATGGTTTGCAAAGCTTTAGCGGGCCTTCGTCGACGAACGGATAGTGTCCCGAATAGATTTTATCCATGAAGTAGGCGTGGAAATAGAACTTCCAAGTTCGCGGTTTGTGGGTCTGGTGAAGGCAAGAGATAAACACCCGTTTCGATTTGGAATCCTTGTTGATCAATTGGCTGGCCATAAAACACATGTCCGAGTAGATCTTTTCTTGAACCGCGATGTTGCGGCGATCCTCCATGCTGACGTAGTGCTCCACGGTGTCCATAAATGTCACCGCGTCGAACCGGCCATAGAGCGCCTTCTGCAGCTCGGAGTCTGTCAGAATCGCCTTCCAATTGGTGACATGAACCTCCAGGCCGTATTCCTGCCGGGCGTACCTGGCTTGCTCGGGCGTGATGTTGATGCCCACGGCCTCGCAACCGATCTCGTCTCGGCAATACTTGAGCCAGTCACCGTAGCCGCAACCCACGTCGCAAATCACCATCCCACGCGCCAAGCCCAACTCCTGCACCATGTGCTCGAATTTCGCGCGCTGCGATAGTTTGCCGTCGACAACCAAATTGAATCCCAGATCGCGCCCGCTGCCTGTGGTGTTGTCATACATGTTGTGTATCCACTGGTAGTTCCGACGCATGCGCAATTGTGAGTCAAAGAGAATCGACTTGCCGAAGCAGGCCAGCAGGACATCGTCGACAGCAAGGGCGACCATCCAGAACAAGCATCCCCACGGCGTGACGAAGACGGCGAGTAACACCGAAGTCAGCAGAAGCCCCCACCAGACGATCGTGTTGCGATCGACAATATTGATCATCGCCACCGACTGCGTATTCGTGGTATTCGTTTTGGCCACCGTTGCCATGGCTCAATCCGTCAATTTGGAGGGTTTTACGATTTTCCGGGCGAAACAAGCAAAATGGAAAATTGTGCAGCGGCTTCGCCACAGCCCAACATATTGGGCACCCATTAACACAAACATTAACCTTTCGGATAGCTGAAGCGGGTCTTGTTGTCAAGATTAATATTTTTGCTCCGGGGCTGCAATTTCAGGCCGATAGATTTACAAATTCCGCTACGGCAGCAATGACAGCCAGTGATCTGCGCTGATTATCATTATTTTCGAATTACTGTTGGAAACCAGCTTGCAGATATCCCCTCTATCGACAAGCTGGACTGCCGGGATATTGAGAATTTTTTGAAATTTTATCAGGCTTTTTGATGCATCATCACCAGATAATTTGGTTTCAATAAGGAGGAGAGGATGATGGTTGTTTGAAATCAGGAAGTCAACCTCTTGCTTGTCTCTGTTTCTTAGATATGGACTTCTTCATAAAAAGAGGGGTTTTCGATCAGTTTTGGATGTTATTTATGAATCGTATCTAGGGCCATTGGTTCGGATTAAGTTGGATGAGAAAATCGTCAACCGGCCAACAAGGAATTCCATCAACCATCAGTTTTTCTGTTCCTCGATCAAACTGTGAATGCTGTCCAGCAGCGCCGGCGCCTTTTGTACTTCGTCAATAATGAAGCGTCTTGTCCGTGGATTCGCCTTAACGACTTGTTTAACCCGCTCCGGGTGTGCCACATAGTTTCTATATGTTCTGTCGTCCAATAAATCAACCAGGTAGGCATCCGGAAAAGTTTCTTTAAGCCATGTGGATTTACCCGTACCTCTTGGGCCGAAAATAAAAAAGCTGTCAGCAGGAGGGTTAAAAAATCTTTTAGTGAATTTTTCAATCATATGCCCCGGATAACTATCGCAAAATTAACCTGTCAGGTAAAAATTGAGTCTCAATTTTACCCTTTCGGGTTGAAAATGAAAGATTTATTTTGGAGAAGCTGATGCATGTTCAAATAACAGCTGTTTTCGATGCTCCCGTGGCTGCGGCTGGCGGCAAGCACACGCCGAGGATCGGCTTCGGGTACCCAAAGGCCTCGGGCAGTACAACCCGATGGCCGAAGACCGTTCGGTTTAACTTACGCGTTGCAGAATTAATGCGGTTCGGTTGACCGAGACACGCACTCTCTTGATCAAGCGCAAATAATGGCCGGGGAAATCTCGGTCAAACAACTAACAGGTTTTTATGGGATCAACCCATCGACGGGCTCAGGATCTATAGACAACCCCCATCCTTAATCAGCCGGTTTTTTTCCTGAAAATTGATTTAAATAAAAACTGCTGGAGATACTTTGAAACGGTTGCTCAAAATTTTATTTGGCGGACATTTAGCTGGCGTTTACCGGATAAAATTTCTGATACAACTCCCTGACTACCGATTTCAGACAGATCCGATTGTTTCAGACCATGTTCTTCCATTAAAGCATTCAGAGCATCTATCGAATTACCCTCTATTTCTTTAAGTTGGATATTCAATATTTCCTCCAAGATCCGCGATCATATTCTTTATCGTATCTAAAAAATTAGTATTAAGCCATGGGATATTGTGGTAAAAAATACGAATACGCAGGAGGTAGATTCGGATGCTTTACAGGAAGATGAAAAAAAAGGATGTTACCGAAGAATTTGAGAAATGGTGGCTGAAACCTGCCGTCTGGTTAGTTAAGCAAGTTTTTGCTGTTCACCGATGGGTTACCCTGCGCAAAGCCAGGCGGGCTGAAACAAAGCCGTAAACAATTCCGGGGCCGCAATGGGATTAGACAAGAATTGCTCAAACGCGAGATTGTTGCCTGCAAGCTCGGCAAGGGTAAACGGCCACAGATAAAAAATAAAATTTTATCTCGATTAAACTCGCCGCTTTTCAGGCCAGCGGCAACGCTGACACCTGAAACCCCTTAACTGGGAACCGTGAACGTTGAACCACTGAACATCGGTTACGATAAGGTCATTACCCATGCCAAACCGGGAACTAAGTGTTGTTGTAATGCCCAACGGGACATTGCAGACAGAATGGCTCGAAACAAAAGAAAATATCAAACAAAGCAGCCGGCTGTTGCAGGAAGAAATTTTCAACCGGTTTGTCGCCGATGCCGACACCGGGCTTCTCTTTTTGGGTTTCTGTGACAAAAATGTCACCCTTTCGCCCTCCCTTGAATACTGGCGGGATTTTGCCGGGCGGTTTACCCGGGAATTAAGCCGCACTCCTGAACTTGAACTCTTTCGCCACAAAACGAACATCGCCGTTGATCAACATTCGCTCGCCCATTTTAAAAACAGTGCCCCGTTAATGCCGGGATCTGAATATATCAGCACGGAACTGTTAAAAACAGTTTGGTCAAGATTAAATGCGGCCTTTTCCCAGGCCATTAAATCCTATCAAGGTACCGTTGCAGAATTTATCCGGACCTACAGCCCGGAAGTACATCTGGTGGGCCGGGTATTTTTTCATCTGGTTGAAAATAAAGACGAGAATTATCCCTTTGCGTTTTTAGCCACCTATTCCACCCGTTTGAACCAAGAGGGGAAATCCAAACACCTGCCCCTCAAATACGCTTTAAAAGAATATGAATCCGACCGGGACAAATTGTTGGAACTGCTGGCAACTGTCCATTTGGCCGCCGGACAAAGTCCATTACTATCCCACCTACTTGACACCGGAGAATTGTTTCACCCCATGACCTGGCCAACGGCGAAGGCCTTTTCATTTTTAAAAGAAGTTGCCGTCTATGAAAACTGCGGTATTTTGTGTCGCATTCCGAACTGGTGGCGGGGCAAACCAACAAGGGTCGGCATCAATATAAGTGTCGGTGACACCAAGCCGTCATTCGTCGGCATGGACGAAATTTTAAATTTTGATGTGCGGTTGGTTCTCGGTGACAGCGAAATTTCCCCGCAAGAAGCAAAACGGCTGTTGCAGGAGTCGGAAGGACTGGCCTTTATCAAAAACAAATGGGTGGCCGTAGATCCTGAAAAACTGCAGCAAACCCTGGACGCCTATGAAAAAGCAAAGAAAATGATGGCTGAACAAGGCTTGAGCCTGAAAGATGCCATGCGGTTGCAGCTGACGCCCGAAAAATTGCTGGATGGGTCTGCTGCTGAAATAAACTGCAGTGTCTCCAGTGGGAAATGGCTCGAATCGGTCCTTAAAAAACTGCTCGACCCGGATTTGATTTCCCCGGTAAAACCCGGGCGAGCGTTTAAAGCAGCACTCAGAGAATATCAGCAAAAGGGTCTGAACTGGCTGCTTTTTCTACACTCGCTAAGGTTTGGTGCCTGTCTGGCCGACGATATGGGATTGGGTAAAACCGTCCAGGTCCTGGCCTTTTTGCATATTTTAAAATCCGGTGTCAAGAAGTCAGTACCCCGTCATCGGGCCAGCCTGCTGGTGATTCCGGCTTCCCTCATTTCTAACTGGGTTAACGAAATCAGCCGTTTTTCTCCCACAACAGAATATTTTGTCGCCCATCCGGCAGCCAATTCAGCCGCAGGGACGGTTGCCAAAAACAAAAAGTCATTGAATACATTCGATCTTGTGATAACAACCTATGCGCTGGTGCAAAAATACAACTGGCTGCAAACCCATTCGTGGAACTATGTGATTTTAGACGAAGCCCAGGCCATTAAAAATCCTGCCACCCAACAGGCCAGGGCCGTAAAAAGCCTCTCCTGCCTCAATCGGATCATCATGACGGGAACCCCCATTGAAAATCGACTGTCGGACCTTTGGTCTCTATTTGACTTTTTAAATCCCGGGTTGTTGGGTAATGCCAATGAGTTTAAAAAGTTTTCAAAAAAATTAAACCATAACCCTTCAGGTTATTCCCGCTTGCGTAAACTGATCCGTCCTTATATTTTACGACGTCTGAAAACCGACAAAACGGTCATATCCGATCTGCCTGAAAAGATTGAGATGAGAACCTATGCCGCTTTGAGCAAAAAACAGATCCTGTTGTATAAAAATTTGACCGTTGATATAAAAGAAACGATTGCGCAAACTGAAGGCATCCAGCGCAGGGGGATCATCCTGTCTTCCCTGATGAAATTCAAACAGCTCTGCAATCACCCGGATCAATATCTGGGAACCGGCGGATATGGTGAAAAAGAAAGCGGGAAATTCGTCAGATTACGTGAAATCTGTGAAACCATCTATGAAAAGCGAGAAAAAGTTCTGGTATTTACCCAGTTTAAGGAGATCACCCGGCCCCTGGCTGAATTTCTGGCAGGCATCTTCCAGCGCGAAGGTTTGATCCTGCATGGCAGTGTCCCGGTTGGTAAACGCAAAAAGATCATTGAGCAGTTTCAAGGCCCGGCATATGTTCCCTTCATGGTGCTGTCCTTAAAAGCCGGCGGGGTCGGATTGAATCTGACCGAAGCCAACCATGTCATCCATTTCGACCGCTGGTGGAATCCGGCCGTCGAAAATCAGGCCACTGACCGGGCGTTTAGAATCGGGCAGAAAAAAAATGTGGTGGTCCATAAGTTTTTAACCAAAGGAACTGTTGAAGAGCGCATTGACATGATGCTGGCAGAAAAGACCCGACTATCACAGGATGTCATTGCCGCTGCCGGCGAGTCCTGGATTACCGAAATGAAAGATGATCAATTACTGGATCTTTTTAAGCTCAAATTGTAATGGTTCACCGCGCCGATAAAGTAAAGAATCCGGGCCCAGAGGATCAGGTTTTCAATGTTGGAATAAATGCAACTAAAAAGATAATCTGGTTAAATAGTAATGTACAAGTGATATCGGATGTGGGAGCGGCTTTCAGCCGCGAGATCAAATTTCGCGGCTGGAAAGCCGCTCCCACGGATAAGCTGACTTAACTTTTAGCTGAGATCATAAAAATCAAGAGGTAAAGCAATGGCATATTGGGATTATCCGCGCTATGTATCCGTGGCTGAAAAAAGAGCCAAAGCGGCCCGCAAGCTAAAACAACTCAGAAAGAAAAATCCTGCCATTCAACCGATCGTGCTTGAAGGCCGGGCGATCGCAAAAACCTGGTGGGGCAAATCGTGGAACCTCAATCTGGAACGCTATGCGGATTACAGCAACCGCATCGGCCGGGGACGCAGCTACGTTCGTCATGGTGCGGTGCTCGACCTTCAAATCAGCGCCGGGCAGGTCAACTCCCTGGTCCAGGGTTCCAGAACAAAACCCTACACGGTCACCATTAAAATAAAGGGAATAACAAAAAAAATCTGGCAAAATATGAAAGCGGCCTGTAACGGCAAACTGGATTCATTGCCGGAGCTTTTGCGCGGGAAATTTCCCAAAGCCCTGGGGGAAGTATTTACGGCTCAAGGCCGGGGACTGTTCCCGTCACCGCAAGAAATTGATTTCGATTGCAGTTGCCCGGACTGGGCCGATATGTGTAAACATGTGGCCGCCACCCTGTATGGGATCGGGACGCGGCTGGATGATGACGCCGGTCTGTTTTTCAAGCTTCGCAAGGTCAAAATAGATGATTTGATCCAGCAGACCCTCAAAGACCAAAGCTACAAGCTGTTGGAAAAAGCGGAAAAAATGGGTCCCGCAAAGATTGCCGAATCGGATCTCGCCGGTATGTTCGGCATTGATTTGGAAGAAACGCTGGATCTTGATTCACCAGTGGTCACTCAAAAAGTCTCCGGCGCCGGGAAAAAACCCCGTAAAGCGGCAAAACCATCCAAAGCCAAACCTGCAAAAAGAAAACCTGCAAGAAAAACCCCTGCCAAGAAAGAATCAAGTCAACTGTCATCTAAAACATCCGCATCGAAAAAACGTGTAAAAAGAAAAATTGCAGAGCTTACCGATACCGCGCAGCTCCTTACAGTTATAAAACGATCAAGAAAGGGCGTTGATGTCGCCACCCTGAAAGAAAAAACCGGATTCGATGAGAAAAAAATCAGGAACATGATTTATAAGGCGCACAAAGAAGGAAAAATCCGGCGCGCCGGACGGGGTATCTATCTGGGTGTGTGACAAAATGATGCTCTCAGTTGTAATTTTCGCTATATCTGTATATGATTTGACTATCAAAGCATCGAACATAGTTCGCTTCGCTCACAAATGGCCGCAAAAAACGATATATTTTCAACTAGTTGTATAAATTCCGAGAGTTCAATCACATCACCCGCTCAGGGATTGACGAATTCGTGCCCCGGGTGTTTGACCGTCAACACGGGGCAAGGGGCTTCCCGGACGACTCTTTCAGCCACGCTGCCAATCAGAACATGGGCCAATCCCGTCCGTCCATGGGTTCCCATGACGATCATATCCACGTCTTCAACACGCGCCACCTGGATGATCTCCAGAAATGTGTTTCCGGTGACAAGCTTACCTTTAACTTTTGGGTAGCCTTCTTTTAAAGTGGTCACCTGATCTTCCAGCTGTTTTTGAAAAGCAGCCTCCATTTTCATCATGAGCTCAACCTCGTCCAACACGGGCTCGAAAAGCTCGGTGGATTGGGGATATGTGATGGGTTCAACAACGTGAAACAGCAGAAGATCCGCTTGACACAAGGTCGCCAAAGCCAGCGCATATTTCAAGGCATGCTCGGAGTTCTCCGAAAAGTCAGTGGGACATAAGATCTTATTAAGCACAATACTCATAGGTCCTCCTTTCTGAAACCTGGGTTGAACCGTTCCGAGTTATGGGTTGCGAGTTACGGGCAAAAGGGCATAGTGCAAAGGGCATAGCGCATAGAGTAAGACATCGCTCAGTGGAAGGTGCAGGAGGATCAAAAGGATTGTGAAAATGAATTATCAATGCAATCTGATTTCCGGCAGCCGTAATCTGTATTCTGTCATCTGACCTCTGGCCTCTGACCTCTGTCTTCCGTCCTCTGACCTCTGACCTCTGACATCTGGCCTCTGATCAAAGAGATAGCATGCCGTGACCGACCTATCAAGATAAGACTCGTAGGAAACATTTATTTAGACAGGATTTACAGGATTGTCAGGATTTTTTGGGTTTAGTATATCCATCCTGTCCATGCTGTTGATTCTGTCAGAAAATTGGGGGGTTGGTTCTATCTTCGGCCATCTTTGCATTGTGTAGGTTGGGTTGAGCCTATCTCGGGTTATGTTGGGTTTCGTTTCACTCAACCCAACCTACACTTTGCTAATTCTGTTGTGCAATGCGAAACCCAACAATGCCCGATTTTAACCGAGCACGAAAATTGTAGATTTACGCCGTTAAGTTTTCTTCTTCGATCAAACTGGCCGCTTTGGCAGCCGGGCTAAACAGCGAACCGCAGAAAAACTATATTGCTCTAATAATGTCTCGATCTAGATTTAATTGTAACCATTCGATACCCCCCGGCTCTTTACAGGCAATTCTCGGCACGAATTTTTATGAATTGCGAAATCATCTAACTTATTAGGAGGTTAAATGGGGCAACAGATTTCCAGAAGATTATTTTTAAAAGGAGGCCTGGCGACGGCGGCCGGTTTGGCGGCCTCCAGTATTCCAGGCACTGGGGCAGCCGCCCAACCCGATGAAGCAAAACAGCTGGCAACTTTGCTGGATATCCGCAAGTGTATCGGCTGTGAAGCCTGCGTGGAAGCCTGCTCGGAAGTAAATTTTAATAAATATCCCGATCCGCAAAAACCCTTTCCGAAAATGTATCCCAACCGGGTCCCGGTTGAAGACTGGTCCGAAAAAAAGGATGTCAATGACCGCTTGACGCCCTACAACTGGCTTTTTATTCAGCATGCCGAAGTTGAAATCGACGGCCAGGAAACCGAACTGACAATTCCACGCCGCTGCATGCATTGCGTCAACCCGCCCTGTGTGAAGCTTTGTCCCTGGGGAGCGGCCAAACAGCTTGAAAACGGCATCTCACGGATAGATGCGGACATTTGTCTGGGGGGTTCCAAATGCCGCAAGGTCTGCCCATGGCACATCCCCCAGCGTCAAACAGGAACCGGGCTGTATCTGGATCTCATGCCGTCAATGGCGGGCAACGGTGTTATGTACAAATGCGACCGCTGCTACAACCGCATTGCGGACGGTGAATCGCCGGCTTGCATCGCGGCCTGTCCGGAAGATGTCCAAACGATCGGCCCCCGGGATGAAATCGTAAAAAAAGCCCATGCCCTGGCCGACGAAATAAACGGCTATATCTACGGAGAAAATGAGAATGGCGGTACCAACACCATCTATGTCTCGCCGGTTCCATTTGAAGAACTGAACAAAGCCATCGAAAAAGGAAAGGGGAAACCCCATCTGAAACCCGTAGAAAATACAATGGCCCAGGCCAATAACCTGGCGGCGGCCATGTTCGTGGCCCCCATCGCCGGAATCGCGGCGGCTGTCGGAAAATTTTATAAACGGACAAAGTAGTTTCGCAAGGTTCAGTAAAGGAGTATTTCTAATGAATCATGGTCAAAGCGATACAAGCCCGGTCAGCTTAGCGGGTCGCTGGTTCTATCTGATCTCGGTCTTTTTTCTGGCCCTGTCCGGTTTTGGACAGATGCCTATTTTCAAACGCTATTACATCGCCGACATCCCCGGTCTGGGATGGCTGGCTGAATTTTTTATAACCCACTATATTCACTACCTGGTAGCCATATTGTTTCTCGCTTTCACTGCTTATATGATCATTGACTATCTGCTGTCCAAGCGCAAATCCAGGCAAGTGACCGCAACCGGATATGTGCGCAGTGCCCTGCTGGCCGGTATCCTGGCCAGCGGAATTTTCCTGGTAATCAGAAATCTGGCCGGATCGAATTTGTCATCCGATTTTATTATTTTTCTGGATCTCTGCCACCTGGGACTTGTCATGGCGTTTTTGTTTGTCAGTCTGTACTGCTTGGTCTATAGAAAACAGTGGACAACCGTTCGATAACCACGTATAAAACCAACGAAGTGGCGTCATAATCTCAGATCATATCCGATGATCCGCCCCGGCGGAAAGTCTGATCCGGCAGTGAAGCCGCTTCCAAGGAGATAACCGATGAGAGATCTACTAATTGTGCTGGGGATTGTCGGCGTCTGGTTTTTGCTCCAGGCCTACATCCTGCCGAAACTGGGAATATCCACCTGACTGAAAAATTCTTGTCGGGTGACAAGCGACTATGACAGCGGAAAAGAATCCGAAACACAAAAAGATCAAAGATAAAGATTTTGAACTGATCCAGGCAATTAACTCCGGCCAAACAGACAAGTTTCACGACCTTGTCAAAAGGTACGAACAGAGCCTTTATAATTTCAGTTTGCGGATGTGTCGGGACCACCGTGATGCCGAGGACATGATCCAGGAAACATTTTTAAATGTTTTCAGATATTTAAAGGGTTTCAGATACGAAACAAAATTTAAAAACTGGCTGTACAAAGTGGCAGCCAGCACTTGCATTAAGAAAAGACGCAAGTCCAAGTTTGCGCCCGAAAAAGAATTGTCCTTAGATGATTTTCACCCCGAAAATCAAACCGATGTACCGGATCACGTCCCGGATTGGGCGTTAATACCTCTGGATAAGTTACTGAACCAGGAGCTTTCCAGCACGATTAACCAGGAAATTTTATCACTTCCAAAGAAATATCGGCTGGTCATTGTGTTGCGGGATATTGAAGGATTCAGCACGGGGGAGACGGCTCAAATTCTCAGCTTATCGCCATCCAATGTAAAAGTGAGGCTCCACCGTGCCCGGCTTTATCTAAGAGATAAATTGAAAGGATATTTTGAAAATGACCAGCGCTGATCATGACCATAAACATTGTCTGGAGATGTTTCAAAAACTCTCTGAATTTATTGATGGGGAACTGGATCATGTCAGCTGTGCCGAAATCGAAAAACACGCTGATAACTGCGTTGCCTGCTTCACCTGCCTGGAAACCCTGAAAAGGACGGTTGCAATTTGCAAAAATGTAAAAGACCAACCGGTCCCCCAAGAATTCTCCCGCAAATTGAAAGCGATCATTCAGAATATACCCAAGACCACTTCCCTCTAATCGTATTCAAATCCGTTTAGCCGGAACAGCGAACAGATTGAACGTCGAACATCGAACGTCCAACATCGAACGTCGAATATTGGTGGAGCTGCGCTTTATCGATTTTAAACAAGCGAACCGTAGAATTTCGAAGCGTAGATTCGCTCCCGGCCTTCGTAGCCGCTTCGGCGGAGTAGGCTTGCTCAGTTTTTTTTTAAATTGACAGAATTCATTCCTTCGACATTCGACACTCATTATTCGATATTCTCTTTTTTTGAGTTTCTTTTTCGATTAGACCGGCCGCTTTTCAGACAGCGGCTGAAAGACAGTAAACTGGGAACTTTTCTTCAACAATCTATCCATTTTGTTTCATAATCTGTTGCCCGGAACTAACAGCATTAGACAGGTTATCTATTTGTTTTTTTTAACAAAAATTTGCTTTTTTGAGTTTTGGCATGTGATTTGCCTTTGTTGATTGCTACCTTAGCGGTTTTTGGCTCTTTCAGAGACTATCGAAATAACACAAAGAAACTAAGGCATCGTTAACAAAGGGAGGTGTGTGATGAGGTTAAAAGAAAAAGGCAAAATCCTAAAATTAACTGCACTTGCCAAAAGTCTTTTTATTTTACTCATAATTTTCACAGCTTTCGATATTGCCTACGCAGACCCGGTGATGTTGTCATATTACAAAGTGAAAAGTGAAACGATACGTGTTGTCACGGCCTACAATGTTGGAGATCCCAGCCAAACGGATGATACCCCCTGCATATCAGCGAATGGAGAAAATATTTGCAGAGCCCTGGCCGAGGGAGAAATGCGCTGTGCGGCCAATTTCGTACCATTAGGCTCGCGTTTACACGTGGATAAAATTGGTGTGTGTTTGGTCACGGACCGCATGAACCGGCGTTACCGCAACCGGGTGGATATTGCTATGCAAAAGGATGAATACCGTAAAGCACTCCGATTCGGCCGCCAGAAATTGCAGGTTAAAATTTTAGATGGCAATCTGATAAAAAATTAAACCGTAACTCGGATAACCGGGATTGAATATTGACGAATAAAGATTTGTGGTATCGCCCCTGCAGCGCAGGCGCTTGCAGCGCCTGTCGCTCTGTCTTTTCTATTTAAATCGATAGAAGTACTATCTACCTTTATCGGAGCGGCTTCCAGCCACGATAAACGATAGCAGCACGGTACTGCTGCAACATTCGCGGCTGGAAGCCGCTCCCACCAAGTAAAAGCCGTAGTCTTGCAATAAGGGTTGTGCTCAATTTTGGTTCGTCTTCAAGGTGCGACCAAGGAAGTATATTGCTTATATCTGATTTTTTGACGATAGCCCGAAGACGGGTCAAAAGCCAAGTCCGCTGTGACGGATTGATTGATTGATTTCCGAGGCCTTAAATTCACAATTCCGAATACCCCTTCCGAATTCCCCATTCCCCACCTTCCGACTTCCGACCTCCGACCTCCGACCTCCATCATCCCTCGTCCCTCGTCCTCATCGTTGTTCCCTCTTCCCTCGTCCGTATAAATCTGTGTGTGTCTGTGGCGCCCTTTTTTTTTCTCTTCTTTGCTTTGAGCTTTCAGCCTTGAGCTCTGACTTCTCTCCATTCCCCATTCCGCATTCCCCATTCCATTCCGCATTCCCCATTCCCCATTCCCCATTCCCCATTCCGAATTCCGCATTCCGCATTCCGAATTCCCCCCCTTCCTTTTTCCTCGTTTTGAATCTCTAGGTTAAAGATTACTCACTTGAGAAATAAAGTTCAGGATGTTTAGACAATTTTTCCACAGCATCGCATATTACTTTTTTTTGGCGATAGCTTTAAGCCACTGTAATGTAGTCATTATTGTGAATTTATTTCATCCCAGCGAATTTTGCACGATTATTGCTGTTAGAAACAGTCTACTACTTCAGCATAAACAGAGTCCCACACTTTTATCCTATTGCGAGACAGCACTTTTTCGCATGCTTAAAACAATGATCCAATCGGAGGTTCATTTCAAATATTGAAAAAAATAGCTGCACAAATAAAGACAGGGATAATTTGTTCTGTTCGGAATAATTCATTAATCGTGATCGCTGCAACTGTATTTTGCCTTGCTGCGGCCTCGATAACTACAATGCACTCGGATAATGGCGATGCCTCATCGTCAGAAGGGAGCGAGTATTTAATCTCCCGCCAAATTCAATATAGTTTTACGCTACAAAACAAATCCCACCAGGTGATTACGCAGGCCGAGCTGTGGACCTTTGCACCGGTTAGGCAAACCGCCAGCCAACAGTGCCTCAAATTACAATCCAATTATCCCTATAAATTGCTCACCGATGCTAGCGGCAATCAAGTGGTTCATTTTACGTTTGAGAATCTGGCACCCTATGGCTCCCGGGTTGTTACAATTAAAGCGAATTTACTTATCTCCGCCACAGCCAATCCAATCGCGACGGGGCCTCGGCCCTGGGATTTGAGTCCCCAAAAATATATCGAATCGGATCATCCTGCCATTAATCGGGCAGCACACAAACTGCATGCTCCCGACTTATCTATGACCGTAGAAAAAGTTTTTGGCTGGGTGGCAGACAATGTGAGTTATAGCGGTTACACCGGCAAAGATCGCGGCGCCCTTTATGCGCTTGAACAAAAAAAGGGTGACTGCACAGAATATGCAAACCTTTTTGTAGCTCTGTGCCGTGCCAACGGAATCGCCGCACGCCCTATCGGGGGTTTTGTGTGCACGCAAAGCAGCGTTTTAAAGGCAAGGGATTATCACAACTGGGGGGAATTTTATGAGGATGGCAGCTGGAAACTGGCTGATCCGCATAATCGTGTGCTGAAGCACAATTCAGCCGATTACATTGCCATGCGCATTATCCATGCATCTGAAGATGACCCGATGGGCTCATATAACCGCTTTCGGTTCAAAGGCGAAGGGTTGAAGGTCAGGATGAATTAAGGGTCGCGGAAATAAATACACCAAAATTTAAAAAATTTAGCAGATTAAGCAAGGCCAAGCATCGAGCACCTAGACTGATTGTAATGATGTAGACATCTTCTGCCATCTGTACTCTGACATCTGTCATCTGTACGCTGTCATCAGTTTTCTATCATCTGTCTTCTGTACTCTGTCATCTGTACGCTGTCATCTTACATCTGTATCCAGGGGGAAAAATGGGAAAGGCATACTTCTTTGATAGGCGCATAGCATTGTATTTCACTCTATTGAGCGGGCTTATTTTAATGGATCCGGCCGTTTCTTTAGCAGCCGACTCGGTCTGCGCCCGGGTGAAAATTGAGATTAAACAGGAGTTAACCTTGGAGCGCCAGGCATTCGATGCACACCTGCGGGTGAAGAACGGCCTTTCTCACATTACCCTGGAAAATGCCCGGGTGGACGTCATCTTTAGCGACGCTGACGGAAACCCGGTCCCGGCAAGCTCCGATCCGGAAAACACCGATGCGCTTTTCTTTATTCGCCTGGATTCCATGGAAAACATCGATGATGTTAGCGGCAGCGGCACGGTGTCGCCATCAACCACCGCCGATATCCACTGGTTGATCATACCCTCCCCTGGTTCATCCAACGGCCTTGAGTCCGGCACCCTTTATTATATTGGGGCCAGACTTTTTTATTCTATCAGCGGTCAAGAAAAAGTCACCGAAGTCACCCCCGACTATATCTTCGTCAAACCGATGCCGGAAATTGCGCTGGATTATTTTCTGCCCGTCGACGTGTATGGGGATGATGCCTTTACGCCGGAGATTGAACCGGCTGTGTCCTTTTCACTGGGCGTGCGCGTCAACAACACCGGCCATGGAGTGGCTAAAAATCTAAAAATTGATTCGGCCCAGCCAAAAATTGTGGATAATGAGCAAGGCCTTTTGATTGGTTTTAGTATTGACGGCAGTGAGGTCAACGGGAGGCCATCCACTGACAGCCTCCTGGCAGACATCGGTGATATCGATCCTGATGGTGCCGCAACCGCTCGCTGGAATATGAGCTGTGCGCTGTCCGGTAAATTCGTGGAATTTACAGCCGGCTTTTCCCATTCTGACGAGCTGGGCGGAGAGCTTACATCCCTGATATCGGGTGCGCGCACTCATTTTCTGATCCATGATGTTTTGGTGGACCTTCCCGGACGTGATCCTGTCCGGGATTTTCTGGCCAAAGACGCCGATATCTACCGAGTTTATGAATCCGACGGGCTGGATGCGGCGGTCACAGATCAGTCAGGTTCCTCAACCCTGCAGATCACCGGCAATACGGGCACCCTGACGACAATCGCAATACCCGGCTTCATGGTTGTACAGCTTGATGACCCATTCGGCGGCGAAAAAGAAATTATAGATGTTATGCGCTCCGACGGAAAAACCATCAAAACTGAAAACGTCTGGATGTCCAGGACCCGGGAAGAAGACCACAGCTGGCAGTACTTAATCAATCTGTTCGATGTCGATACCACGGGCGCCTACTCGATCAAATTTGGGGAGGCCACCGATTTGCCGCTTGCGCCGGTGCTGCAGTCTATTGAAAATCGCATCGGCCTCGAAGACCGGCCGATCTCAATTATGGTGGCAGCCGACGATCCCAACGGAACAACCCCGGTGCTTTCGGCGGCCCCTTTGCCTGCCGGTGCGGCTTTTGTGGATCTTGGCAGCGGCAGCGGCACCTTTAATTGGACACCTGCTATAGGCCAGGCCGGGACCTATGAAGTTATCTTTAAAGCCTCGGACGGCTTGCTTGTGGATAGCCGGCGAGTGGTTCTGAAGATCAATTCAATCTATGACAGCGATGGCGACGATATGCTGGATGCCTGGGAACTGCAGTACTTTGGGTCCCTGGACCGTGACGGAACCGGGGATTTTGATCAAGATGGTATTTCGGACCTGGAAGAATTTCTCTACGGCTCCGATCCGACTATGGCAGAACATGCACCGACCACCCCCATAATTATTTTCCCCCAGGCGGACGCCGAGGTCAACTTAACGCAGCCGGAATTAGTGATAGAAAACAGCATCGATGAGGATGGTGACGCATTGACCTATGAATTTGAAGTCTTCGCCGATTCCGCCCTAAATATCAGGGTAGCCGGCGCTGATGAGGTTGTACAAGGCGTCGCAATGACTTCTTGGAACACACCTGAACATCTCAACGACGACAGCCGTTACCATTGGCGCGCCAGGGCCACCGATGGATACAGCTTCAGTCTATGGGTTTACGGCACTTTCTTTGTCAATTCGATCAATAATGCGCCCGGACATTTTTTCATCAGCAGCCCCGGGGATGATACGGAAGTCGATACTCTCACACCCGTACTGGAAGTCACCAATGCTTTGGACGCTGATGAAGATGAGGTAACTTACACCTTTGAGGTATACGACGACCATACCCTAAGCAGTCTAGTGGTTTCTGCCGCCAATATTTCCCAGGGGCCGGCCGGCACCACTAGTTGGATGGTTAATTCTGCACTTTCCGATAATATTTGGTATTTCTGGCGGGCAGTCGTCACCGATGAACATGGTGCCCGAACTGAAACTGCCGTGGGCTCCTTTCTGGTTAACACCGCCGAGTGGGTGCCGGAGGACCCTCAGCCGTCATCTCCGCCCATCAACAAAGAAATAGCCCTTCGACAACTGGAACTGGTTGTGACCCAGTCACCGGATACGAACACCCTCAGCTATTATTTTGAACTGGATAAAACCGACACATTTGACAGCCCGACAAAGCTTAAATCCGGCGAAATAGCAACAGGTGTCGACACCACCGCCTGGCATATCGCCGGACTGGATGACAACTCCTGGTATTTTTGGCGGGTCAAGGCCGGCAACGGGTCTGCCCAAAGCAGTTGGGCGCCGAGCGCATTTTTTGTCAACACCGCTAATGACGCCCCGTTGTCACCGGCACTCAAGAATCCGGGCAAGCGCGCCTGGGTCGCAACCTTAACACCGACGCTGGATTTAACGCCTTGCAGTGACCCGGATGGCGACAACCTTTTCTACAGATTTGAAATTTATAGCGATGAAGTCCTGACGAACCTGATCGCACAAGGCGTGTCTGAAACTGCACGCTGGGCAATTCCTTCGGAGTTGGCCGATAAAACCCGCTACTTCTGGAGAGCCCAGGCCGAAGATGCCCATGGTCTCACCAGCGATTGGATGGATCCAGCCTCCTTTTTTGTCAAGTATACCGGACCGCCTGAACCACCGGCCGAAATAATCGTCAAGGTATCGACCAGCCTCGATAACGAACTTTCCGGTCTGAGGGTTTATGCTTTCACGGAGTTCGGGTCTTATACCGGAAAAAATGCCGTTACGGATGGAACCGGAACGGCCCTTTTTGATCCGACGGATTTCACCGATGGGAGCTACAAATTCCGGGTGGATTATTTGGGTTCTCGTTTCTGGTCTGATTCGATTCTGCTGCCCGGTACCTACCGGGCAGGTGTCGTCATCCCTGCAGAAACCGCTGCGGTCGTCGTGAATACCGGCGCCGGATCATTGCCGGGCGTTAAGGTCTACCTCTTTTCGGCCAGTGGTGCCTACCTCGGCCGCAATCAAAAGACGGATGAAACCGGGCAGGTAACCTTTCAACTGCCCACCGGCGTATCATTTAAATTCAGAGCAGACATTCTGGGCGGTAAGTACTGGAGTGATGATACCACCCTCACTACCGGGGCAGCGACCAACGTTGACCTGAAGGCCGGCGGCGGTATTTTCCAGGTGACCTTACAAGAGGAACCGGATGTTCCGATGGCCGGCATCAAGGTCTACCTTTTCAGTCAAAGTGGCAGCTATCTGGGATTAAATCAGGTTTCCGATTCCATGGGACGCGTAACATTTGCCGTCCCTGAAGGCACCTATAAAATACGCAGTGATTTTCTGGGCTATCAATTCTGGAGTCCGCAAACCCATGTACTCCTATCTACAAATATTGATTTTACCATTGCCCATCAGGATGCAATCGTCACCTTAGACAGCGGAAATCCGGAAATCTCCGAATCGTTGGCCGGGATAAAGGTCTATCTTTTCACGCCTTCGGGTTCATACCTGGGGAAAAATCTGGTCACCGATGAGGGCGGACAGGCTCGCTTTCATCTACCCCGGCAACCCTATAAAATCCGGGCGGATTTTCTGGGGCAACAATACTGGTCGGAAATTTTCACCTGGACTGATCCCATTGTCACCATCCCCATGGCCGATGTCGAAATCATCGTAACCGGCGGTGGCTTTCCCGCACAAGATCAGGCCGTGTATGTATTTTCAGCCGCCGGTTCTTACCTGGGTATCCGTCAAACCACCGACAGCGACGGCAAGGTGCTTTTCCGGTTGCCCCAAGGAGAATACGAATTTGGTGCAGATTATCAAGGCAGCCGATATTGGAGTGATGCGGGCTGGGTAACCGCCGATCAGCAGAATTTGGTGACGATATCGACCGGCGGCGGAAGTTTTGCCCTATCGGTTTTAAAAGCAGATGCCAAACCCCTAGCCGGTATCAAATGTTACGTATTTAGTGAAGATCACTCCTATCTGGGCATGTATGGGGCCACCGACGGCAACGGCCAGGTCTTTTTTGATCTGGCAGACGGGAATTTCAAATTCCGGCTGGATTATTTAGGCAGCCAATTTTGGAGCGATGACGTTTCGGTCCCGCAGGTATTGTCGACGGATATGACCATTGCGCATGCGACGGTGGAGGCCAGCGTGACCGTGGGTGCGGGTGCTGCAGAAGGTGTGAAGGTTTATCTTTTCTCTGCAAGCGGTACTTATCTCGGCCGGTATCAAGAGACGGATACAGCGGGCAGCGTGTCCTTTGACCTTCCGGTCGGCAGCAGCTATCAGTTCAGGGCCGATATTCTGGCTAACCGGTACTGGAGCGATGTACTTGAGGTTTCCGGCGGCGTGACCAATTTCATACAGATTGACGCCGGCGGTGGATTGTTGCAGATGACCGTGCAAAAGGACGCGGACTTACCCATGCCGGGAATAAAAGTGTATCTTTTCAATGCCGCCGGCACCTACCTGGGCCGGAGCGCAACATCCGATGCCTTCGGACAGGTGGGATTCAGTGTACCCGCCGGCACCTACAAACTGCGGGTGGATTACCTCGGTTATCAGTTCTGGTGTGAAGAGGTTCTGGTAGCCGAAGATACCGTAATGGAAATGCCGATCACCCACCGACAGGTTGAAATCACCGCCCAGGGATCCTTTCAAGGCATTCCGACACCAATTGAAGGGATCAAGGCCTATCTGTTTTCCCCCCCCAGATATATATCTGGGCCAATATCAATTAACCGACAGTAGCGGCCGGGTGGCCTTCAGCCTGCCCGATCAGACCTATCGCGTTCGCATCGATTATCTGGGGCATCAATTCTGGTCTGAAGAATTCCGATCACAGGATTCAACGATGACCATCCAACAGGGTTTGGTCGGAATCCACGCCCGGCGCGCCGGTGTGGCTGTGGCCGCTGCCAGGGTCTATCTGTTCGATGAAGACGGTTCCTATCTGGGATGGAATGAAACCGCGAACCCATCCGGCAACGCCGGGTTTATGTTGCCGGATCAGGCTTTCAAGTTCCGCATTGACGAAAACGGTCAGCAACACTGGACCCCCGTAATTCAGGTCCATGCCGGTGAGGAAAGTGTGGTTGAGATCGATTTAGATAATAGGGTTCACGGGTTGAACGGTTACTCTTGAGTTATTTTATTCACATCATGATTTCACACCGCGAAGATATGGAGGGAAATGAAATTTATCATAACACTCAGAAGTAAAAGCCTTCTAATCACCACCGTCCTGATACTGGGCGTGTCAATCCAGGCTGCTGCTGGAAACTTTACAACCTATAATATGAATGAACCCTTTAATAACATTTCTACAATACCGGATGTGCTGTCCCATCACCAGCATGAGCAGCATGATGCGTCCTTTGCAATTACAGCGGATGCAGTCCGTTACAAATTAAGGCACAAACAAAAGATCTCCCTCATTGATGTCCGCAACCCGGAAGACTTCGAAAGATTGCATATACCCGGGTCCCTGAACATTTCTTTGCATGCCGTCAAAACCAAGGTTTTTTTAAAGTCCTTTGCCGTCGTCCTGATCAATGCAGGGTTCCATTACCGTGGGTTGCATAGCGAGTGCCGGCAACTTGCAAATCTGGGTTTTAAAGCATTCATTTTAGA
>CAVXXE010000054.1:0-12717 GCA_963765595.1 uncultured delta proteobacterium
ATTTTTTTGGCTAAATTATCTCGATCCCATAAGTCTTTCTCCTTTTTCTCTTTTTTTGCGGTAAAAAGTGTTACCCTAAATTCGAAATCTTGTACGGATTCTTACAATCAGAAACAGAGGAGGTCACGATGTCGAGAAAGATCCTGCTCTTACCCCATACCTGCCGGAAAATACCTAAAACCTGCTGCGGATTTTGGTATTTCATTTTCCGACATTATCTCTAAAATTCTATCATTCCTTTTATTTATCTATCTATCTATCTATCTATCTATCTATCTATCTATTCACTATCCGGGTTTAAAAAGGAGGTGTCTCATGGCCAAGGATTTTAAGGCATGGCCGGATCAGTGGCCGCAGAGTCTCAATTATCCGGAACAACCGGTCTATAGTTTTTTGGATCAAACCGCCGCCCGGATCCCAAACCGTCTGGCCATAATTTTTGGCGGAATGGAGCTCACCTACAGCGAGCTGAAAAATCTAGCCGATCGGTTTGCAAAGGCACTGATTTCCCTGGGGATTAAAAAAAGCGAAAAGATCGCCATCCATCTTCCAAACTGTCCTCAGTTTGCGATTGCCTACTACGGCGCGCTATAGGCCGGGGCAATTTTCACGCCGCTTCGCGGGAAAAGATATTAGGACACGGATGAACACTGATCACACAGATGAAAAAGTGTTAGTCCGCTTCGCGGGAAAGAAAACTTGAATCAGACAGGATCAACAAGATTAACAGGATAATTTATTGCACCCAAACGTGCCTCGCCGCAAGGCGAAAAGAAAATCTAAACGTCCGCGTCAGTCTGCGTGTGTCTGCGGTAAAAAACAAAAAAGAGATTAATTTAACCGCAGACCGACGAAAAATGGAAGGGGTCGGGTCTTCACTCTAAACATCGTGTAAAGAATGAAGACGCGACCCTCGAGTCTTTGTTTAGCTTTCCTTTGCCATGGTGTTTATGCAACACGGGGATTTAACGCACGCGGCCTACTAATAACCGCTGCCGACGATCACCCCGGTCTTTGTTTTTCTGACATAGGTGTTTTTCTCTTTGCCGTCCCATTCGTACATTACCCAGTTGCCTTCTATCGTTGCCTGGACCACGGCATCATAGGCAACCGCAGCCTTCTCTTTCAGACTTTCTCCAACCAACTTGGGGTGAACCAGTATTTTTCCATTTTCCTCTATGATGAAAACATAGTGGGGTGTTCTTTTGGCAGCGTCCGCGAAATCCGAGGCCGGTTTGCCGCCCTCAATGGCTATCGCGATTTCATCGACCTGGGCCTTGATGGCGTCTTTGTCGGCAGCCGAAACAATACCTGTGAGCGAGAGGCCCACAACCACAACCAGCAAAATCAGAAAACATTTTTTCATTTTTCCTCCTTTCTATAGTGTCCAAATCAATTAGAACGTCCCTGCAGACCACCTGCAGGGATTATGTTACGTCCCAATCAGTTTTCCAGCTAAATATGGATTTAGAGATAGAATGTTGCTTTATCAAAGTGGATAAATCGAAAATGGTGAATGGTATATCGGTTTTGGCTGCAACCCAATATATTTAACCAGGTTAATACAAACGATAATCTTCCAAATAACTGAAGCGGATTTTCTTGTCAAGATTATTTTTTTAGGCCGCGGATAAAATTTCAGGCTGATATTATCAACCTATACCTCCCAAATGGCCGTTTAGTTAGCTTATGTCAACAACGTTCCCATCGTCTTCTCGATTATTAAATCAAAAATAGAGGGGCTTCAGGAAAATCCCTTTTCAGGAAAATGGCTTGAAAAGGAGCTTTCAGGCTATCTCTCAATGCAGGCAAAACGATTCCGGGTTATCTATAAGATTCGAGATAATGTTCAGACCGTGGAAATTCACTATGTCGGTCATCGCAAGAACATTTATGAGCTATTTAAAGAAGCTATCGCAAAATAAAAATTAATGGGTGCCTGTTCTGATGCCCGGCAGATCCCTGGTGGAACGGCCCGCCTCCCAATCCGCTCAGTTTCAGCAATACCTGCGTGCAAAACTCGTCGAAAGCAGCCCACAGCTTGATATCGCGGTCCTGGATCTGGCATCGTATCTCAAGACCCACCACCGTGAAAAGGACCTACGCCTCTTTCATCCCTATGAAGGCCATCTAACCGCCGCAGGCCATCGCGTGACGGCTGATTTTATCCTCTTTATTTAACGCATCAAAAAATGCCATCCCCTATTTCCAACCCAATACTTAATATTTGAGATGTGACCCTAATAATTTCTTCATTAACTAATTTGCATAGACCTCATCAATCATATCGGTTAAGCTTTGTATCCAGGGGCGTTGACAGATGCCGAAATTACTTTCCATTTTAGAGCAGTCCAGTACCGAATTCGTTGGTCTTTTTACAGGTGTCGGATATTCGGCAGTTGTTATTGGAATAACCTCCCTAACCGAAAACACATCATACTTTTTAGCAATCTCAAAAATCGCCTTTGCAAATCCGCACCACGTGGTCGAGCCCCCGCCGCAATAGTGGTAGGTACCCCAGGGGGTTTCCTTTCCGGAAAGAATGTGATCCGTCATTAAAAGGATCGCATTGGCCAGGTCGGCGGCGAAGGTCGGGCAACCGGTCTGATCGTCAACCACCCGCATGGACTCTTTTTCTTTGCCGAACCGCAGCATGGTTTTGACAAAATTGTGACCGTGAACACCGTAAAGCCAAGCGGTTCTGATAATGAGATGCTCCTGAATGCGACGACGGACTTCAGATTCTCCGGCCTCCTTGCTTTGACCATAAACGCCAAGCGGAGCCACCGGATCGCCTTCGCAATATGAGCCTGCTTTTGAGCCGTCGAAAACATAATCGGTTGAGATATGAATAAGAGGTAAGCCGGCCTGCTCGCAGAAATCGGCCAGGTTAGCCGATCCATCACGGTTCACCGCGCATGCTAGTGCCGGCTCGGATTCCGCCTGATCCACCGCTGTGTATGCCGCCGCGTTGATCACCAAAGACAAATTCTTCGCGCTCAGATTGTCTTTGATAGAAGCCGGCTGTACAATATCTATTTCAGGGAGATCCAGAGCCAATGCTTTATATCTCCGATGCTCTGCCCTTCTCACCAGTTCCCAGCCCAACTGACCTTTACTTCCAATTATTGCAATCATATATAATAAAATCGGATATCGTTGATTGGTTGATTAAACTGACTTGTTGATTAAGCTAACTGTCTTAACCTAATCATCCAATCACCCCAGTCAACTTAGTCAACTATTCAACTAAATCATCGTGAAGCGACCGTCTGCGTCTATCGGCGTGTGTCTGCCTGCCGTGCCTGCCCAATGAAATCTTTGTTGCCTTTATTTCATCGGGGTTAAATCATTCCACTGCAGATCCTGCCAGATCAATTTGATGCCAAATCGCAGTGTTGCATATTTAACACCGGCCAAAGTACATTTAACCGAGGCGGTAAATTCATTTATTCATTTATAAGATGGCAATAAATTTTCAGCAATATCCTTCAAGCAAGAAAACTTCGCATCTTTATCGGAAACAATCGGGGACTCCAACGGCCAATCAATTGCCACATCCGGATCGGACCAGAGTATGCCTCCCTCGCAATCCGGTGCATAAAAATCGCTGCACTTGTAATCAAACAAGGCCGTATCGCTGAGCACACAAAATCCGTGGGCAAACCCCTCAGGAACAAAAAGCTGCTTCTTATTCTCATCCGAAAGGTATTGTCCGATCCACTTTCCAAACGTTGGTGAGTCATGGCGTATGTCAACGACAACGTCAAAAACCTCCCCCTGGACCACCTGCACCAGTTTGGCCTGCTCATGAGGATGCTGATAATGCAGTCCCCTCAGCGTGCCTTTCTTTGAAAATGACAGATTGTCCTGAACAAAATCTGTAACGATTCCGGCATCCCCATAACGTTGACGTTGATAGGTCTCAAAAAAATATCCGCGTTGATCATTGAACACGTGCGGCTCAATAATCAGCACGCCATCCAGCTCGGTCTTGCGTAAATTCATCATAACGGTTTCATCCAATTTCTATTCAGCCACAGATACACCCAAATGGTCGCAGACAACCGTTTAGCGATGAATTTTGCGTGTTGGATGTTGGATGTGGATTGTGAATTATGAATTTCCCTTCACCTTTCGCCTTTAACCTTTCACCTTTTACCTTTCATTTATGATTTCCACCAAATATTGCCCATATTCATTCTTCAAATACGGTTCGGCCAACCGCCGCACCTGCTCCGCATCGATATACCCCAACCGCCAGGCAATTTCCTCGATACAGGAAATTTTCAGCCCCTGCCGTTTCTGGATGGTTTCAATAAACACCGACGCCTCCAGAAAAGATTCATGGGTACCGGTATCCAGCCAGGCGAATCCCCGGCCGAGCAGCTCTACCTTGAGTTCTCCTCGCTTCAGATAGGCATCGATGACATCGGCAATTTCCAGTTCACCCCTCGCTGACGGCTTAAGTCCGGAGGCTATCTCAACCACGTCGTTATCAAAGAAATAGAGTCCCGGAACTGCATAATTCGATTTCGGCCGAACAGGTTTTTCCTCAATACTTAATACATTCCCGTTGTCATCAAACTCGACCACACCATAGCGTTCGGGATCCTTGACCCAGTACCCGAACACCACACCGCCTTTCTCCACTTGAACGGCCCTGGCGAGAATATCCGCTAAACTGTGGCCAAAAAAGAGATTATCTCCGAGGATTAAACAACAGTTCTCACCACCGATAAAGTTATTAGCGATAATAAATGCCTGGGCCAAGCCTTCCGGTTTTGGTTGCGCTTCGTAAGATATTTTCAAGCCCAATTGCGAACCGTCCTCAAAAAGCGCTTCGAATTTGTGTCGATCTTCCGGCGTCGATATGATCAGGATATCCCGAATTCCGGCCAGCATCAACACAGACAGCGGATAGTAGATCATGGGCTTGTCATAAATCGGCAAAAGCTGCTTGCTGACCACATGGGTGATAGGATACAGCCGGGTACCGGCCCCGCCGGCAAGAATGATGCCTTTTACGGATGTGTTGTTCGGTTCAGGAAAACTCGCGTCAATCATTAAACCCTCCTGTTTTCTCTCATCGTCCCGGATACTTAAAAGAGCAATTTTCCGGCACTTCAGCAATAAAAACATTATCTTCGATACTCCAATAGATGATAATTTCATATCGGTTCATTATAACTTACCTCCAAGCTTATACTTAAAAATTAAAGCTCGCACTTGACGCGCCTGATATGGTTTCGCCTTATCATCGTCCCGCTGCAAATTTATCTTTTCCTCAATTAAAAAGCCTCTTCCTACCTTCTATCCATCCGAAATTCATTGCCCTCACATCTTTCAAACTTCGCCGCTTCTATTCTTTCATACTTTGTCCTTTGTCCTTTAACCTTTATCGCTCTTCTCAACTTCTTTTCGGTCGCGGTCGTGACACCGGTTTTGTGCTATTGCCTGGGATTTTGCCATGATGGGCAATTGGGAGTTATCTGAAAAGTTGGGAATGGGTACCTATTCTCGTTAACCGAAGAATGTCATAAAGGCTATTTCGTAAAATCATCAATGGATACAAAATCTCCGTTCAGCTGTTCGGCTTCCGACATCGCCGTCAAAGTTTCATCGTTTGGGATTTTGATTTCAAATGGCAGTCCTTTATGACAAACGATCATATGGTTGAAAACATTGATTGCCTGGGAATAGGTTAGCCCCAGGTATTTTAAAATTTCTTTGGCTTGCAAATAGTTTTTTTGATCTACCCTTATGGTTGTTTGTGTTTTCATAAGATTATCACATTTTAAGCATTATTTGCTATTTTTTTTACAAAATATCCCAAATGGGATACAGGGTCAAGTTACTTCTGGATCCATGGTCGTGGTAGGGGAAAAAAAGCATTAAAGAAAAGATTGGAACCCTTTCAAAGAGAAGAATGGGCGAGGTGCATGAAGGCTTGAAGTTTGTTTTGACCATTCCTCTTTTAACCTTCTTAACGTCTGCTCTTCTCAACTTTTGCCTTTATTTTTAAATTCCATTGCCTACCGTTTTCCGTTATATTCACTATTTAAGCTTTTGACCGCATAAATTTCTCTATTTCCGCTATTTTCGAGCCAAAAATGCCATTATTGCCCTGTTTCAAGCCTACTTTTTAACTATATGTCAATTGCTATCAAATACTTAACGTGGCCCGGCCCCATTACAATATTTAATATTTAAGATGTGACCCCTATCTTTTCTCTGGGAGAAGGCGCGGTCTTTGAAGATCTTCTGGATGCGTAACCAAACCTTAAAAAAGATGATATTCAAGCTGCCCTGCTGTATGCTGCCGGGTACATGGGTAATGAGACGCTTATCTATTTAAAAACCGGGACTTGAGTTGAAAGAGATTAAATTTTTAGCAGATGAAAGCTGCGATTTTTTAGTCGTTCGAACATTGCGATCAGCAGAATTAGTAACATTATGTCCCCTAAATTATTATTTTAATTTAATCCTTTGAGTTATGCCCGAAATTGGGAATCGGGTATTTGACATTCATACATTATTAGGATATTTTTGTTATTTCCTTATTCCATAAAGCCTTATAGGTATATTCTTAAAAATTATATGTATAATCAATATGTTAAATTCTGGAGGCAATAGTGTTAACTGCATATATAAATGCTGCAATGCGTAGCGCTCATTATGAGATATTAGAGGGTGGTGAAGGGTATGTTGGTAAAATACCCGGGCTTCAGGGTGTCTGGGCAAATGCCGATACGCTCGAAGCTTGCCGTGACGAATTACGTGAGGTATTAGAAGAATGGATCATATTGGGCCTTAAGATGAACCAAGGATTCCCAATCCTCACAAAAAAGACATTGGGAAAAATTTATTGAAACTAATATTGAAGAAGGCTGAAATTTCGAAAAAAACTTGGGAAAAATTTTAAATTCCTAATAATCCATTGGATCCTATCCGAAATTGTAATAATTCAACCGTGTCCCATCGTATGACAAATCAAGCTATGTGTTTGTATTTTTTCAAGAAATCTTCCGGAAATGGTCGTTTTTCAGTCTTAGAGGATACTTTTCAGGGGCAAAAACATGGTTGTAAGAATTTGGGGTTCCCTTAGTTTAGACGCTTTCACGCTTTGAGCCTGTCGGAAAGTGGCGGATCTTTGTCTTTCATCTTTTTTGCCTCCAACCTCAAACCTTCAACCGCGTAGCGCATGCCTTTTCCCTTTCTCCTTTGACCTTTCTCCTTTATCCCTTATCCTTTATCCTTTTCTTCCTTATCCTGTGCAGACACAAATAGCATTTAAGTTATTTATTATCAACAACGTTATATAATAGAATAACTAAAGGGTATACTTCTGCTAGTTACTATAAAAGTAGTAGAGTTAAATTGACTTGTCTCATGGACAAAAAAATAACCTCCTAATAGCATATCCCCAGCCGAATATTTAATATTTAAGATGTGACCCTATCTTTTCCTAACTTTTAAAGAACTTTTTCCGGCCCACAAAGGAAACGCCGATAAGTCCTGAACCGAGCAGGAGCATGGTTGCGGGTTCGGGAACTGGGGCACTAGCAGGACTAAGGTCACTGGGATTGTAGGTAATCTCTAAGACGGATTTATCAATGTAAAAATCACCCCAGAGAGAAGCCAATACGACACTAAAAGAACCATCAGCCAGATATGATGCGTTAATACCATAGTTATAACCGTTGGTATCCACCTCACCGAATCCCCACGTACCATCTTCGGCCCAAGCAAAGGCAAACTCAAAGGGATCATGTTCTGAATCATCGCGTAACCATAATGTTAGGCTGCCATCGAGAACTTTCTCTGCTGGTGGAGTAAACTCATAATGGTGGGTCCAGGAAACATAATCGGAAGATCCATTAAGATAATTAACAGCCCCCCAACCATGCGAGTTATAGTCATAGTCTTCTGACTCAACAGTGCCGCTTTCAGTTAACTCAACAGTGCCGCCTGCAGTGAATTCCGTAATATCTATATGTGTCATCGACGCCGCTCCAGCAATCCCTACAAATATTAGCATCCCTAAGCCTAGTATCGCCACTATAATACTTTTTCTCATTTTATTTTCTCCAACCTTTGATTAATTTTACTAGCTTTTAGCTCCTGGTAAATTGATCGAAATTTCCGCTCTTATCAACCAAAAGCCGTTGGTGTTTAGCTTTCATACAGCAAGGTAAGTGCCAACATTTAAAACATTGCATTACTTTTTTTTTATTTTTTTTTCATCTAGTAATTACAATAGGTTACAATTTACTTTTCCACTGTTATCTTTAACGAGACATGGAATTTAATCCATCAGGGCCTATGTAATTTAAGTAACAATTACACAATCATTCTTTACTTTTTTTCATAGTACGGAATTATGATAATGTCTGTTGATAGTAGTCGGTTGCCCTTTGATGGTTATGATTTGCGGCTAATGGGGATCCCGGACTTAAATCCGAGGTATAATGGAACTACTGGAGTAATGGAGTGGTTGGGAGGTTAACTAGTTGATTAATTAAGAAGGGGGCGGTTTCTTTGAAATATCGGGTACGGTACCTGTTTTTTATATCCCTTGAAACTTAAGTTAAATTCTTAAAGTAGGATCGCTGTTTCACACTGCCGCCTGTTCAACTTCAGCGCAAACTTTTGCACCTATCTTTTGCTCAACGGTGGCCAAATCATATCTTGATTGCAGGTTAATCCAAAATTGGGCGCTATTGCCAAAATACCTAGCCAGCCGTAGTGCTGTTTCTGCAGAAATACCGCGTTTCCCGTTAAGAATTTGAGTTATGCGTCCTGAAGGAACACGCAAAGATAGAGACAGTTTGTTGGCTGAAAGGCCGCGTGCCGTAATTTCACGTTTTAAGATCCGCCCTGGATGTATTGGCTTCATAGTATTCACCCCCTATGGTAATCAATAATTTCAACTTCGTAGGCATTTCCGTTTTTAAACCGGAAACAGATGCGCCACGGTCCATTAACAGTCATAGCCCATTGCCCCGCCCTATCACCAGACAGTTTATGTAATCCGACGCTTTTCAAAGGGCTTAAATCTTTTAAAGATGTGGCAGCATCAAGAGCAGCAAGCAGCTCGTCGGCTGCATCTGTATCAAGATTGCGAAATTTCGAGACTTTTCCCTCTTCATAGAAGCGACGAGAGCGGCTATTGGTCCACGATTTAATCATGCATTATAATATACTACGCACGACGTACTATGGCAAGAAGAAATATTCATTAAAAAAAGCCGAGATATTTACTTGTTTATGGATGTAATTAAAGATCCAGATATGATCCTCCCTCTCTGTGCAAAAAAGTCTCTGCTCTAAGCTTTGCCGTTCCACTTTCCGCATTGTGCTTTCACGCCGGGTCATAGGCATAGGCCCCTATGCGCCGGAGGCCGAATTCGAAAGCTTCCATCCCTGCCTGCCCCGTTAAATCATTGCGCATCAGAGCCTCCAATGTCAATTTGCTGCTAATCATAGCGTTGCATATTTATCCTGCCAAAAGTGCATTTAACTGGGGTGCCCCAATTTCCCTATAATTGTATAAAAAAGTGCACAATATGTTCTTCAAAATCATACAAAAAAACAAAATTCGTCAAGGCCTGACGCGAAAACAAAAAAACCGGATCATCCCATTTTCAAGGTAAATCCGGCTTGTTTTACATCCCGCTGCCATCCATGCTTTCCAACTTCTTGCTTTTTTATATGAGCTAATTAAATTTCATATCTTCCCAACTTTCTCTCCTTTCCTTTGTTCAGCCTCTGTCTCTCCTTTTTTCTGTTGCTTTCCTTTATATGTTTTTTAATTTATGTCAAGCATTATTCGCCTGTAATATATTGAAATCATAAGATCCAACCACATTTTGTGATAAAATTTATAAGTTCTAAAAAAAAATGTTTTATATCATTGAAAAAAAACATCCTGATTATCCAGTAAATCCTGCCTGCCCAGTTAAATCAAATAAATCAAATAAAATTTAACCGGGGTCTACCAATATTTTTCTAAAATAGTATCCATTCCATCGACTGCAATGCTGATAAAGCAGCCGCCCCACCTCCGCCGCTGGAGGTACTTGCCCCATTGCTGTTGCTGGCAGATACACCCGGCGCACCTATATCAACGATCATGCCGTCAGGCACCAGAATATCATCGCCGCGCTTACCGTCGACAAAATGCAGCGTTATAATGTTGCCGTCAATCTCCGCGCCTGTCTGGGTTGCTGACTCATACATGAATTCGTACCAGTAGGGATTGGCGTCAACCGGAGTGGGGCCATATTTCCAATAGGTGGTTGGATCTGCCCCTGCAGGGAGATAAAGGGTTAATGTCGCGGCACCACCGAGCCCCACACCATTTATGGTGAAATTAAAAAAATCATAGGGAAACGTTACTTCTGATGGAGCGCCGGAAGGGTCGAGTGGGGCAACTGCACGGCATTCAGCAAGTGTGGTTCCAGGACTGGATTCCAGGGTAAAATAGGTTGCCCCGTCTTGCGAGTGAAAAGAAGCCACATTCTGCTGCTCGCTGTCTTTGATGCCGTCAGAATTGCCGTCACCACCATTGGGACAGGCATCTTCTTCCTCATCACTGATCCCATCATCGTCACCGTTCACGTCAAAAGTCGCTATAATAGTCTTATTCGTGTCCATGACAATGGTCGCCGGATTGCTGTAACCATTCAAATCGCCGCTCCAGCCATGAAACGCCGAACCCGCATTTGGAACGGGTGTCAATTGAATTTCTGTCCCGGCGTTATAAGAACCTCCCCCCGGGTCAAGCGTCACACTGCCTTCACCCACTAAGTTCACTGACAGGGTATACTGAATTTGTGCATCCGTCACCGTGATATAGTTTGTACGGGTTTGAGTATCGCTGCCGCCAGGGCTTTCTACCACAAGGGTTACTGAATACGTTCCAGAGTCATCGTATGTGTAAGTAGGATTCTGTTCCGTGCTCGTGCAACCATCACCGAAATCCCAGGACCATCCTGTTATTTCACCGATAGATGATTCGGTAAACAAAACCACCAACGGTGTCATGCCTGTCGTGGGAGTTCCTGAAAAGTTTGCAACAGGCAGCTGAGGTGTCGCAGTTACCGTAATATAGTTTGACCGCTTCGAGTATCGCTTCCCCCGGAACTGGTCACCTCCAGAGTGACTGTATACGTACCAGGATCATCGTAAATGTAAGTAGGGCTTTGCTCAGTGCTCGTGCCCCCATCACCAAAATCCCACGACCAGCTATCGATATCACCGGTTGAAGAGTCGGTAAACGAGACCTCCAATGGTACCGTTCCGGCCGTAGGGCTCCCGGAAAAGCTGGCAACAGGCACGCCATCCGGGTTCCATCCTGCCAGCCTTGCCCATAACCACCATGCAGCATAGGCTTTACGATTGGCATTCAAGGGCTGGCTATGAGCCGATGAGCAGTTATACCAGTCCACACCCTCTGTATGAGAGTTTTGCCACTCTATGGCCCAGTTACCCAATTTAGGTCCGTTGACAGATTCGTAGTAGTCACAATTATCGCTAGGAAATTCATAAAACGTCCCATCCGGATCGTAACTTTCGATATCCGCAAAATCGTACAACACTTTGTTATTAGTTGTACAATAATCCCGGATCATCTGATTTGCAGCTTTGTTGTCTGCGTCATCCCAATGATCCACATGGCCGGTCATATAAACAAACCGGACACCGGGATATTCTGCTTCCAACTGAGACATAGGGCTTAAGTATTCACTATCCAGTGTTCCCGCTGCATATTTAGCGCCCACCTGTCCACACCAAGACCAGATAATGACATTCACATCTGAGTGAGAGGGATCATCTAAATATTGCTTTGTTTCATTCACCCACTGGGGGAAATAGCCAACATCCCCTGCCATTGCATAGTCATGAAGATCCAATGCCCCCCCGGCTCCTCCGTTATTCCATGCGAAGATGTCTGTAGGAAGCGAAAGGCCTACTCCCCCATTATTAGCGAAGTCGATTAAGCCCGTCATGCCTGTGGTCAATTGACTGCCATGGGAAGTATGGCCGTAAGCAATGTGAAGATTGATTTTTGCTTGATCAATAGCTGACTCAGGAATCTGATTGATATCCGTACAGGTATGATCAATGATGATTGGCTGTGCAGAAAAAGCCGATTGTGGAGTAATAGTACAAACAGAAACACTCAGTAACAAAATTAACAACGCTTTAAAAACAAATTTAAAATATCTTTTCATTTTCCCCCCAACCCGGATTACCCGGAAATTCGAAATGGTTCCACCAGCTCACCACCCTGGGTTAAGTCGAAGGGTAAACTCGAACAATCAAAATTCATTAAATCCTGTTTACCCCGCCTGCCCAACCTGTCCAGTTAAATGCGAGCTCTTAGTATTTGCTCGCCTATTTAACCGGGATGAAATCTTTTTTGCATTTTTCTCATCGGGGTTAAACCCGGAGACTGTTTATCCGGGGGAAACTTCTGTTGTACTTGTGTCTCTGGTGCAAAGCCTATTCTTCCGGGGTAGCTCCAGTAAATGGCACCGGGGTTTCCTGTAACTAGGGAGACAAACTTCCCTTTTTTCTAATTCTCGTGAACTATCTTTGATTTTTCCTATCTTTTAAAGAACTTTTTCCGGCCCACAAAGGAAACACCGATAAGTCCTGAACCGAGCAGGAGCATGGTTGCGGGTTCAGGAACCGGGGCACTATTAGCAC
>CAVXXE010000055.1:0-19795 GCA_963765595.1 uncultured delta proteobacterium
TTTCATCATAGAGGAAAATGGAAAAATACTGGTTCACCCCAAGTTGGTTGGAGAAAGTCTGAAAGAGAAGGCTGCGGTTGCCTATGATGCCGTGGTCCAGGCAACGCTGGAAGGCAACTGGGTAATGTACGAATGGGACGGCAAAGAGAAAAACACCTATGTCAGAAAAACAAAGTCCGGGGTGATCGTCGGCAGCGGTTATTAGCAGGCCGCGTGCGTTAAATCCCCGTTTTGCATAAACACCATGGCAAAGGATAGCTAAAAAAAGACTCGAGGGTCGCGTCCTCATTCTTTACACGATGTTTAGAGTGAAGACGCGACCCTTTCCATTTTTTTGATTACCCGGTCGCGATCGGGTGCTATTGCCTTTAGCGGGCAGATGGACACGCAAGGTTGCGGAAAACCCTCGCACGGGTTCTCTTCGAGGATTGAATCCGGCTTGAGCTTGGCGGTTGTCAGTACGGTAATCAGCTGAACCGCTCCGCCGTACTGGGGGGCAACCAGAAATCCCCCTCGACCGAGACGCCCGATTCTAACTCCTTTTATAGCATTTCTCGCAGGACACGCTTCAATAACTTGCCGGCGGGACTAACCGGGATCGCATCCAGAAATCTTACTTCTCTTATCTTCTTATAGGCGGCTACCTGGGGATTGGTATGTTGCATGATTTCTTCAGCGGTAGCTTCGGCACCCTGCCTGAGCTGAACGAACGCCACCGGCGCTTCTCCGACATCCAGATCCGGTCTACCCACTACGGCACATTGCTCCACGGCCGGATGCGTAAAGATGACTTCTTCAAGCTCACGCGGATAGACGTTGTAGCCTTTGTAGATGATCATGTCTTTTTTTCGATCCGTGATGTAAAAATAGCCGTCTTCATCCATTTTGCCGATATCGCCAGTGTACAGCCAGTCATCTTTGAGCACTTCGGCGGTCTCTTCCGGTTTGTTCCAGTATCCCTGCATGACCTGGGGCCCTTTGATGCAAATCTCGCCTTCTTTTCCGGTAGGAAGATTTTCCCCGGTTTCCAAATCGACCACCTTGCATTCGGTGTCAAAGACCGGAATTCCCACCGAGCCGGAACGAATATTGGATCGTTCCGGCGGATTGGAGGTGGCACCCATGGTGCATTCGGTCAATCCGTACCCTTCGGATACCAATCCTGAGAAGGCAGCCAGCATTTTATCAAGCACTGATTTTGCAAGGGGGGCAGCACCTGAAGCCGCAAGCTTGATTCCGGAAAGATCATAAGAATCAAAATCCGGATGGTTTACCAAGGGGATGAATAATTGGGGGGCTCCTCCCATCACGGTGACATTGTATTTTGTGATTGCATCTAAATACTCTTTCGATTCAAATCTGGGGAAAACAACCATGGTAGTTCCACCAAGAACCAAACTATTGAGGTAACCAATGGTTCCCATGGCGTGAAACCAGGGGACCACCACTAAGGCTGTTTCACGATCTCTTGCAGTAAGTCTATCCTCAATGGGATCGACTCCCGGAGGAAAAACCGGGGTCGGAACACCGTCTATTGATTTCAAATTGGGCGCCGCTCAACCAGTTGGAATACTGACATGCATTAACCACCACGTTATAATGGCTGAGCATAACTCCCTTGGAAAGACCTGTTGTACCGCCGGTATAGGCCAGATGTGCCAGATCGCTGAATACATCGATGTCAATATCAGGAACTTCCGGCGAATGCTCTTTTAGCAGGAGGGCCATGTCAAGGGTGTCGGCTACCGGGATTTTTTCCAGCTGTTTTAAGGGTTGGATAACCGGATTATAGCAATCGGCGATGCTGGTGGTAACGACTGTTTCCACTTTTGTATCCGGCAGAATCGAACAGACACCCGGATAGACTAAATCAAGCGAAATTAAGATTTTGGCCTCCGAATCATTCAGCTGATACGTCACTTCCTTTGGCGCCAGCAAAGGACTAAGCGGCGTGAAAATTGCCCCGGCCTTTAGCGCCCCGTAGTAGGCAATCGCAAATTGAGGACAGTTTGGAAGATGGATGGCGATCTTTTCGCCTTTTTCAATCCCCAGGGAAATCAGTGCGTTTGCAAACCGATCGGCTAGATTTTTCAGCTCGCTGTAGGTAAGCTCCATTCCGCCAAAAATTATGGCCAGACGGTTGGGGATCCGGGCGGCGGTTTGATCCAAAAAATTATAGACCGGTTGTTCCGGATAATTGAGACTTTGCGGCCACTGATCCGGCCACGCTTTAAAATTCTTGGCCATGAGACACCTCCTTTTTAAACCCGGATAGTGAATAGATAGATAGATAGATAGATAGATATAAAAAATAAAGGAATGATAGAATTTTAGAGATAATGTCGGAAAATGAAATACCAAAATCCGCAGCAGGTTTTAGGTATTTTCCGGCAGGTATGGGAAAGAACAGGATACTTCGTTGAATTTAATTGTTTCTGATAGTACAGACCTGGTTGAATAGTTTACTGGTTGAATGGTTGATTAGATAAATTATAGTCATAATTTCAGAATGTTACGATTGTCAAAGCATGAAGTGTCCAATTATTTTGCAAATATGGGATAAATCCATATTTACAACCACTTAACCAATCAACTAATCAACCAATCAACGATATATGTGTTTCAGATAGTAAGAATCCGTACAAGATTTTAAATTTAGGGTAACACTTTTTCCCGCAAGAAAAAGAAAAAGGAGAAAGACTTATGGGATCGAGATAATTTAGCTTAAAACAAAAGATGGCCCTCTTAGAAAGGGCCGCCGAAATCGGAGTCAAACATGCGGCTGCAAAACTAAAAAGCCGAAACCCCCTGACCACGTCAACCCCATGTGCCGGCATCCCTGCGCCGAAATAACTACCAAGGCATGCGTCTCAACGTCACTTAGAAAGATCGGATTTGATTTTGTTGAGATAAAAAAGAAAAGGAGACTGGAATATTTCTCCATCTCCTTAGTTTATGTCAAATTAGCAGACTTTTGGAATTTTTCTTCAACTAGTAATATTTACTTTTGAGGCTTTGATCCTATTCTTTTTTGACAAACCCTTTAATGGGTGACCCCATTATTTTCTTTCTTCACGCGATGTCAAGAATGAAGACGCAACCCCTATCATTTCTTCAAAAAAGACTTAAAGGTAAAGTCTTCATTCTTCACGCGATGACGATAATGGCGACCCTTATCACTATCGTTTACAAGCATCCCCACCGCGATCTATTGTTCCTAAAGTTTCTTGATTAACGTATATTCATGAAAATTCTCCAGAATAAAAACATTAAAATCACCCAAAGAGTTAATCCTAAATATCCAAAAATAAGACCACCCACGGCCATTCGTTTATAGCCATCATCTATTGCGGCGGGATTTTTTTTAATTCTTGCTAAATATATATGACCACAGATAATAGAGGGGATAGCAGTAAGAAATCCTAGTACTCCACTTAAGAGTCCGAGAATAATGCTGAGTTTGGCAAGTTTGTGTAGTGACATAGCCTTAAGTGTCTATTCAATAGGAAATTATTTTATCTCAATTAATACTGATATTTCAAGTAGTAGAATTGGTTACATCAACTTTGTGGAACAAGCTTATGGTATAACTTCGTAAATAATAATGCCTAAATTGTTGCCATTGTACTGTGGCGGGTCAATTACTACTCGCCCTGATCCAAAATTATTTTGAGCATTAATCACCCTTGCACCACCTGCTATCATTGTCTCAATAAAGAAAAATGGGCTATTTGGTGTACCGCCTTCTTCCCAGGACACTTTGCTTATATGCTCAGACATGCCGACTGCAAATGTTGATAATGCACCTGAAGGAGTAAAAGGATCAATAGCATTAGGATTTTCATCATAGAGATCTCGAGCCGCATCACATTTCTCTTCAGTTTTATCTAAATATAAGAGAGATTTAGCCCAAATTAGGATACTCTCCTTGATTTTCTCTCTGGGTATCCTTTTTTGTTGAGGCCTGTACCCGTGATGAAGCAAATGGTAGGCATTTGCGACATTATAATTCTGCAGCCCCAGCGGGTCTGTTCCGTTGATCGGATTATTGAAAACATATGAAGAAAGATTCGGATCTCCTCCTAAGAAGCCAATTGGATCGGATCTCAAATATTTCCCAGTATTAGGAGCATAATAACGATGCCAGTTGTAGATCAGCTCTGTCCCTTCATCATAATATTGTCCCGGAAAGCGGAGGTTGTTGATAACTGTGGATAAGGGATCTATCGTAGCTTCCCCAAAGGAAGTGTATTTCGCCCCCCAAACCACCGCCCCACTCATTGCAGTCATCTTCTGAGGGGTACCCAAATGGTCATTTTGATAAAAGTAATAATCTGCCCCAATCTTCATAAACAACGGATCGGTGGTCCAGATCGATCCAGGCTTATAACCATATGTTTTGATCTCAGCCCCATATTGATCATATTCTCCGATCAATCCTTCATCGGCGTAAAAGAAATAAGTTTTAACTCCACCTACCTCTTTCCAAAGCCTGCGCCCGAAGGGGTCGTAATAATAGGTTGCTATCAAAGAGCCGGAACCATCCTCAACCCTTTCCAGTCGGTTTTCTACATTGTAGATATAATTGGTAACAACACTTGCAACGGACTTTTGGGTCATGTTGCCATTGGCATCATAGACATAGGAGACATCATCATGATTCTGGAGTTCATTATTCTGGTTATAACTCCAGTTTCCAATGGTATCAGATGAAGTCAGCCGGTTACCCACCGCATCGTAAGTGAAGGCTTCATCGGACTGGCCGGGGTTGTCGGCATTTCTGAGCCGATAAAGTGCATCATATGCATAGGCGTAATTACCGTGACCGGTTGACTTTTCGATGATGTTACTAACTTTATCATAATCGTACTGATATTGCATTAAAATATTCCGCCCCGGGTCTTCGGCGGTGATCGATTTTACCCGCATCAAAGGATCATAATCATACTGTCTGCGGCTGCCACCGGGAAAAAGCACCTCTTCGGGCCGGTTCCATTTGTACGCACTGTGGGTAATGTAGCCGACTTCCGGTATCTGAACCCCAACCAGTTGATTGTTATCATCATATGTATATTCATAGGTCAGCCCATCCGGATTGGTGAAGGTTTGTTTGAGTCCGTTTCTGTAGTACGTATAGTTGTGTCCCAGCTCAAATGATCCGTAGTTTAGCGTCTCAGACAGCTTGCGATACAAATCATCGTAGATGTAAGTTGCCGATGTGATGCCGTCGTTATAGCCGGTCAGATTGCCGACCCGGTCATATGTTAAGGTGACCGTTTTGATTGGATTAACATTATCGGATGATTCAAAATAGCGAATCTCCACCAGCCGGCCGGCATCATCATAGTTGTACTCGGTTTTCTGGTCTTTAGCATCGATTTTTTTCGTCAAATTGCCGGCGGCATCGTATTGATAAGAGGTTTGCTGTCCCCCGGGGCGAATCTCCCTCTGAAGGCGATTACTGAGATCGTATTCGAAGCGGGTGGTATTGCTTTCGGCATCGGTTAAGGCAATCAGATTATCGCGATTGTCATAAGTGTATATAGTGTCCTTGAGGGCCGCATCGGTTATCCTGATGAGTCGGTTCAGATAATCGTATCCGTAGGCAGTGGTATTCTGTTCTGGGTCGGTTCGAGCAACAAGGTTGCCGGAATCATCGTAGCCGAACATGGAAACATAGGATTCGGTTTCTGTGAACACATCCGTCTCCAGGAGTTTGCGGCCCCTTTGGTCGTAGGAAAAATGTTTCTCGAAAGTCGGATATTTAATTCGTGAAGGCTGATCGGCTGCGCCCTTTTCACCGCTACAAGATGAGCAGCCAGTACCGGCCGCATCGCCATAATCCATGGCAATCTCATTGCCGTTGCCATCGATGGTTTTCAGAAGCCGTCCATCCGAATCATATTCATAGCGGATGAACTTACCTTCAGGATCAACTTGGCGAACCGGTTTGCCGTCCTCGTCATACTCAAATCGACTAAAATTTCCCTGGCCATCTGTGACCTGGATCAGGTTCTTGTGCGCATCGTAGGCATATAGGGTTTCCTTGCCGACGGGATCGACCTCCCTGACTTTATTGCCCACCTGGTCATAAAAAATACGGGTAACATTACGATGGGGCTCTGTATCGTTTACAATAGGATCGGTCACCGATGTCAGCCGACCGGCGCTATCGTACTCGTATTTCCATTCTTTGCCCCGGGCATCAATCTTAGTGAGCATGTTGCCCATGATGTCGTGGCTTGTAAAGCGAGTGATACCGCCCTGCGGATCTGTGGTGGAACTTAAATTGCCCACTTCATCATAAGTCATTGCGGTCAAAGCCTCAGACGAGTCTCCATCCGCCAACCGTCGTGTTGTGAGCAGATTGCCGTCGCCGCCATACGCATACTCGGTTACCCGTTCATCTTCTGTATCGACCGCTTCCGTCTTGCGGATCAGGTTGCCGGCCTCATCGTAATTGAATTCGGTAATCACGCTTTGTTCATTGGTTTCTTTGATTTTTTGATTAAAATTATGTTCGTACTCGAAATGAGCGGTCGTGCTGTCCGGATAGATTATTCTCGTGAGGTTATCCCACTCATCGTATTCCTTACGAGTGATACGGCTGTTTTCATCGGTGATGATCAAGTCGCGACCATCTCTGACGATCTTCTGCACCGTGCGACCGTTGACATCAACCCGAATCGGCTCGCTGTTGCGATCAAACCAGATCTCCCGGATCTTCCCGGCGGAGGAGCGAATGCGGACATAGGCCTCTTTGGCGCCTTCATCGTAATCATATTCAAAGAAATGCCCCTCGCCGTTGGAATCCACGACAGATGCTACGTGACCGTAGCTGTCATAGACAACTATTGAGTTGAAGTTTTCGGCATCGATTATTTTATCAATGCGGCCTTTGGTGTCATATTCAAAGCGGGTGGTGCCGCCTGTGACATTCGTGGCGCTCGATAGCCGGCCATTGGTATATCCGTAAGCGACCCGGCGGTTTTTAATGTCGCTGACAGCCGAAATTTGATTGCCGTCGTATTCGTACCACAGCACCTGGTTGTCATTGCGATCTGCAATTCCTGCCATCTCACCGTTTTCATATATTAGCTTGCCCACCGTTCCGGTGCGTGTACCGTACGCCGTCATGTTGCCGGCGGCATCATACAGCTTCCAGTCACCGTTTTTGTGCTCCCAGCGCCATCCTTCCTCGGTTTTGATGATTCGATAAAATTCATGGCTAAAGATATTGCTATCGGTTGAAGTGGCCTTGTAGAGGACTTCATCTTTTTCGACGGTTTCGATGGAACTTCCAAGTGATCCGAGATTAAACTTGAGATTGTGTCGGAAATGCTCCCAGCGCCAGCTATTGCCGAAGTACCAGCGCTTGGCTTCGATGATTCCACCAGGCACCTTAACAAACAAATCCGGCTCTTCACGAACGTATTCCCGCATCACGAGATTGACCGAGGAGAAAACCTTCTGGAAAAAGTTCGACCACGCGCCTTTGAGATAACATGGCAAGCAGAAATTTTCTTTGCGTTCCGGCTTTGGAAAGCATTTCACCCCCTGGATCGTCTTGGGCTTCGGAGCCGGCTTGGATATGGTGCCGCCGGCGGTGCCGCCGCCGACATTCCAGGTGCCGCCACCGGCGCTGGCGGTGATGCTGCCGCCACCACCAGAGGTGCATTCGCCATAGGTGCGGGTCCAGCAATGATTGATGGCGGCTTTGGTCGACTGCCCGTTGGCACAGACATAGCCGTAATCCACAACAGCGCATGTTCTGTAGTTATGGCAGCCACCACCGGTGGCCTGACCGTCATCCTGCTGATCGAGTGATTTGATGCAGGTCACCCGATAGGGGACGGTTATTTTTTCCTTGGCAGAAAGACTTTCCGGTAAACCGCCCATCAGTTCGTAGGCAAAATACTGATCGTCGGGCGGTAAGTTCACTTTCAAATCATCTGCGCGGATCAAACCGTAATTGGTCAGGGTGAATTCCCCGTTAAATACATCGCCGGCCTGCATGGCCGGCAGGCTGATGGAAGAGGGCTTGACGGCCACAACGGCGGCCGGGACATCGGTTTCATAGGTGGCGCTCAACACAATTTCATATTTGTCTTCAATGCCGATTTCATTGACTTCCCACTCCACCGTCACCAGGTTGTAATCCAGGAAAATATCTTCATTGATGGAAACCCCCGGTTTGATCCAGATACGGCCGAGGTAATCCTGATGATTTTTAGCGCTGATGCGGCACTTGTACTGACCGGAAGGAATGGCCTCGAACCATGCTTCGCCGAAGCTGTCCGTGTAACCGGTGTATTCTTCGGTCCGGACCACCTCATTTTGCAGGTTTACCCTGGCACCGCTGAGTCCCTGGATGACATCGCCGTTTGGGTTGATGGTGCCGGTATATATGTCGGAGACTTTAAACAAGACATTCCCCAGGCCTTTCTGGGTTACGGCCACATACAAATTGATGGTGGCGGCCGCATAATTGGACGCACTGACCCGCAGGCCGAAGGCATAATTTCCTTCGGTCACGGCCAAAGTGGGAGAAAAAGCAATGCCGACATTGCGCCATTCGCCCACCGCAATGGCGCCCTGGTCCGCGGCAGAGGTCAGATAGACCCAGCCCGGGGCCGGGCTGCCGTCCGGGTTGTGCAGTGACAGCGTCACGTCATTCAGCGGCGCAAGGCCTTTATTTCCCAGTGCCACCGTTTCGGTGACCGTTTTGTCACGGGCCATGCCGGTTTCGACGTGATTGGGTGTAAAATACAGCACCGGGCTGGAGTCGGAAAACTGGGTGTTGACCGTCACATTACCCCAGGCGCCGGGATCGGATTCGTCGCTCTTGACCTTGAGCACCAGTTTTCCGGAGGCACCCGCCGAATTATCGGCCCACAGGGTGAAGGGCAGCCAGGCTGTTTTTTTGCTGCCCAGATATGCCTTGGCGGCCCCGGCGGACAGGTGCACGCCCTGGGGATATTCGCCGGTGGGCTGATCTTCGCGGTTGTATTCGAGGCGCAGGTTGTTGACGGCCGTGCCCTCACCGGTGCCCACCCGGATGCTGACGGTTTTGCTGTAGTTTCTGGGCACATTCAAGTTGACGGCAGACGGCGTGACGCTGACCCGATTGATCACAAACTGGCCGTGGACCGGCTTGTCGGTGCGGTCCGGATGCACTGCCCGCACCTTGTAGACGCCGGATTCACCGGCCAGCGGTTTAAACGTGTAGTTAAAAATGCCACCCTCACCGGTATAGACACTGCTGGAACGTTCAAAGCCGTTTAAGGTAATCACGAGGTTCAAGGGAACATTGGCCGTGGGATCACCGCTGACTCTTGCCACGGCCTGCCCGCTAATAACAATGTCCTGGCCGCCGGTGGAGGTTTGGGGGGTAATATCCGCCACCTCACCGTAGTAAGTTGTGTCAACCATGGATAGCTGATGGTTGCTGGCCAGCCCTGTCATGGAGACCTGGGTGGTCTGGCCCTGGTGATAATAAACATTGGAGATTTCCAGGCGGATGGTGGCATCGTCCGGCGCATTGGCGGGGACGGCCATGGTGATAAAATCCGAGGTGAACGTTTCGCCGGCGCCAATGCGGGCGACGCTGTTGCGGTTTGATAACGTGACGATTTTATCACCGACGGCCTGTTGAAACGCCTTTGAGGTGAGGATATTATCGTCCTCATCGACCAGATAAAAAGTGATTTGGTCGGATGGTGACGTGCCCGAATTGCGGGCGGTCATGATTTCGATTTCCGCTTCGCCGGTGTTCTCCAAGGTAAATCGAACCCGGCCGGATGCGGCCCGGGTGAACTCCTCGTTTAAGATCTGCAGCACCAACATGCCATCGCCCACTTCGATGTCGCCGCTGCGTACAATCTGAACCGTTTCATTGGCTTGCGGGGTGGCCTCGATGGTCGTGGTCAGTGCGGCCATCCCTTCCAGATCATCATAGCCGCCCACGACCACAGGGATTGTGCGGGATGTGCCCGGATCAAGACTGAATTTATCCGAGGTATGATCATGGGAATCCACCTTGACCTTCAGCCGGATGTCTGCCACCCGGCCCGATCCCTCGTTTAACACGACATAATCCAGGCGATTCATAATGCCGCGCTTGATCCGGCTGCCTTCAACAGCTGCGGCCGCCAGCTGCGGCAGGCTGATGCTGCGTGCCAGGCTCTCCAGACCACTGCTATCTTTTGAGATTATCGTATAGCGCCGTTCATCCCGGGTGTAACCCGTGTCGATAAATAAACGCTGGGTCAACAGCATTGGGTTCAGCTTGACGGTCTCATCGTCCGCTCCCAGGTAGATGTCATAGCCGGCGATATCGCCGCCCGGATGGGTCCAGGTCACCCGGGGCGGGTCGTCGTCTTTTTGCACAACCGTGATGCCGGATACCGGCAAAAGCTGGAAGTTCAGATAAAATGAGTTTGACGGCGGCGACTGATTGCCGACTGCATCCACCGCCGTAATCGCGTAACAATGGGCGGCTGGTGACGGTCTGGGGTCGACCACCAGGGTTTGGGGAATGCCGACCGCAAGGGGGGTAAGTCCTTCCACCGAGGCAATTTCAGCTGCGGTTGCGCGGTAGAGCGAATAGGTCACCGCTTCGGTAAACGGCGGCGGAGACCATTCGGCTTTGATGCCGTTGGCCACAAGCTCTAAGGCAAGGTTGTGGGGTGCGCCCGGCGCCACCGAATCAGAAGCTACCGTTACCTCGGCGCTCTGACCGCTCACGGTTTCCTGGTCGTTTTCGCGGCGAATGCTGGCGACGGTATAGGTATAGGTGCCGTCAACGGCGGTTGGGTCCGTATACGCTACAACCCGATCAAGACGCTGATATTCGGTTAACTCACTTTCACCCGGCGCCTTGCGATACAGCTGATACCCCACGGCTTCATTTACTGCCATCCAGGTCAGCCGGATTTTGCCTTCAGGCAACGCTAGTGCGCTGAGACCCTGGGGCGGCTCGAGGGGCGGCAGTTGGCCCTGGTAGACCTGAAAAAGATTATCGTCGACGATCCTGTTGCTGAGATTATCCAGGTCGTCAAATCCCTGGTAGATGAAGTGAAATGTTTCAGCTGCGCTCAGGCCTGCATCCGCCGGCAGCGTGAATTGTGCCTGCCAGGTCTGAACATCGCCGGCCTGGGGTGTGATTTCAGACCATTGATCGATGTCGACGGTTTGACGTCCTTCCCCGGAAAGCAGGTAAGCCAGCTGGGGTCGGGTGCCGGGCCGCAACTGTTCATTGAGACCGATAATTGCCATAACCGAAGTTGGCGTCTGCTCATTATTTTGAATCGGTGATGACGGGTTAATTGCAAGCCGACGGATCACCGGACCGGCAGTATCGATCCGAATGGATGCGCCGGTGTCGATCTCCGTGCCGCGGTTGCCGACACTATCCCGGCCGGAAAAGATGGCGTAGGCCGTTCCGTCGGGTGTGGTGGTCGAAATTACGAAGAAACCGGTATAGGTCAGATCCGTAGCCTTGATCAACGCCACGGGCAGCGGTATCCCGCCTTGCGGCACGATACTTAGATAAGGGGTTGCCTGCAGCGCCTCATTGACGGTCAGCATTACACCAACAGTTGCCGGGGCCATTCGTCCGCTGACCGGATCATAGGATCCCCGGGGAGTATAATCGATGGACACGGCCCGTGGCGCGGTACTGTCGGACGCTGCCAGCGCCTCATTGGACAGCTCACTTTCATTGGCGGCGGTATCGATGGTGGTGGCGCGGTAATACCAGGTGCCGGCGGCTGGGGGCAGATCTTCAAAGACAGGGGTCGTAATTAAATTGGCATTAATTTTCGTGCCGGCCCCGGGGTCACTGAAAGGACTGTGGCTGCGATACAGGTTATAGCCTGAAACCGACGTGTCTGACGGTGGCTGCCAGATCAGGCCTACAACCCCGCCTTGTTTGGCCTGGGCCGTCAGGTTGGCGGGACTCAGCGGCAGGCTGGTATCCAGCGAAACCAGCACTTCGCTGCCCAGGGGCCCGACGCCGGTCCGGTTGCGGGCGGCGGCCTGGAGACGGTTTGGGCCTTCGGCCAGGGTCACTGAGGTGCTGAAATTGCCGAGGGCGTCGACCGCTACCCAATTGCAGGCTTCGGTGGCATCGTTGTATATCATGACTTCGGTGTACTTCTCCCCATGACCGGAAATCATCATCGTCTGCAGATTGGTCAGAATGCCACTTGCCGGCTGGGTGATAACGGGGGCTGCCGGCGGCGCCAAGGCCACCACCAGGGCAAAGTCAATGGTCGAGCTGTTGCCCAGGGTATCATAGGCGGTGACGGTCAGGGTATAATTGCCGTCAGCGATGGGGACGACATTCCAGAAGCAGGAATATACGGGATTGTAATCGACACGGATCGGAGCGGCATCGATCGCAAACTCCAGTCGGCTGATTCCGGCCGGATCTGTGGCAACCGCGGTGAAGGTCGCCGGTGTGTTGAGGGCGTGGCCGCTGACCAGAACAGCGCCGTCGATTTTTACGTCGCTAATCTCAGGTCCTGAGGCATCCTGCTGCGGTGTGGCGGAGACGGTGGAGACGACTTTATCTTCGCCGTCGGAAGTGTTTTTGGTGGTCACTGCAAAATAATAAGTTTGGCCGTTGGTCAGGCCGGCGACTTTCGCTGCCGTGGTCGTCGTGGTGAGAAGCGGGCTCATCCCTTCAACCGTTGAAAAATCGTTTTCGCTTTTATAAACAGCATAGTGCTTCACATATTGCGATGGCGTCGTTTCCTTCCAGGTTAAATCCACATACCCGCTTTGGGGATCTGCGGTCGGGTTGCCCGGATTCGGCAGCAGCGTTACCCCCGTAACGGCTGCAGCGCTGCTCGCATTGGTGTCGTTATCTATGGAAATGACTTTAAACAGGTAACCGGTGGCAGCGGCCAGACCGATTTGTTCATACGTATTTTGGGTGGCCGCAATGACCTGGCCGGTATTGTCAGCGCCGAAAATGACCCGGTACCCGGCCAAATCACCGGCCGCGTCGGTCGAATGATTCCAGGTAAATACCAGGCGGTCGGCATACGCTTGGGCTTGAAGATTTGTGACATTTTCAGGCGGCACGAGATCGAGAGGCGCACCGGAGACAGGATTGACCGTCGTTTGGGCATTGCCCATAGCATCCACGGCGATGACGGCAAACCAATAGGTGGTGCTGCGGGAGAGGTTTTGTACGGTGGCGGAGAAGTGCCCGGCAGGCGTCGTACTGTGTGGGGTGAGCCCGGAAACATCGCTGAAGCCGGCGGTTTCAAAATAGATCCGGTAAAAAGCAACATCGCCATGGCCGGCCTCGTCATAGCCGTTCCAGTTCAGATAGACCGTGGTACCGTCGCCTTGCCCATTTAGCGTGAGGGTATTCACGGGCGGCGGTGGAATATCGTCGAATATGATGTCGACGTTGACTGCCGGACTGTGGTTTCCGGCCCGGTCCCTGGCGACAAAGGTAAACTGATTCGAGCCGCTGGTCAGGTTCAGCGTGTGCTGCCAGTCCGTTGAGGCCGTCTGACCCAATGCCTGCTGACCGTCCACCAGAATGGCGGCATAGGCTTCCTTGGTGCCGGTTACCGCCTGGTTGGGGTTGTGGGCAGGTGATGTAACCGGAAGTACTTCAGGGGCCGGCGGCGGGGTTGTGTCCACCGTAAAGTGGAATTGGGCCGCCGCACCTCGATTGCCGAGGCTATCCACCAATTGAAGTGCCATCGTATAATAGGACTCCGTCAACGCGGCCGCGGGGGTAAAAACCAGTTGACTTCCAGCGGAATCAGCCCAGGTCCCGGCGACTTCCAGCTGGCTGCCGTCTTGGATCGAACGGGTGCTGTTATCTAGGTTCAAACCGCTGCCGGCTTCTTGATAATCGATCACCATCGTGCCCGGCGGGGTATTGGCAAAACTGTTGTTGGCCGGCGCAACGGCGGTAATGGATGGAGCGATGGAATCGACTTGAATATCCACCCATACGGACGGACTGCGGTTGCCGGCGGGATCTTCGGCCCGGATTTCCAAAGAATTATTTCCCTGGGTCAAAGTCATATCCACCGACCAGTTGTCGCTGCCTGAATTTACTTTTAGCTGATTGTTGATCCACACGCTGGTATGGTCTTCGCGGGTACCGGTCAAGGTCACAGTGGTGCTGTTGGAGCTATTTTGGATCGGACGCAGCTGGATGACGCCGCTGGTGAGCGTGCCGCCGGTAATGACCGGTTCAGCCGGGTCCTGTTTGTCTATCGTAAAAGAAAAACTGTAACTTTGAGCATTGCCGGCCAAATCGATTGCTGCCAGGGAAACCAAATAGGTATCGTCAATGAGCGGCAAGTTATCCGGCGTAATCGTAAAAAGATCGTTGACTTCAGACACGCTACAACCGACAAGCTGACTGCTACCGTCGGTAACCGCGACGCTTGCGATAACGGCGCCGTCGTCCACGGAGCCAAACTGATCAAACAAACTGAACTCCATCCGGGAGAGCGCATTTAGCGTTGCGTCGTGATTCGGGACGGTGCCGACCAACTCCGGCGCAGTCGGATCGATAATATTGGGCAAACCGGCTGCCAGGGTGTTGTTTTCCTCGAAGGACTCGATGACCGTCCCGGCGCTGTCGGCAAGCACTTCGATGCTAAAATCGCCGGTCCGGGCAGTCCAGGTGTAAGCGACTTGGACTGTGCCACCGGCCGGTATAACCGGGGGTACCGTTTTGGCACCGATGCCGGCGCCGTCAATTTTAAACGCCATCTGGAAGGGATCGACAACAGGACCGCTGCCGATATTTTCTAGCGTAGCGGTAAAGACAATCTCCCGGCCGGCCGCCAAATTGTCCATTGGATTCCACTCAATTTGACTGATGACCAGATCCGGCGGTGGGCCCAAGGTGGTAAACGACCAGACCGGGCCGGCGGTCTCGGTCCCGACATCATCCCGGGCAATGATTTGCCAGTAACAGGTGCTGCCTTCCGCCAGATCCGTTTTATCGAAGACGGCGAGTGCGATACTATCCGCTATTTGGGTTAGACTACCCGGTGACGTGCCGAAGTACACATCATATACTACCGTATCCCAGGGGTTGGGGTCGCCCCCGGTCCAGTTCAAGGCAACCGTTACGGGCTGTCCTTCCGCTAGTACCGGCACCCGCACGGCAGTGTTGGTGGGAAACGGGCTTTTGGGCTCAAACGGCGGGCTGTTGGTCGGCGGTGTGTCGATGCAGTTGCTTGCGGCCGCCAACCAGGGCGCATAGTCCACGCTGCCGTAAACATCATCGCCGTTAAATCCCGGACCGTCGGCATCGCCCCACCAGTTATCCTTGCCATCCAGAACGAGACTGCCTGAATTATAAACGCCATAGTGCTGATTGCGTAGAAAATTGTTGTTGTTGACCAGCGGTTGGGTGCTGCCGGCCGTATAAACCCCGTACACGTTGTCTTTCAGGTTGTTGCAGCTGACAAGCGCCCCATTGGCGCCGGTGCCACTGATATAAATGCCGGAGTGGCTGGAATTGCGGATGGTGTTGTATTGGATGGTTGGTTTGGCATTGTTTAGATTGATATTGGCGCTGTTGGTATTGCCGCCGTATTCGACGATACAATGTTCTAAAAGAGTTGCCGTGTTATTGGTTTGATCTCGAAAATAGATCCCCTTCCAGTCCCCCGGTGCCGGAGCAGTGGCATTGGAGGTAAAGGTAATCGGCGCTTGAGCTGTTCCTTGAGCAGACAACGCACCATAGAAGTGCTTTGGAAAATAATAATGGTGAATATAATAGCCGATGTACAGACCGGTGCCCGGCTCAAACCTGATCTCCACTCCCGGTTCGATAGTCAAAACTGCTGTATCACTATTTTCAGAGTGATATCGCACCGTGACATCTCCGACAATAACATAAGCAAAGCCCTGGTTTGCCCAGGTACCGTTAGATGTGATCTCACCGCCGCGAACTTTAATATGATTACTACCGTATTCTGAACCCGAGTTTCCTGTAATTCGTCTTAATTTATCAGGGTGAACATTGATCGCGGCTGTGCCGTTGCCTGAAAAGGTATTATTGGATATCAGGGCTGACGAACCATTATCGCTATAAATCCCATCTTGATAATTGTCGGTGATGCGATTACCTTCGATGACGGCCGCGGATGCTGAAAGGCTTATCCCGTGACGGCTGCTGTATCGAATCGTGCTGTTGGTGATGGTCGGATTAGACTGTTTAAACGTTAACGAATTATCGCCGTATTCCACCACACAGTTGTCGAGAATCGTTAAGCCATCATTGGTTTCATTGCGAAAATATATTCCCTTCCAGTCCCCCGCTGCCGGAGCAGTGGCATTGGAGGTAAAGACAATCGGCGCTTGAGCTGTTCCCTGAGCAGATAGCGCGCCATAAAAGTGTTGAGGGAAATAGGCATGATAAATGTAATATCCGATATACAGACGTGTGCCCGGCTCAAACTTGATCTCTACGCCCGGCTCTATGGTTAAGACGGCCGTCGAACTATTTTTACTGGAATATCTTACAGTGACATCTGCGGTAACGATATAAGGGCTGCCGGCCAGTGTCCAGGTCGTATTCTGCGTGATGTTGCCGCTGACAAATGTTTCAGCGAATATACTCGATGGAAGGGAAAACAGGATGAGCAAACAAACCAGGATAGTAAACAGGTTGTGCACCGGATTATTTTGCAACCTCAATCCAATAAATTTAAACCCTGCAATTAGTTGATTATAAATTGAGCTGATGGATCGCATACGCATCATAAAGTTTTCCTCTCCATTAAAGTTTTTCTAGTTCACCAAAATCGATTCATCCCCGTGCACATACAGCCCGGATATTTTAATTTCTGTTTCACCGGTGAACAACTATGGACTTGGCCAAAATAATTCCTCATCGTCTTGTCGTTTACTAGTCTTCAGAGTTGCAGACGCGGATTAAAAATTCAATTTTCACCTCTTACCGTGGTTTGAATTACGAACCTGCATCCAGCATTATATTAGGGCAGATATTATTGCCGTGTGTTTTACTTACGAACTTTCGTTATTATCTTCTCTTCAATTTCCCCACTGCAGGTTCTGCATTTGCTGTTGGTCTTGATACGGCGATCCCTTGGCAGCCAGGAAAGCATTAGATCATCCAAATATTTTTGATAACCGGCAACACCGCCTTGCAGAAAAAAAGCATCTACACCTTGACCGGCTAATATTGTACTTACGCTGTCATACCCATTACCGGTTTCATTAAAAATCACGACGGACAAAAAGGGTTGATTTTTATGAACTGTGAGGGCCCGGTTAAACTTTCGAAACCATTGACCCGGTTCGGCCGAAACAGGAAGGTGCCTTGAATACGGCATCAGTTGTTTAGCGATTTTCGTTTGAACCGGTGAAATGTCGAATGCCAGGGTGGTTTCGCAATCTTTTTCCTGCAAAAATACCCGGGCAGAGACGGTTTTCATATCCTGCAGTGCAAACAGATCGCCTACCAGCCGGCCTCCTTTGCGCTCCCAGGCAACTATGCCACCGTCTAAAATGAATGCTTTAAAACCCAGATTTGCAAGTTGCCGGCACTCGCTATGCAACCCACGGTAATGGAACCCTGCATTGATCAGGACGACGGCAAAGGACTTTAAAAAAACCTTGGTTTTGACGGCATGCAAAGGAATGTTCAGGGACCCGGGTATATGCAATCTTTCGAAGTCTTCCGGGTTGCGGACATCAATGAGGGAGATCTTTTGTTTGTGCCTTAATTTGTAACGGACTGCATCCGCTGTAATTGCAAAGGACGCATCATGCTGCTCATGCTGGTGATGGGACAGCACATCCGGTATTGTAGAAATGTTATTAAAGGGTTCATTCATATTATAGGTTGTAAAGTTTCCAGCAGCAGCCTGGATTGACACGCCCAGTATCAGGACGGTGGTGATTAGAAGGCTTTTACTTCTGGGTGTTATGATAAATTTCATTTCCCTCCATATCTTCGCGGTGTGAAATTGAGGGAACGTATCTAAATCGATCTCAACCACACTTTCCTCACCGGCATGGACCTGAATCACGGGGGTCCAGTGTTGCTGACCGTTTTCGTCAATGCGGAACTTGAAAGCCTGATCCGGCAACATAAACCCGGCGTTGCCGGATGGGTTCGCGGTTTCATTCCATCCCAGATAGGAACCGTCTTCATCGAACAGATAGACCCTGGCAGCGGCCACAGCCACACCGGCGCGCCGGGCGTGGATTCCAACCAAACCCTGTTGGATGGTCATCGTTGAATCCTGTGATCGGAATTCTTCAGACCAGAATTGATGCCCCAGATAATCGATGCGAACGCGATAGGTCTGATCGGGCAGGCTGAAGGCCACCCGGCCGCTACTGTCGGTTAACTGATATTGGCCCAGATATATATCTGGGGGGGGAAAACAGATAGGCCTTGATCCCTTCAATTGGTGTCGGAATGCCTTGAAAGGATCCCTGGGCGGTGATTTCAACCTGTCGGTGGGTGATCGGCATTTCCATTACGGTATCTTCGGCTACCAGAACCTCTTCACACCAGAACTGATAACCGAGGTAATCCACCCGCAGTTTGTAGGCGCCGGCGGTAATGAATCCCACCTGTCCGAAGGCATCGGATGTTGCGCTCCGGCCCAGGTAGGTGCCGGCGGCATTGAAAAGATACACTTTTATTCCCGGCATGGGTAATCTGCGTCCTTTTGCACGGTCATCTGCAACAATCCACCGCCGGCGTCAATCTGTATAAAATTGGTCACGCCGCCGGAAACCTCAAGTACATCGCTCCAGTACCGGTTAGCCAGAATATCGGCCCGGAACTGAAAGCTGCTGCCGACCGGAAGGTCAAAGGACACGCTGCCCGCTGTATCCGTCTCTTGATAGCGGCCGAGATAGGTACCGCTTGCAGAGAAAAGATAAACCTTCACACCTTCTGCAGCACCCGCACCCACGGTCACGCTGGCCTCCACCGTCGCATGCGCAATGGTCATATCCGCCGACAATACCTGCGGGACCGAAACGTCATCGCTCCAAAATTGGCTGCCTAAATAATCCAGCCGGAATTTGAAATTCCCGTCTGCCAGATCAAAAAAGACCTGGCCGTTGCCGTCGGTGGCCCCATACATGCCCAGATAGGAGTGATCTTCACTGAATACGTAACATGAAGAGGAATATCAAGTAATGCAGTTGCAGTACCAATATCGGACTGTTGACGACCAAGGTAAGTATCAAGTAAACCCTGTGCTTGGGTCATGGCTGCAATTTGACGTTGTAGGTCCTGAGTGCCCTGTGCTTCACGTAAAGCCTGAGTTCGCAAGGCACCGCCAGTTGAACCAAGCATACCTTGGGACAGAAGACGGTTTTCCAGTGCAAGACGTTCCTGTTCCTGTTGAGGTGCAAACAATTGACGTTGTTGTTCATATAGACGCTGTTGGGCTGTGAAAGGATCTGCCATAAGATCCTCAACCATTGGAGTCCATTGCCCAGCACGACTTAACATTCCTTCATAAATAGATTGAAGTTCTGGGGACAATTCCGTAGTCATTGTCTTACCATCTTCATCTACACTAATATTTGCACCTGCAGCCGTTAAATTCCATGGCATAGACTGTTCATAGGCCATCTGGGCAGCTTCACGCTGTGCATCTGCCTGAGTCTGTGCAGCTTTCTTAGCAGAACGTCCTTGAAGAAGAGCACCACCCACACCAATGGCGGCAGATACTGGATCATAATGGACAGAGGTATCCGGTGTACCGATAGGCACATCCACAAGCATTGCATTTTTAATCTG
>CAVXXE010000056.1:0-28321 GCA_963765595.1 uncultured delta proteobacterium
TTTGTAGGCGTACAGGGGTTCAAAGGTACAGGAGTTCAAGGTTGCATTCTCGTCCCTGGGCTGCATTTGAGATGCGTATTTACGAGAAAAGCGTCAGCTTCGTCAGGCTTAATCCAAAATTTGGAGCCAAATCATCAATTTTTCGAGCCAACGTCCAGATTGTACTTTTTTATTTTTTGGTTCAGACCACTTTTCCCGATTCCCAATATGGAAGCCGCATGGGCTTGAACATTATCTGCCATTTTCAAGGCCCTTTCGATCATCGCTTTTTCAATCATAGCCAGGGTTTCATACAATTTGGCATGGGTCGGGACGCCTTCCAGATGCAGCGCATTGTGGACATTATCTTTAAAACCCGCTGGCAGATCCGTTGCTCGGATTGTATCATTGGGGCACAAAATCATGACCCGTTCAATTAAATTCTCAAGTTCACGGACATTACCGGGCCAGCTGTAATCATAAAATAATCGACCCACTTCCTGGTCAATCCCTTTTACAGGAACGGCTGCTTTACGCTCGAACGCGTACTTTTCGATAAAGTGTTTGACTAAAAGGTGAATATCTTCCTGTCGCTGCTTTAACGGCGGTAAAAGAATGCGTACTACATTGAGACGGTAGAATAAATCCTCGCGGAAACGACCGTTGATCATTTCTTCTTGTAAATTTTTGTTGGTTGCCGCAATAATCCGGATGTTCACAGATATGGGTTGGGTACCGCCGACCCGTTCAAAGACCTTTTCCTGCAGCACGCGCAGCAATTTCACCTGGAGGCTGGTGGAAAGTTCCCCGATTTCATCGAGAAACAGAGTCCCTTTATCAGCCAGCTCAAAGCGGCCCTTTTTTTTGGCCACCGCCCCGGTAAAAGCCCCTCTTTCGTGGCCGAAAAGTTCACTTTCCAGCAGATTTTCGGACAGGGCCGAACAATTCACCGCAATGAAGGGTTTATCACCGCGTGGGCTGTTGAAATGAATGGACTTGGCTACCAATTCTTTGCCGGTGCCGCTCTCGCCTTCCACCAGTACATTCGCGTTTGCCGGGGCTACCTTCCGGATCATTTCGAAAACTTCCCGCATAGCCTTGCTCTTTCCAATGAAATTGCCGAAGCGGTATTGGGACTTCACCTCATCGCGCAGGCGCCGGTTCTCCTTGACCACCTGGAACATGGCAACAGCTTTTTTAACATAAATTATGAGGCGTTCGTTGTCGAAAGGTTTCAGGATATAGCTGTAGGCACCTTTCTGCATTGCCTCTACAGCTTTATCGATCGTACCATGGGCGGTCATCATAATCACCGGCAGATCCGGATCCTTGGCCTTGATGTGTTCGAGCAGCTTGATGCCGTCCATGCCGGGCATCTTCATGTCGGTGAGAGTCAGGTCCAGATCCGACGTTTCCTGGATCTCAAGCGCCTCTTGTCCACCCAGAGCGGTCAGGACTTCATAGCCTTCTTCTTCTAATACCGCGCTGAGCACGCGCAGATAATTTTTTTCATCATCGACGATTAGAATTGTTTCCATAGTAATAGGATCTCTCTATCTGAATTTTAACATTTCCGCCGGCTGATTCGATATTCAATTGACCTATTAGCATCATTGCTTCCAACCAAAAATCTGCGACACTATCCGGCGCCCGTGCCCGGATTTTCCACCAGCAATTCGACGGTTACTCGTGTCCCACCCTGAATTCTGTTGTCAATTTGTATGTTGCCGCCGTGAGATTCAATGATATTTTTAACCATACCCAGACCCAGACCCGTTCCCATCTCTTTTGTGGTAAAAAATGGGTCCCAGATTTTTTCCAGAATTTCTTTGGCGATTCCTGGACCTTGATCGTCAACGTTGATGGTTGCCACCTTGCTATTGGAACGAATTGCAACCTCAATCATTCCCCCATTGGGCATCGCCTGCATGGCATTAAGGAAGATGTTCAAAAAAGACTGGTAGAGCATGTCTGCATCGGCCTGTATTTCCGGCAGATACTTTTGATAGTCTTTATTTATGGTATATCCTTTTTCTTTCATCTGCGTGGATAGAAACGTAATATTTTTTTCAATGACATCCTCGATCCGACACGGGTTCAGGATAGGGCTTCCGGGTTTGGCAAAATTAATAAAATTGGTAATGATACTGTTAAGGCGACTGGACTCTTCGACAATGATATCCGGCATTGTGTTTGAGGGGTCGATTTTGGTCACTTTTTTCTTTAGAAGTTCAGCGGAACTTCTGATGATTCCCAAAGGATTGCGGATCTCATGAGATATTCCGGCAGCCATCTCCCCAAGGGCGGAAAGCCGTTCAGCTTGGCTTAGCTGTTCCTTGAGCCGGAGCCTTTCCATGGCCCGTTTTTGAATAATGCCTTCACCTCGCTTAACAACAAAAATCAACACAACAAAAAGAACACCCATCATCACGGTGCAGGTGATCACTACCAATATCTGAATTCTGAAAATGCTCTGATAATCTTTTGATAAATCCAGAACAACTTCAACCACGCCCAGTACCGGACCGGTGATCCTGAACAGTTCGGGTTCCGCGCGCAAGGGAGCATAAGTGATCAGCCGTGCTTCTTTGGGGAAGCCGAGGGAAATCTCGAAAAAATTACCCCGCTGGACCAGCCTGGAGGTGATTTTGCCTTCAAGCGCTTGTTGGTATCCTGTACCGCCGAAATTTTTGCGGCCGATCAAATCCGGATCGAAACTATAGGAAATCGTATTATCCATACCATATATATTGAGTGATTCGACTTTGAAGCTGTGTAATGTGCCGCGAACGATCCTATCCATGCGTTCGAACTGTTCCTTATTGCTGAGCTGAATTTTCCCGAATTTGTACACGATGGGAATGTGGAATTGAATAAACACCTGGTGGTTTAGATTTTCGATAATACTGTGGGCATAATCTTCGCTTTTCTGCCGCTGCATTTTTTTGACCCAGTGGGTATTAAACACCGATAGTATGATCGTAGTCAAAAAAATAACGACAAGACCTGGAAAGGCAAAATATTTGACAAGCCGAAACGGCTTAATGCTTTCTTCAGGAGACTTGGTGTTCATTGACAGATTTTATTTCCAGTATGAGGGCCTGCTGAAAGATAATTTAATATTCCAGAATTCCAACGTTCCAGCCGGGGCGAAGCCCCAAATTTTTTCAACGATAACAAAGATACTCATTTTTAATGTCAAATTAAAGCTTTTTTTCTAAAGTTTCCATTAACCAGACCGATACAAAGAATATTGCATATCGGTTATTTCAAAATTTTGACGGTTTTAAAAGAAATTGCAAAGTTGAAAGATCAAACCAAACCGAATAATTCTATCTTCGCAGCGGTCAAAAAATGAATTACAACTCTCCTAAAACACTGGATATTATGATACTTAATAAAAATATAATTCACCAATTGCCGCAGCGACTATTTGACATTGGCGCAAAAATTGCAAAACCGTATGACAGCAAAGGCAGTCCGGATAGACCTTATTTGAGGTAATCAAAAAAACAAATCCGAAGACATGCTTCGGGAAACCAAATATAAGAATAAAAATAGATTAAAGGATTAAACGTCTCCCATGGCTTTTGGAAAAAAAGATCACATCGTCGGACTCGATATCGGTTCCCGGTCCATAAAGGCGGCTGAAATTACAGAAACTAAACGAGGCCTCGGACTAAAACGCTTTGGCATCGTGGACATTGCCCATGGGGCCATCGAAGAAGGCACCATTAATGATCCTGAAACCGTTGCGGAATCAATCAGACAACTGTTTAAATCCTACAATATTAAAGAAAGCAACGTGGCGGTGTCAATCGGCGGATACTCGGTTATCGTTAAAAAAATCAGTGTTCAAACCATGGATGAAGAAAAGCTTCAGGAAACCATTCACTTTGAAGCCGAGCAGTACATCCCCTTTGATATCAGTGATGTCAATCTTGATTTCCAAATTCTCGGGGAAAGCGAATCCAATCCCGGCCAGATGAATGTGTTTCTAGTTGCGGCCAAAAAGGAAATGGTTAATGACTATATCAACCTTGTCAATCTGGCCGGACTCAATCCCTGCATCGTAGATGTCGAAGCATTCGCTTTGCAGAACACATTTGAAGCCAACTATGACCTGCAAAGCGAAAACACCGCACTCATTGATATTGGAGCCAGCAAAACATCATTGAACATTCTCAAAGGCAACTCGTCGCTGTTCATGCGAGACGTTTCTTTGGGATGCGGGCAAATCAACCAAAAGATAATGTCATTAATCGAATGCTCATTTGAAGAAGCCGAACAGCTGAAATGCGGAGATAAACCGGACAGGCTTACACCGGAGGATTTAAAAGGCATTATTTCGTCGGTCGTTGCCGATTGGTGCACGGAAATAAGACGAGCCCTCGACTTTTTTTATTCCACTTATCCTGAAGATCAAATTAAGCGTATCATTCTCAGCGGTGGGGGTGCCAATATTGAGGAATTCCGGGAGCTTTTGGCCACCGAAGCATCGGCTGAGGTTGAATCGATCAATCCATTTAAAAATTTTGAAATTGACAAGAAAATCTTCGATGACGCATTTATCAAACAAATTGCGCCCCAGTCAGCTATCAGCATGGGTCTTGCAATGAGAAAAGTAGACGACAAATAATGATACGAATAAATTTGCTGCCTTTTCGGGCGGCCCGCAAAAAAGAAAACGTCCGTCGCCAAGTTTCTATTTTCATGCTTTCTCTGGCATTTTTGCTGATCATCTTTTTTTACTATAATTTTAGTTTAAGCAATAAGATTGACAGCCTGAATGCCAATATAAAGCACACCAAAACAGAACTGGCAAAATATAATAAAATCAATGACGAAATTGCCCAGATTAAGAAAAAGCTCAACAATCTGAAGAAAAAAATGGCGGTCATGAAAACGCTTGAAGCCAACCGCTTTGAGCCCACTCGGCTGCTGGATATTATGACTCAGGTTGTTGTGGCCAAGCGCATGTGGTTTACCCGCCTGGAATCAAAGGGGGGAAAAGTCAAAATCAACGGCATCGCACTGGACAATAAAACCGTGGCCGATTTTATGGTTCGGCTGGAAGATTGCGGACTTTTTAAGGAAGTCGATTTAAATACCCTGAAGAGAAAAAAGGCAAAAGCCGCCGATTTAAAAAGCTTTACAATCAGTTGCATAAAGAAACCGTTAATTGCCCCTGAATCGAATAATAAACTTGAGAATGCCAAGGCAGAGAAATAATGGATAAAAAAGGTCTTGCAAAATCTATTGAACCTTTTTTTGAGAAGGTTGAAAAGTTATCCAAAGTACAGAGGATACTGATATCGACGGGATTTTTCACACTGCTTGCCGGAGTTTTCATCTACTTCTTACTATGGCCCAAATTTGAAAAAATCAATTCGCTAAAGGCGGACCTGAAAGAAATAGAAAAGAAACTTACGGCAGCCAAACGGAATGCCGCCGATCTAAATAAATTCCAGGCCAAAATGAAAGAGGCCGAAGCGCAATTCAAACTGGCCATGAAAAAGTTGCCTGAAAAAGAAGAAATTCCTTCTTTGCTGACTAGTATTTCAGACTCCGGCCAGCAGGTGGGGTTGGAGTTTTTACTCTTCGAGCCCAAACCTGAAAAGGCAAAAGAATTTTATGCAGAAATTCCTGTTGCCATGAGCATAAAGGCGGATTATCACAACTTGGCCATATTCTTTGATCAGGTCGCAAGATTATCGCGTATCGTAAACATACGCGATATTCAGATAGGACATACTAAAAGCAAAGGCAGCAAAGACCTCAGCACCAGATGTACGGCGGTTACCTATAAATTTATAGAAACGCCTCCTGAAAAGAAGTCGAAATCGAAAAAGAAATCGAAAAAGAAAAAGAGAAAAAAATAATTAATTCCTTAAACAGGCCAACCAGCAAATGATGGGGAATATCTTGTGAGCATGCGATATTTAATTAGCACAATTTGTATCGTTCTACTTCTGTGGGGATGTGATCGCGCCGCCGATGCGACAGCGCAGTCGAAAGTGGTTCGAAAAAAAGTCGTTGCGCAAAAAGGACAGCCCGCGAAAGTCCGCACGAAGGAGACGATTCGGACCGCAAGAACGACCGATGCGACAGCGCAGTCGAAAGTGGTTCGAAAAAAAGTCGTTGCGCAAAAAGGACAGCCCACGAAAGTCCGCACGAAGGAGACGATTCGGACTGCAAGCACGGCTGACGCGGCGACACCGTCGAAAGTGGTTCGTAAAAAAGTCGTTGCCCAAAAACAACGGCCCGCCAAAGTCAGCAGCAATAAGACGGTTCGTATCGCAAAAACGAACCGGGCGGCCCGACTTGATAAGAATACGGCAGCGCTAAAGACCGGTAAGGCTCAGGCTAACGCCAAAAACCAAACGGTCACCAAGACCAAAACAGACGGGCAAACTCTGGTCGCGAAAAAGATCGAAGTCACACCGGCGAGAGACACCATGACGAAACCGGCAAAGCCCAAAAAGCCGGCGGTCAGGCCCAGATCCGACATCTCTGAGATGAAACAACCGGCTAAGGACGACAGTGCTGCTCCCAGTGATAAATTAATTGCCGCCACATCAAATGTGACCCCGCAAGCGAGATCGGCCGCAGCTCCCAGGACCTATGATGCCATCGGCAAAATTGATCCGTTTGAGCCTTTATTCAAAGAAAATCCGGTTGCGGTCAAGAAAAAGAAAGACAAAAAGCGGATTCCACGGACACCTTTGGAACGAATCGATTTGAGTCAGTTAAAACTGGTGGGAATTATCCTGGCCTCCAGCGGCAACCGGGCTCTGGTTGAAGAATCCTCAGGAAAGGGATATGTTATTAAAACGGGCACCTATATCGGAGTCAACTCCGGCAAGGTGGTTAAGATTAAAAAAGAAAAAGTTGTTGTTGAAGAAGAATTTGAGGATGTGTTCGGTAAAGCCAAACTCCGTCAAAGAGAGATCAAACTTCCCAAACCCCCTGGAGAGTTTTAAGATGATTGATTCCATCAAGAAATTATTTAAACCCATTCATTTGAGCATCGTTTTATTAAGTTTCACGGCATGTGTCTCCCAAAATGCGGTCAATGTTAAAACCGCTGGTGAGACGAAATTGATCACTGATATTATCACCAGTGAGGACGCTCAATCCACTATTGTTACGGTAAAAGGGAACGATACGCTGACTTACACGGCGCTTAAACAGGAGTTCCCCCTGGGCCTTCTTGTTCACTTCCCAGAAACCGCCCTTGATAACATTAAACCCGTCTACTATCCGCCGGAAAATGACACTCTCAATTCAATTAGAGCAACGCAGATTGAAGAAGACGGAGTTACATCGCGGATATTTATTGCCTTAAAGCAGGACCTTTCCTATAGCATTAGGCCGGACGACACCGGACTACATATATATTTTTCTAAAACCGATAACCCAACCGCGGAGTCAATAACCCAGGAAGTTCCGGTAGAAAAAGTAGCGATAAGACCTGAACCTGAACCTGAAAGCGCGCCGGCGTCACCTGCAACCCGAATAACTTCAGTTACCGCAACACCGCTGAAAAAAAATGTAGTCATTGATGTCAAGGCCGACGGGACGATTAAAAACTACAAATCCTTCACCATCGCCGGCGACCCATCCCGCATTGTTTATGACTTGTATGGCCTCAAAAGTCCATACAAGAAAGAACAACTAATTGCTGTGAAGTCCGACTGGGTCAGCGGGATCCGCTACTACGGTCATCCGGAAAAGATCAGAATGGTGCTGGAAACTAAAAAAGCCCATCTATCAGAATTCGCGGCGTCGCCGGCTGACGATGGTCTTTTGATCTATGTGGGTAATATTCCGGAATCGTTGATCAAAGATGAGGCGGAACCGGTTGTCGCCCAAAATCTGCCGCCGAACAACCCCGAGCAAAAGAAAATTTCCAAAGATCAGGTTGCTCAGCCGGCCGCTCAAGCCAAAAACGACGAACTTGCCTGGTTGAACCGTATCGATTTTGCCAGTGAAGAAGCCGGGAAATCCGCCTTGATTATCGGTACCACCCGGCCGGTTGATTACCAATTAACCAAGATCTCCGATAAAAGGCTGCGCCTTGATCTTCTGGATACCAAATTACCAGAATACCGTAATCGCGCTTTAATCACCACCCGTTTTCAAAGTGCGGTGGATCGCATTACCCCGACACAACAGCCTAAAACCAGAGACACCATCATCGTAATCGAGCTGCGTGAAGCGGTGCCCTACCTTGTCAAGCAAACCGACAAAATGATAAAGGTCGACTTTTCGGCCTCCTCCATACCGCCCAGACCTTATGAGGACGGCAAGCTTCCAGCCTGGAAGAAAGTCCTGGCTGAGCCTGCAGCCGGATATTCCGCCGCGTCTGGAAATTTAAGGATTTCATCTGACGCCCGTGCGCAGCGAAAACTTGCTACCGGTGAGCTGAAGCCGGCAAAAAGGCAAATGCCGCTGCAGGAAAGTCTGGCGGGTGTTGCTCCAGCCCAAAGATACAACGGAGAAAAAATCGCCCTTGATTTTTATGATACCGATATAAAAAATGTCTTTAGAATCATTAGGGAAATCAGCGGCAAGAATTTTGCCATTGATAAAAACGTCACCGGAAAAGTGACCCTGACTTTGGATAAACCGGTACCCTGGGATCAGGTCCTCGATCTGGTGCTCAAAATGAACCAGCTGGGAATGACCATGGAAGGCGACATTGTTCGCATTGCCACCATCAGCACCCTGGCCCAGGAAGAAAAACTCAGACAGGCAAAGTTAAAGGCCGATCAGGCAGCTTTAAATCAGCAAAAAGCCCTGGAGCCGATGTTCACCGCATATATTGCCATCAACTATTCCGACGCCCAAACTGAGATTCTGCCGCATATCCAACCGATCCTTTCGGCTACCCGTGGCAAGGCCAGTGTAGATGTCCGCAACAATCAAATTATCATCACCGACACGGCTGGTAAGATCCAACAGGCTAGGGAGATCGTTGCAATCATCGATAAAGTGACCCCCCAGGTCGTCATCGAGGCCAGAATCGTCGAAGCGAATTCCGCCTTTACCAGAGACCTCGGCTTTGACTGGGGCACGATAAGCGCAGGTCCGTTTAACATCGGTGATGCAACCCTGACGTTAACCGGACTGGCGAGTAATTTACCGGCCACAATTCCATCCGCCGTGGTTGGCGGCACCTTCCAGAAACTGTCCGGTACCCCGTTTTCGATTGTTGATGCCCAGTTGGTGGCCAGCGAGACCGAAGGCAAGACCAATATCATTTCAGCCCCCAAAGTCGTAACCCTGGACAATAAAAAAGCGAAGATAAAACAGGGGCTGGAAGTACCCTACCTGGAACGGGATTCCTCGGGTAATGCGACGGTACGATTCAAAAATGTTGATTTGCTGCTGGAAGTCACGCCCAATATTACACCGGACGACCGCATTGTAATGAAAATTTTTGTCACCAAAAATGACGTGGTCGACCCGACTGCGGATCAACCGGCCCTGTCCACCAATGAAGCCGAGACGGAGCTTTTAGTTGACAACGGAGATACCATTGTCATCGGCGGCATCGTGAAATCAACCATCCAGTATGGTGAAAAGGGCATCCCCGGCTTGAGACAGCTGGGCGTGCTGGGCTGGCTGTTTAAGAGCCAGAGCAAGTCGGATTCTAAAAATGAGTTGCTGATATTTATTACCCCACGGATTGTGAAGCTGGCGCAAAAAAAGATGAAGATCTAGGCAGGAACTGAGGCGTCAAAGAAAAACCGTTACACTCATACGCAGTGCTGATCAGCACATTGAGTGAAAATACATAATAAAAAATGCGAATGACGCGCTATGCATCGATCCGGTGCGGTTGCCATTCGCATTTTTTATTATAAATATCCCGTCCGCTTCAGACGGGAGCATCAGGTGCTTTATTTCCGGTTGAACCTATCAGGCATCCAGTATCAGGCATTCGGCTTCGGAGTCGGGAAACGTTATTGCCGGTTTTTTATTCGCCGTGCCTCAATCAGAGCTCTATCCGCCATTGTGCTGTTTGGATCGAGTTCCACGACTTTGTGATAGGCACCCATGGCCTTTGTATAATCCCGGTTTAAGGCATATGCTCCTGCCAGCTCGAAATATAAAACAGCCGAAGCGGGAGATATACCAACAGCTTTTTCCAGCTTTACAACGGCGTCCGGGACCCTGTCCATTGCTATATATGTTTTCGCCAGGCCATACAGGGCTTGTACAAAGTCCGGCTTGATGTCAAGGGCTTTGAGATAATATTGTGCCGAAAGTTCGTACTCCTCTAATTCGTAATAAACAACCCCAAGATTGGAAAGCGGAAATTGAGGTGTTCCGTAAAGCAAATCCGCGGTCACGATCTTATATTGTTCAATCGCTTTATCCCATTCTTTTTTTTCGGCATAGGCATTGCCCAGGTTGTTGCGGGCCGGGTTATAATCGTCCTTTATCTCCAAGGCCTTCTTGAAATGAAAGATGGCCAGATCCGGATCTTTCAGGTATAAATAAGCAAGTCCGAGGTCATCTTGCAAAATGTGATCAGAAGGATACAACGCTTCTGCTTTTTTAAGATGCTTTAAGGCGATCCGATATTTGCCCTGCCGCAAATAGGCCTCACCAAGATTTCTGATGGCTTCTTCCTGGCCTTTTTGCTCTGCCACATTTTGGGTTGTACACGCTAAAATTAAGCCAGTCAGCAAAACACAGACTACTCCAACAGCCAAAATTTTCTTCATTTCTGTTACCTCATCGGCTCATCTTTTTGGGCACGCATCTAAATTTTTTTTAGATCCAAAATGGTTGCGATTTCCTCAGCGACCCGTTTCACAAAGCGTTTAAAATCCTTATCTTTTAGAGGCTTACCGGGCGCCGGCACCTTATCAAGATCCTGGGGATGAATATAAACCGGAGCATTGATCAGATCCGGGTTCGGAGAAATATTGTAGTCCGGGGGAAATTGCTGCGCAAAATACATCTCCTGAAATCCGGCGAATTTAAGCGCGTGGGCGGTGGAATCCAGTATCGCAAAATCCTGTCCGTCAAGGATTCCCCGCTCTTTGGCCGTCAGCAGTCCGGCCAGAGATTCCCCTCCGTGGGTGCAGGCAATATGACCGTTGCGGTTGGCGACAATTTCGCAATCCATGATATCCTGCTCGCTGACTTCAACAAAAAAGACCTTGGGCCGGCCGGCCGACGCGTTATAACGCTTAACCAGATGAATCACCCTGGGCATGGAAACCGGGTTGCCGATCATGGCTGCCTGGGCCACACTCGCTTTGACGGTAACCGGTTCGAATTTGCGTTTGTCGGCATCCGGCTCCAGGTAATAGCGGTATACCGGGTTGGCATGTTCGGACTGAACCCCGATAATTTTCGGCAGGGCATCGATAATGCCGGTTTCGTAAAACTTTAAAAAGCCACTCATCACCGCCGTTATATTGCCGGCATTGCCGATGGGAAGCACCACAGCGGTCTCAGACACGTCATATTCCAAATCCTGTGCGATTTCATAGGAGAAAGATTCCTGGCCTAAAATCCGCCAGGCATTTTTGGAATTTAACAGCGCCACATGGTAACTATCGGACAGGGCTTCTACGACCCTCATGCAATCATCAAAAACACCGGGGATCTCAAATACCGTGGCCCCGCTTCCCAGGGGCTGGGAAAGCTGCTGGGGAGTCACTTTCTTATGGGGCAGCAATACGGCGGATTTAACCTTTGGTTGCAGGTAGGAAGCGTAAAGGGCGGCGGCGGCCGATGTATCCCCCGTTGACGCGCAAATGGCCAGCACATTTGAAAGATAACCCTTTTGAACCATGAAATTTATGTAGCTCAAGGCACTGGCCATCCCGCGATCCTTGAAAGAGGCGCTGGGATTCTGACCGTCATTTTTAAAAAAGAAGCGCACACCGATCTTTTTCTGTAAAGCCAAATTGGCTTCCACCATCGGGGTGTGACCTTCCCCCAGATAAATAATATCCTTAAGCGGGATAACGGGCCCGATAAATTCATGATAGCGGTAAATGCCTTTTAGCGCGGGAGCGTTGAGCATTCTGCGATAGTCGAATATGCGCTGCCAGAGTGTTCCCGAAATGTCTTTTAAGCGCGAAAAATTTTGATCGTAAATGAGCAAAACCTGTCCACACTGCGGACATACATACGCCAGGTTAGCAATACCGTATTCCCGTTTACAGCCCAGGCAACGATAAATCAGCTTCCCTTCGTGGGACGGCTGCAAATAGGGGCGAATATCTGCGGGGAAATCATGCGGTTTCATGGCGCTATCTTTTCCATTCCCCCCATATATGGTCTCAACAATTCGGGTATGATCACCGAGCCATCGGTCTGTTGAAAATTTTCAAGTATGGCGGCCACCGTGCGTCCCACCGCCAGTCCGGAACCGTTCAGAGTGTGAACGAGCTGAGTACCCTTTTGGCCTTTGCGTTTGAATCGGATATTTGCGCGTCGGGCTTGAAAGTCCTCAAAATTGCTGCAGGACGATATTTCGCGGTAGACGTTTTGAGCCGGCATCCATACTTCGATATCATACGTTTTGGCCGCCGAAAAACCCAGGTCTCCGGTGCATAGTTCAACAACCTGATAGGGGATTTCCAATTTTTCCAGAATTGATTCAGCATTGTTCAGCAAGGTTTCAAGCTCATCGTATGAGGTTTCCGGTTTGCTGAATTTAACCATTTCGACTTTATTGAACTGGTGTTGGCGAATCAACCCCCGGGTATCCTTGCCATAGGAGCCGGCTTCAGATCGAAAGCACGGGGTGTATGCCGTATAGCAAATCGGCAGAAAATCTTCATCCAAGATTTCACCCTGATGAATATTGGTGACCGGAACCTCAGCCGTCGGTATCAAAAAATAATCCCAGCCAGACAATTTGAACAGGTCTTCTTCAAATTTCGGCAGCTGTCCGGTGTTCGTCATGGACTGCCGGTTAACGATAAACGGCGGGAGTACTTCCTGATAGCCATGCTCATTGATGTGGGTGTCCAGCATGAAATTGATTAAGGCCCGCTCCAGTCGAGCGCCAGCACCAAAATATAGCGGAAAGCGTGCGCCGGTAATTTTTGACGCCCGATCCAGATCTAGAATTTTAAGACGGCTGCCGATTTCCCAATGGGGCTGAGGATCAGACGCGAATTCCGGTAATTTGCCAACCTTTCTGATCACCGGGTTGTCTGTCTCATCGGCTCCAACGGGAACCGATGAATGCGCAATGTTCGGCAGTCCTAAAAGGAAGGTGTCAATAGCTTCCTGGTTTTTGGACAATTTCTTATCCAATTGCTTAATTTTTGATGATACCCCGCGCATTTCAACCACCAGGGTTTCAGTGTCGTCACCGGCCTTTTTCAATTCAGCGATGCGGTCGGAAACCACATTGCGCTGATGCCGCAGCGATTCAATTTCCAGCAAAATATCACGGTGTTCGGCATCACATATTTTAAAGGTGTCAAGCTCAGCATGATGGCCGCGGGCCGCCATTGCTGCCTGCACTATAGATAAATTTTGCCTCACGAACTTGATTTCCAGCATATATATCCTTATATTTACAAGTTTAAATCTATCATAGTTGATGGGGAACTATAAAATATGCCGCAATTAACACGGGCGTGTCATTTAGTCAACGGGAATCGCACGGTAGCACTGTTTCCACCCGTGTCTTAAAATTCACCCAAACTGTGTTGGGGAGAAATCGTATGGAAGAAATTGGTGCCGCAAAAATTCAGATCCGAGAAGATATTGGCAAAATAATTTCCGCAGTCGCTGAAAGTGACATCGCTAAAAAAGTCAGAGCAATCGAAGATCGGCTCTTTGAATTTGCGAATTTTCTGGAATCAAAAATTGCTCTTTTATATGTCGGCGGTGAAAATGAAGTTCAAACCAGGAACATTATCAAACGAGCATACAGCTACAACAAAATCGTTGTCTTGCCGGCTTTTGACCCCAAAACGTTTGAAATGGAACTGATGAAAGTCGACAAATTTGCGCAAGACTTAAAATCCGGCCCCAGAGGGGTGCCGGAACCGGACGCCGGCCGTTGTAAAGTAGTGCCCATAGACCGCATCGATATCGCCATAATACCGGGGATTGCATTTGATGAAAAAGGCGGTCGCATTGGTACGGGCAGAGGATATTACGACCGCCTGATTCCCAAGCTGGCTATTACCACGCGCAAGGTGGCCCTGACACTTGAAGATCAAATCATTCCCCAGATACCTATGGAATCACACGACAAGCATGTGGATATCATTATAACCGAAAAACGGATCATCTACAAAATATAAAAAAGAGGCTCCGGCCGGCCACCCTTTTTTATGGATTTAATATCTTTGCAAGTTTCTGCAGGCTTTCTTCTTCCCCTACTGCAATGACCGTATCACCCGGCATGATGGCTGCCTCGAAAGAGGGGTTGAACAGCATGCCACCATCCGGCTTTTTAATGGCAATGATGATCAGATTGAAATTTTGCCGGATACCGGAATCTTTCAGCTGAACGTTAACCAGCGTTGATAAATCGCTGACGGGGAATTCCTCCATCAGGATATCTTTGCGCTGATAGGCAAAGGCAAGTTCTAAAAAATTGGTAACCGTTGGCCGGATAATCCGTTGGGCCATGCTGGCAGCTCCCATTTCATAGGGCGACTCCACGGAATCCGCTCCGGCCGCCTTCAATTTGTTCTTTGAAGCTTCCTGACCGGCCCTTGCTATGATTTTAAGGTCCGGGGAAAGTTGGCGGGCCGTCAAAACTAAAAACACATTGTCCGTATCAGTGGCCAAAACGGCAACCAATCCCTCTGCTCGCTGGATACCGGCTTTGATCAGGCAGGCTTCATCTGCCGCATCACCGGATATATACAAAACCCCATCTGTATCCATTACCGGAATCAGGTCCGCATTTTTTTCTATCACCACGACATCATACGGCTTTCGGCAAAGATTGCGGCACAGGACGCGTCCGATGCGCCCATATCCACATACAATATAATGGTTTTTTAGTTTATCAATTTTTTTGTTCAACCTTCGTCTCCCCAATATAATCCTCATTCGCCCTTCAACCATGAACTGTACCACGGCACCTGCAACATACAGGGAAAACCCCACGCCGGTAAAGACAACAACTATCGTAAAAATGCGACCCAGGTCGCCGACCTGATTCACTTCCCGGTAGCCAACGGTGGAAATGGTTATGATCGTCATGTACAGGGCGTCTAAAAACCTCCAACCTTCAATGATCATATAACCGGCCGTCCCGGTACAAATAATAATTAGCGATAGCGTGATGGATATGGCGAGATGTTTGGTACCGTTCATATCACCGTCTGCAAAATATCAAGCTGCATCTTTTTTTACCTTTTTATTCCGACTGCCGAAAGGTTTCGGGTATTCAGATTTCAGGACGGAGGCATCCGGCCGTTGAATCCTGGCGCCTGAAACCATGTGCCCGTAAATTGGAGTAGAACTGGGATAAAATTCAGAGGACATGTTATGGGTAATTTTAACCAGCCTACTTCCAAACCAAGAATCATATTACTATTTTATTCAAAAATATCAACCACTTTTTAATTGTTGGTAATCTCAATAACAATCTGTTGTGTGTTTTCCCGGAGTCCGATCACCAATTTGCCAGGGAAAAACTCTTGAATTTTTTCAGGGGCGAACATCTTGACCGGAGCTTATTGATTTGATAGAAAAACCGAGCAATGGAGAAAGAACCTATCAAATACCAGCGCCAGAGAGAAGAAATGGTGCGCAACCAGATTGAAGCACGGGGGATCAAGGCACCAAAGGTTCTGGCCGCTTTTCGCCGAGTGCCCCGCCATCTTTTTGTCAGCGAAGCCTTAAGAGACCAGGCCTATGGTGATTATCCCCTGCCGATTGGAGAACAGCAGACCATTTCTCAACCCTATATTGTGGCGGAAATGACCCAAGCTTTGGATCTCGGTGAAGATGACCGGGTGCTGGAGATCGGCACCGGTTCGGGTTATCAAGCTGCCATCCTTGCACAAATCGTTTATCGCGTTTACACCATTGAACGCAAACGCCCGCTTTATCTGCAGGCGCGCAATCTTTTTGACAAACTTCACTATCACAATATTGTCATGAAATATGCCGATGGAACCAAGGGATGGCGGGACGAAAGCCCTTTCGATGGGATTGTTGTGACTGCCGGTGCCCCGCAGATTCCTGACGTGCTGATCGATCAGATGGGAGAAGGTGGCCGGTTGGTGGTTCCCGTCGGCAACCAGCATACCCAGGAACTCATTAAAATTTTTCGAGACGACCAAAACATCCGGCAAATCAATCTTGGCGGATGCCGATTTGTCAAACTCGTTGGAGAATATGGATGGAAGGAAACTTAACATAGAATGCCTATGAAAGAAAAATTCATCGGTACTTGGAAAGCCGCATTTTTTGAAAGTCCAGGTCCGGTATCTGTCAGAAAGGCAGTTTCCCTCGCTCTAAAAGGTATTTGCATGGGGTCCGCGGATGTGATTCCCGGGGTTTCCGGGGGTACCATTGCGCTGATTACCGGGATATATGAGGATCTGATAGCGGCCCTGAAGTCATTGGATATAAAAATGGTTCGAAGGATACTTAGCCTTGATATCAAAGGAGCCGTTGCAGACGTTCATATCCGCTTTTTACTAACCCTGTTTTCCGGAATCATTGTGGCGGTCTTAAGCCTGGCACAGCTGATGAACTATCTGCTTCATTATCATCCGGTGCCGATATGGAGTCTTTTTTTCGGTCTCATCGTGGCCTCGATCCTGCTAGTCGGCAAACAGGTCACCAATTGGTTGGGCAAAGCCGGTATTTGCTATGTTGCCGGGATATTGGCGGCAACTGTTATTGTCAATCTGATACCGATTCAAACTCCCGAGGAGCTTTGGTTTATTTTTCTTTGCGGAATTGTGGCCATCTGTGCCATGATATTGCCGGGAATCAGCGGCGCGTTCATTTTGCTGATTTTAGGAAAGTATGAATTCATTACCGCAACACTGAAAAATCCGTTTCTGGCCCAAAATATCATCGTGATTCTGGTTTTTTGTCTCGGGTGTGCGGTCGGGCTGGCGGGATTCTCCAGAGTATTGAACTACCTGCTTGGAAAGTATCATAATTTGACCTTGGCGTTTTTAGCCGGTCTAATCACGGGTTCTTTAATGAAAATCTGGCCATGGAAGGAAGTCATTGAGACCCAGGTAATCCGGGGAAAGGCGCATGTGATTTGGGGCCGACCCATCATGCCGGATACTTTCGCCGGTGAATTTTACTTTGCGATAGCCCTTATGGTATTAGGGTTCTTAGTGATATTGGCGATTGAGAGGTGGGCTAAAGGGGAGGTTTAGGCGAGTGTGGGACTTTGTGCCGGCAGCGTTTCGGGGTTTTCAAGCCGGCCCGAAAGACCTTCATTCGGTTTTGCGCTCATCCATCGGCACTCACCATCCATCCAATAAGTTGTAGAATTTCCGAACCGTAAGTCCCTTAAATCAAACTAGTTGACCAGCTCTTTTTTTAGAAATTCTATAAATACCCGGCTTAAGGGTGACAGACTGTGATACTTGTGGCGGGTAAGATAGAAACTGCGTTTGAGTTTCAAACCTTTGACGGCGATGGACTTCAAACTGCCGATTTTAAGATCTTCGGAAACAGCCAGGGTGGAGAGAATTGATACACCCACATTATTCTTAATTCCCTGACGAACGGCTTCCGTGCTCCCCAATTCGGCAGCGATTTTCAGATCCTCGATGGTATACCCCTCACTGGCCAGGCTCAGCTGAATCGAGGTCAGTGTTCCTGAACCGTTTTCCCGCACGATAAAGGGTTCGGTCAGAAGTAAGTCTAAAGGGATTATTTTTTTTCGTGCCCAGGTGTGATTTTCGGGCACAATGAGACGCATTTCGTCTTCGATCAATTTTTCCTGAAAAATCTTTTTTTCACCGGACTGCGCGCCGACAACACCCATTTCCAAATTGCCGGACAACACCCCATCGATTACTTTCTCCGTATCTTCTACGACCAGCGAAATTGTAACTTCAGGATATTGTCCGGTAAATGCACCGATCATTCGGGGCAATAGATATGCACCCGGTATCGTGCTACCGCCGATAAGAAGGCGACCTTTAATTTTTCCGTTAAATTCTGCCATTGCCGTCTCGATTTTATGGCTGGATGCCAGAATTTTACGGGCATAACCATAAAGTAATTCACCGGCCTTCGTGGCGACCGCTTCTTTTGATAAGCGATCGATCAAGCGGCAGCCAAAATGGTCCTCCAGGTCCTTAATATGGCTGCTGACAGTTGGCTGAGACAAATTCACGATCTTTCCAGCCCTGGAAAAGCTTTTGAGCTCAACGACTTTGCAGAATATTTTTAATTGCCACAGATCCATGGGGTTCTATGTCAGTTTTCAGTTTTATTTTATTTACCAAAAAATCCGTAAAACACACCAAATATTTTTAGAGTAATATTTCTAATTTTTAGTGTATTTCCTTCTTTTCGTGGTTCAATTATCCCTTTCATTCGGAAATTTTTCGGTATTTTTCTCTGATTTTTTTTTCTACCAGGGGCGGCACCATACCTTTGATGCTGCCGCCGAACTGGGCAGCCTGTTTAATGATGGATGAACTGGTGTAAATCCATCGCAGACCGGTCATCAAAAAAACGGTTTGGACTTCCCGATTGAGCCGGCGATTCATCAGCGCCATTTGAAACTCATACTCAAAATCCGATAAGGCCCGCAGTCCGCGAAGAATTCCCTGGGCTTTTCGCCGGTTGGCATAATCCACCGTAAGGCCGTCAAAGGTATCAATTTCGACATTGGAAAAGTCTTTCATGCTCTCTTCCAACATCTCTCGACGATCCTCAAGGGGGAAAAGAAATTTTTTTCCTGGATTCGTCAGTATTGCGACGATAATTTTGTCGAAAAGTTTTAGTCCTCGCTCAACAATATCCAGATGGCCGTTGGTAACAGGATCGAAAGAGCCCGGATAAATGGCTGTTTTTTGCATGTCTATAAGTCCTTTTTAAGTACGATTCACGATACATTTAGAAAACCGGCGCGTAAACCGCTCCTCATACCACATAATTTAAAAATGAAACAATGGTTTTTCCGTATCTGCGCTGGTCTGAAATTTTAAACGGTAATTGGCGCTTTAGGACCGGCTCCAGGTAAGAATGCTCGACAATAATCCGGGCACCATTCTCCATGGATTGACTGCTGTGAAGATTAAACAATGTGGGTTCTATTATATTTTTATTGTAGGGCGGATCCATGAATATCAGGTTAAACGCAGTTCGCAATGAACCCAGGCAATTTAAGTTACGGGTAAGGTCCCATCGAAAAATTTTTGTCAGGCTCTCAAGGGAAAGGCTTTTAATATTTTCTTGCAATGCCGAAATTGAATCATTATCAACATCAGCAAAAACAACCGATTCGGCTCCGCGGCTCAGAGCCTCGATACCAAAAGCACCGGTTCCGGCAAACAGATCCAACACGGTGGAACCTTGAATTTGAAACGCAAGAATATTAAATATCGCTTCGCGAATGCGATCGGCCGTGGGTCTGATTTTAGTGCCCGGTATCGACCGAAGTTTTCTTCCTTTCAACTCTCCTGCAATAATTCGTAAGGCCATTTCATTCCCAAATTACTTAAATTGGGATAAAATCTCAATGCTTGCTGCCTTTGAAACTTTTGATTTTCTTGTGTAAGAAACTGCGTCCGACTCCGATGGCTTCGGCTGTTTTGGTGACATTGTTCCTGTGCTGAATCAGTTTTCGAGTGATAAATGTTTGTTCAAAAGTCAATCTGGCTTCCTTTAGGGTATCAAAATCAAGAAATTGATATTCGGTCAAGTCGTTGACAACATTGGAATCCGGATTGTATAAATCCGGTATATCGCGGCTGTCAATTACATCGGCATCCACCAGAATGGCCAGGCGCTCCACCAGGTTCTTCAGCTCCCGGACATTTCCGGGCCAGGTATAATTACTCAAAATCTCAAGTGCATCAGAGGTTATCTTCTTTCTTTTATCGCGATTTTGGATCGCAAAAACTTCCAAAAAGGTTTCCACCAGGATGGGAATATCATCTGTGCGTTGCCTTAAAGGCGGTACCTTGATGGGTAATACATTCAACCGGTAGAAGAGATCCTCTCTGAATCTACCCTTTTCAATCTCCTCCTCAAGATTCTTATTGCTGGCCGCTATGACCCTTACATCCACGTTAATCGTCCGGCTCCCGCCCACACGCTGGATTTTTTGTTCCTGAAGTACTCTCAATATCTTAGCCTGGGTTTTAAGGCTCATATCTCCAATTTCATCTAGAAAAATAGAGCCATTGCTGGCCAGTTCGAATTTGCCGATTTTTTTTGAGGTTGCACCTGAAAAAGCACCCTTTTCATGGCCGAACAGCTCGCTTTCAATCAGATTTTCCGGAATTGCCGCACAACTGACATCAATCAACGGCTGATCGGCCCGTGGACTCAGATGGTGTATCATTCGGGCGACAAGTTCTTTTCCTGTGCCATTTTCGCCGATGATCAATATCCAGGTGTCTGTGGGGGCGGCTTTACCGATATTATTCTTCAATTCTATTGTTTTTCGGCTGTTCCCATTGATCGAATTTTTTTCCAGCGTTTTCTTGCGCAGATATTTATTTTCTTCTTCGAGACGTCTGAAATTCAGTGCATTGTTAATGGCTACGATAACTTTATCAATTGAAAGCGGTTTTTCGATGAGATCAAATGCGCCCAGTTTGGTCGCTTTAACGGCGGTTTCAATGGTCCCGTGCCCGGTAATTATAATTACCTGAATATTCGGGTTTTTTATTTTGATTTCCTTCAGTGTTTCAATGCCGTCGATTCCCGGCATCCAAATGTCGAGTAATACAAGATCAGGGGATTCCTCTTCAATGGTTTTTAAGGCTTCGTAACCATTTGCGGCCGTGGTCACCTCAAAGCCTTCATCCGAAAGCAGGCCACCCAAACTCTGTAGTATGGACGGTTCGTCATCAACGATTAAAAGGGAGGGAAACATGAGTTATCCTTTATCCGGCGTTTGGAGTTTTGAATGTTAATGTGTGATTAACCGAGACTGTTTGGCTGATTCATATTGTCGGTTGTATGTTGTTTGTTGTTGTAAATAATTCGAAAAGCTCTGCAGTAGAATAAATTCCCATCTTGATAACTCTAAACAATTGATTTAAAACACAGTATTTTAATCAAAGCTAAACCACGGACGACAGACGACTGACTACTTACGCATCAAACCGGCAACTCAATAACAAATTTTGCACCCCGGGGAACGTTATCCTGAACACTGATAACCCCATTATGATCGGCAATAATCGTACTTACAATGGTAAGTCCCAGTCCCATTCCGGATTTTTTTGTTGAAAAATTCGGTTCGAACAAGCGTGTTTTATCCTCGTTGGAAATCCCCGAACCATTATCGGCGGCTTCTATCCGAATTCGCTTTAAAATAGGATCATGCGAGACGGCAAAGGAAACAAAGCCCTCGTCTTTTATGGCGCTGATGGCATTGTCTATCAGATTGATCAAGGCCTGTTTGATCTGCTGGCGGTCGAGATTCAACGGAGGGATGACGCTTGCATTTTCAATTTCAAATTTGATGCTGGGATGCCCTTCGCGGTATAATGCGACCGTTTCTTCAATAATCGGAGGCAGCTCGCAGGGCTCTGGGTTGGCGCTCGGGAAGCGGGCAAAGGAAGAAAATTCGTTCACCAGATTTCGGATCAAATCCACATGATCAATGATGGTCTGGGTGCATTCATCAAAGACCGGTTCGTTAAGCTGTTTGGAATATTTGCGTTTCAACCGCTGGGCTGAAAGAGTGATCGGGGTGAGGGGATTTTTTACCTCGTGGGCAATGCGGCGTGCAACTTCCCGCCAAGCAGCCATCCGCTGTCCTTTTTCCATTTCGGTTAAGTCGTCAAATACCATCACAATACCCATATGCTGACCGGCATCATCTTTCAATACGCTCACGGTTGTCAAAAAGCTGCGAGGTCTGCCTTCGATGATGAGTTTTAGAGGTACCTCAAGGGTTGCATCCCGCGCCAGGGTGAGATTGCCCATTATTTCATCGGCTAGATCTTGATTCTGGACCTTTAACAAGGTATTGAAGCTTTTGTGAAGGACCTCCTCGGATTTGATGCCCAGCATCTTCTCCGCGGATTTATTGATGGTGGAGAGCATCCCGTCCGCATCGAGGGTGACGACCCCGGCGGAGACACTTTTTAGGACAAACTCTATATAGTGCCGTTTTTCTTCAATTTCGATGTTTTGTTCTTTCAGCATGCGTGCCGACAGCTCCAGCTGTTCTCTGCCGGTTCTAAGATCCCTGGTCATTTTATTGAAGGATGTAACCAGACTTCCAATTTCATCATCTGCCACGGAAGCAATGGTGAAACCAAGCTCACCCTCAGCAACCCTGCGGGTGCCTTCGGCCAGTTCCTTGATGGGTATGCTGATGGTTTTAGCCAGGTAGAAACCAAACCAGATCGCACAGAACAATACCAGCAGCGCCACAATGGAAAGAGAGATATAATAAGTAATCTGGATAGGCTTTTTGTACAGTTTGATTTGCTGGTATTCCTCAAATCCCCGTGAAATGGATTCTAAATTCCGGTGCAAATCCGGCGGGATCAAAATCGTCACCACCACATATCCCGCGGCCTCAGCGGCCCTCACGCCAAATGGAACCGTGCCGATGGTTTTAACAGATTCACCTGATGGAATTTTCTGGGTGATGGAGCGAACACCTTTGAGATGCGCTTCCTTCTGCAGGTTTTCCGCTGAAACGATACCAAAATATTCGTTTTCCAATTCAGAAGACAACGAAAACGTGATCCGCTGGGTATTGTTGGCGTAAACCTCTACGCCGTCAAGATTAAATTCCCGCTGGACGACCTGGATGTATTGGGTCAGGTCCTCTTCTTTGGCAGGGTTCAACAAATTTTTGGTATTTAATTGATATGAAATTCTTTCAAGAAAAAACTGATTGTTCTGCTCGACCCGGTCGTATAATCTGCCACCAACCCGTAGCGAATTCTCAAGGGCTTGTTCCACCGGGACGTTGAACCAAAACTCAATGCTGGTTGTAATGAAGTTGATGGAAAAGAAAAACAGTACGACAGTCGGAACAATGGTAAGGACAAGAAACGCCACGACCAGACGTGTGCGAAGTTTGGCACCCATGACCTTGCGACGGCGGTCATAAAGCAATTTCACCAGATTTCGGAAAACCAGAAATATCAACAGGATCAGAAGCAGCAGGTTGATATTGATCAGGATAAACATTAAGATCGTGTTGGAAACGGGGATATCGGCACCAAAACGAATGGTCCTGGTTTCAACAAACGTCAGCAGGGCTACCACAAAAAGGATGATAATGATAAGAATCCCTTCGCGCCTTCTACGTCTGCTGTCGGCGTCCCGAACCGGGCTTTTTTTCCTTTTGAAGATAGCGCTGAACATGATATTTGCGGGGAGAATGTCGCTTTATTTTTAGTAAATGAAATCTATGCTGTACCAATCGGTTTCGATGTCCCACAACGAGATGAAAAACAGAACATAGTGCAGATAAAAAGGAAGGGTTTGCTTGCTCACCTCGGCCTTGGTCCTAAGTTGATATTGCTGTCCCTTTTCCAGCTGACCTAACGGTATGATCTTTAAACTGTTGACTTCGGTCATCCATTTTTGAGCTTCGCTGAACGATTTTGTCACCTCGGGTTTATTGTTTCGCCATGATCGTCTGACAATGAATTCTTTCTTCAAATTGTCGTACTTGATGGTGTGAATGACGGTAATATCTGCTATAACCGGATTGATCCACATATTTCGAACGCGGTTCAGTTTGGCTAAAAAAGCAAAAGCTGTAGGTACACCACTTAAAATCGCCTTTTTCAATTTTTCGCTAAAGGCACCCTCCAGATTCAAGTATAAAAGCAGGTCATCGCGGGTGTTTGAAACTGTGATGTTTGTCAGAGACGCTTCTTGGGCTGATGCAGCAACCTGGCCTATGAACAGCATACCCAACACTAGCACACATGTTATCTGTTTCCTCAATGATAATACCATATATTTACATGAATGCCCTAAACTTGAAACAGACGCTACAGGCTGGTTTTGGGTTTTATTCCCGGCAAGATCTTCCTCGGCTCATCGCTTATATTAATATCGGAAACCGAGTTAAATGGCAAGTGATTTTACCGTCTTGTGGACTGGGTCAGGGGGGAAGGGCAGGGTCTGGGTCTGCCAGCACATTTTTTTATTAAAGAACTTTTCAAGGAAAGCATGATTAAATGCATGGCCGGATTTTTTGGTTACAATATGGCCTAAAATCGGCATGCCCAGAAGAGAAAAATCACCGATACAATCCAGCAGTTTGTGGCGAACGAACTCATCCCGGTAGCGTAACCCCTCCTCGTTTAAAATGTCACTTTTATCGATGACCACGGCGTTGTCCAGGGATCCTCCGCGAGCAAGGCCGTAGCGCTTCATATACTCGACCTCATGCAGAAAACCAAACGTCCGTGCCCTGGAAACCTCACGTTCAAATATGTGATCCACCACTTCTATCGAACAGGATTGCTTGCGGATGAGGTGGTGCTCAAACTCAATATTGCAGGTGATTTTGAACGTAGTATCCGGATAGACACCAACAAACTTGCCATCATGCTCCAATTCAATGGGTTTTTTCAGCACAAAAAAATGCCGTTTGGCTTTCTGCTCCCGGATGCCGCTTTCCAGGATCATCCGGGTGAAGGGGCCAGCACTGCCGTCCATTACCGGCACTTCGTAGGAATCAAGTTCGACGATGACATTGTCAATGGATAACCCGGCTAAACATGCCATCAGGTGCTCTATGGTGGACACAATCGCGCCGTCCAATCCAATTACAGTGGCAAGGCTGGTATCCACCACACAATTAAACCGGGCTGGAATGGTAGGATTGTCCGGCAAATCTCTTCTGACAAATTTAATACCGTGATTGATCGGTGCAGGTTTGAGCGTCAGATGAACTTCTTTGCCGGAATGAAGCCCGATTCCCGAACAGCTCACCTCTCGGTTCAGGGTTCTTTGATGGGTGGGTAAGACCATATTGATTATATTATAAGTGATGAATTCCAAAGGAAATCTATTCATTTAAACTGTCTAAATGATGAAAATATTAACCACATGAGCATGAATGTCAACAAAAAGATTGTTCTGACGACCCTGATTTGGTATAGCATCCACCGGTTTGGATTCGGTGCCCCGGATTTTTCATATCGGTAAAAAAATCATAAATTCCGGCGTAAGGGGGAAAGTTGCTGGCCAAAGTTCTCAGCAGTGCGGTTCTTGGGATAGACGCCTATCGCGTGGAAGTGGAAATCGATATCACTTCGGGGCTTCCTACGTTTGCCACTGTTGGATTGCCGGAGGCCTCGGTCAAAGAAAGCAAAGAACGGGTAAAATCAGCCATCAGCAATTCGGGTTACCGATTTCCGGATGACCGCATTACCGTAAATTTAGCTCCGGCAGACATAAAAAAAGATGGCACCGGCTTTGACTTACCGATCGCATTAGGGATCCTGGCGGCAACCGGGATCATCCCTCAAAAAAATATTTCACAGTATCTCATCCTGGGTGAGCTCTCATTGGATGGACGTGTAAAACCGGTAAGAGGGTCCCTGCCAATGGCGCTGGCCGCTAAAAAAGCAGGCTATAAGGCAATTATCGTTCCCTGCGACAACGGGCGCGAAGCATCAGTGGTCCACGACATCGATGTGCTGCCGGTGAAAACCCTGTCTCAGGCGGTTGCTTTTTTAACGGGTTTTACGCGCCTTGAGCCGGAAAAGACCGATGTGTCCGACATATTCGAAAAGGACGGTCAATTTGAGCTGGACTATGCCGAAGTCATGGGGCAGGAGCATGTCAAACGGGCACTGGAAATTGCCGCTGCCGGCGGTCATAATGTCATCATGATCGGTCCGCCCGGCTCGGGGAAAACCATGCTGGCGAAACGTTTGCCGACTATTCTGCCCCCCCTTACATTTAATGAGGCCATCGAAACCACTAAAATATTCAGCGTTATCGGGCTGCTGGAAAAAGACCAGGCGATAGTTACCAAACGCCCGTTTCGTTCTCCCCATCACACCATCTCCGATGCCGGACTCATCGGCGGGGGTCATATTCCGCGACCGGGCGAGGTCAGCCTGGCGCACCACGGCGTGCTCTTTTTAGATGAGTTGCCGGAATTTAAAAAACATGTGCTGGAAGTGTTACGGCAGCCGCTGGAAGATTTTAAGGTAACCATTTCCCGGGCAACAACCACCCTGACATACCCTTCAAGCTTTATGCTGGTGGCTGCCATGAATCCATGTCCGTGCGGGTATTTTGCAGATCCCAAACATGCATGCCGTTGCACGTATCAGCAGATTCACCGCTATCGCTCCAAGATATCCGGCCCGCTTTTAGACCGCATCGACATTCACGTGGAGGTACCGGCGGTACCCTACAAAGACCTGATGCGGGAATCAAACGCCGAGTCTTCGGCGGAAATCCGCAAACGCGTGGCCGCATCCCGCGCCATTCAATCCGACCGATTTGCACGCACAAAAATTTACTGCAACGCCCAGATGAGTAGCCGCCACATCAAAAAGCACTGTCAAATCGATACGGCTGCTAGAAATCTGTTGGAGTCCGCCATCGACAAGCTGGGGCTTTCAGCCCGGGCCTTCAATCGCATCCTAAAAATCGCCCGCACCATCGCCGATCTGCAATCAGAGTCCAACCTGCAGGTCGATCATATCTCGGAAGCCATTCAATACCGCAATCTGGACCGAAATAGTCGGTTTAAATAGGAAGTTTAGAAAAAAAATTCATGTGCGAGCTGATCGATCGCTGTAGAGAAGATGCCCTTTTGCACTTGTTATTTAAGCAGTCATTCCTTATTTATACACAGGGGGCCAAGAAAATAGTTTCGATAAAAGGCATTATATCAAACAGATCAATGAGTACGGAAATCGCTGGCTAAGAGTTGTGATTAACGTTCAAGTAAACCCTAACCGAGCTGTAACCGCTTTTTTTGACCGGCGTTTAAGGAGAACGATGTCATGAGGATCCGAGTAGATAAGGAAACTGATAGTCTTTATTTCCGTCTTGATGAGAGCCGGATTATAGAATCTGAGGAAGTTCAACCTGGTGTAATTTTAGATTACGATGAACACGATCAGGTTGTTGGTATTGAATTTTTACGTATCTCTTCGAGAGCTTCGAAAGAAGAATTATCTTCTATTCAATTTCAGACAACCTAAAATACTGTTTAATTCAGTTGTCGTTAAAAAGTTTCGATTTCATTGCTCACACCCAACGACTCCAGCTCTTTCCTGTTTGGGCGTGTTCGTAGAAATTTGACAATCTCACTCCACCAGCCTTTTTAACGAATAAATCCCTTCCAAACCGGCAACCGCCTTTGGAATCTTTTCTCTTTTCGACATAAAAATATCTTTAAACCGCTGGTAATTCATGGAAACAAATTCTTTCGTGCCGATGATTCCCGAATCTGTAAAATAGCGTGTTCTGTATCGAAAGCGGTCGACTCTGCTGATTTTAAACTCTTTTTTTCGCTCTTTTTCCACAACCCCTTCTCCAATGATCTTGCGCTGACCGATCTCAGAGCGGTCTATCGCACCGGCTTCGTAAACATACCTTCGATATCCTCGCAGCCTTTCTTCGGCATCCAATATTCCGAATTCTTGAAGGCTTGCCCCGTGCAATTCACGAAGTGACAGCGAAGCGCATTTCACAGGGCCAAAATCCAGGGATAAAAAATTGTCTTTATTATCGGTCTGTATGTGGTAGCCCAGTGAGTTCCAGCGGTATTCCTCCGGACGGTCCACCAGGCCGGCACGTACTGGATTTAAATCGATATATGCCAGGCAGTTGATCAGGGTTTCTCCTTTTTCGACGATGACACTTTTAAACCGGTCTCCCCAGAAATAACCGCGCCGGTTATGCCTTTTGTTGTAGTACCGGGCAAAGCCGACTTTTATTTCACGGACAAATTCAGAAAGATTTGATAATTTTTCACGCAAAGATGGCACCTGTCCATACCAGTGAAGCGGGACGTTCTAATGTAGCCCTATTCACTACGACCCAGAGAAAATCGCATCGTTGCCAGCTGGTGATATGGTTACGGAAAGGCTGACAGTAGATGGCCAACCGACAGAGACAGGGACCTATACTGGAGCAATTGGCGTATCTTATGATGGGCTGGTGGGGGGAACGGAGATGCCGGCCATTCCTGTGACGCTTA
>CAVXXE010000057.1:0-58812 GCA_963765595.1 uncultured delta proteobacterium
ACGGTCAAATCGGCAATGCCCTATCGGGAGTGTTCAGCAATAACAGCCCAATACTGTTTTTAATTTCAACCGGGTTGATCGGCCTGGTGGGTGTCCGCAGACATAGAAAAAAAATGGGGGCTTTTCAATCAAAAGGTAAAATGAAATAGTCCAGCCACTAAGGCACTAAGCTTTTTCCGAGACTAGGCTCGGAAAAAGCGGCCCCTGCTGGGTTGCCAGTGCGCTGGCTATTTAGTAACGCAGGGTATAGATAGTCAGGTTTCAGTTTGCAGGTTTCGGCACGCCCTGGCCTCCCCTCCGGCCTGTAAGCCTATGAAGCCTACGGGCTGGAAGCGGGCTCGTAGCTACGCCTCGGAGAGCGCGATATGACGGATTCTCATTGTTCGCTGCAAGAAATCCCAATATTGTCCTATCTTCCAGATTCTATTGCTTACAAATATCTCAAAGTACCCTAAGCCGCTAAGCCGGCCTATTCCAAGTCATAATGCAGTGTTAACGCATTATTAATCTCCTCCATGATTTCATCCGGGAGGTATCCGAGGCGCTTAATGAGCCGGACGCTATCTGCGGCTCTTGTCTGATTCACCCTAACTTTTGACCGGGTCCTCAAACCTCCGATACCGGCTGAGACCACCACCTCGAAAGAAAAAACACGCGTCACATTTGAGGTGATTGGAGTTTTCAGTAAATCATGTTTCTGCAGATGAGGCGTGATATTTTAGATGTGTGTTAAGGTTTTCTTTTCAAATATAAAATTTCGGATTTACATTCGATTTTCTCAAGTTTTATCACAAACTACCGATAACTCTTTAAAAATCAATGTAATTTTATCTTTTCCCCAAAGCGACTTTCGATATTATGCGCGACGAATGAAGATCCGGAGAAAACCATGCAGAAACAGATTCAATCGTTTATCAAAGACCTGAAGTCCAATAAAAAATTATCCGCTTTTGATGAAGCTTCCACCAAACAGGCGGTGGTTTTGCGGATGCTTTCATTATTAGGTTGGGACATTTTTAATGTTGATGAGGTCTGTCCGGATTATGCGGCGAATTCATCGCAGGTGTCCTACGCCCTGCGGATAGGGGATACCAATAAAATAGTGGTCGAGGTTAAAAAAGTCAGTGAAAAATTAGATAACCATCAAAAAAAATTCGTCGAGGGTGCCTCCGCCGAAGGTGCCGATATGGCCGTGCTCACCAACGGCGTCACCTGGTGGTTTTATTTGACTTCATCCAACGGCAGCTGGCAGCAAAAATGGTTTCATTCCGCAGATTTATTTAATCAGGAACCGGATGCGTCTGTCCCGCCACTGGTCGATTTGCTCACGATGAGCAAAGTCTCCAAGGGACAGGCGTTGGAAACCGCAAAAAAACTTTTCCACGACAAAAAGCAAAAAATGGCAGCCGATTTTCTGCCCAAAGCCTGGAATCAAATCATTTCGCAACCCAATAAGATATTTATCGAATTGTTAAGTTTGCAGACCGAAAAGCTTTGCGGCTATAAAGTCGACATCAAATCGATTGAAACGTTTTTAACTCAGCATGAAGACCAATGGTTAATAACGGATATTCCCAAAACCGTGACCGCGCCCCCCTCCACCAGCCTGGAACCGGAGATACCGGATAACAAGGACAAACCCGGCGCAACGACATCAGAAGATATTCGTAACACTGAAAAAGAAAGAAAACTCGAAAGTTATTCGGAAAAATCCATAAAATCCTTTACCTTTATCGGTCATTCCCATATCGTGCGTGCCTGGGATGAAGTGCTGCCGATTCTCAGTGACTATTTAGCCTCGACTCACGAGACAGATTTCGAGAAGGTTTTGTGGATATCCGACAATCAAAAACCATACTTTTCCCGCTATTCGGATCAGCTCCGGATGCCGGAAAAAATTCAAGGAACGGATATCTATGTAGAAACCAGAATGAATCCTGACGAAGTTGCTAAAACAGCCAACAAACTTATCGAGGCCTTCGGTTACAGCCTGGATGACTTAAGCATCGATGCCCGCTGAAGAGGCATTTCAACCCCACGTCATTTAAACAGATAAGTCACCAGAATGTTTGGGTCATTGGACTTTCGAATTTGGATATTGCCTGCCCTGTTAAATAGGCGCTTTGAAATTTTAGGCCTATAACAGGGACAGTGAATTGCTTCATCCTTACTAAGTTGTTCTCAACTTTGACGTTTCCCGGATGTTAAACCTTTTAGCCTTGACAAATTCTAATGAATCGCTGAATTTGATATTTGAACTAGGTTAAGAACCGGCAGCCATTTTTCCCTCCTCCGAAAAAGCAGCACGTATGGGGAAAAAACTTGATCGCTACAAATCTATAGTCTTCAATCAGTTTCAGACGTCTCAAAGCGGGATGCCATGGCCGACAGCTACCTTTTTTACGATATAGAAACCACGGGGTTAAACAAAGCCTTTGACCAGGTCCTACAGTTTGCCGCTATTCGCACAGACCGGCAGCTCAATGAAATTGACCGTCATTCCGTTACGGTTAAGCTGCGGCCTGATGTAATCCCATCACCGGCGGCGCTTCTCACCAATCGCATTCCTGTGACCGAATTTTCCGACGGGCTGTGTGAATACGAAGCGGCCGAGCAAATCCATCGGTTGATGAATCAACCCGGCACCATCAGTCTGGGCTATAACACGATGGGATTCGATGATGAGTTTATGCGGTTCTCGTTTCACAGAAACTTACTGCCGCCTTATACCCACCAGTACAAAAACGGCTGCAGCCGGATGGATTTATACCCAATAACCATTATATACCGGCTTTATAAAACAGACGCGTTGATCTGGCCGGAGATTGACGGCAAACTATCGCTAAAATTAGAACATCTGGGTTCCGCCAACCGTCTCGTAGCCGGTCAATCCCATGAAGCTATCGTGGATGTAGCCGCCACGGTTGAATTGGCCCGTCGTTTCTTTAAAAATAATGAGATGTGGCGGTATTTGGAAGGCTATTTTGATAAACAGACAGATGCGCATCGGATGGCTGAACTGCCGGTTGGGCTGCAAAGCGCCGCAGGGGAACACTACCGCGGATTGATGGTCGGCGGCGAATACGGTCCCGACCAAAATTATCAGATCCCGGTGATCTCCATCGGGTCATCGCTCCCCTACCCCAATCAAACATTATGGTTGCGACTGGACCTGCCGCAGCTTCGTGAAACCACTCCTGAAGCCACTGCCGAAACGACCTGGGTCATCCGTAAACGCATGGGAGAGCCCGGGATATTGCTGCCTCCCCACGATCGATATTGGCGGAAAATCGGAAAGGACCGCAGCGCGATCTTTGAAGAAAACCTGAAATGGCTGCAGGAAAATCAAGACATTTTTCAACATATTATAAAATACTACCGTGAGTACCGCTACCCGTTCATCCCGAATTTAGACCCCGATGCCTCTCTTTACCAAATCGGGTTCTATTCCCGGGCCGATGAGAAATTATGCCGCAGGTTTCACCGGGCTTCTTTGGAGGAAAAGGCAGATCTGATCCAACAGTTTTCAAGTCCGGATGCCCGCACACTGGCCTGGCGCATTATTTGCCGAAATTATCCGGGTGCCATGGCCGTAAAATTTGCCGGGGAATTCAAAACGTACATGGAACGTATCAATCCATCAAGGGAAACGGATGCGATGGTGGACTACCGGGCAGAAAGCCGCATAACACCGACAGGAGCTCTGATTGAAATCAAGCGTCTGAAACAAACCGAAGATCTCAGCGATCACCAAATCCGATTGCTCAGCGACCTGGAATGCTACCTTCGTACTAAATTTAAAAAAAACCAGGACACGGATCATCACGGATAGACACAACTTAGTACCTATTTATTCAAATCCCATCATGTTTGCGAAGGATTTTCCTAACAAAATATTTCGCCACTAAGACACCAAGGCACGAAATTTAATTAAAAATAAACATTTATTTTTTGTGTCTTGGTGCCTTTGTGGCTATTCTTTCAGGTTTATCCGGGTTATGAATTTAGGAATTGAACTAAAGAAACGATGCAGTGATAAAGATGGTACGACTTAGCTTCCAAATATCATCAGGAAATAAATAGCGGCGTAAATACTGAAACCCACGATTGAATACATTATCATTTCATTGAATATCAATTGTTTTTCCCATCAATAGAGTCATGTAAAGCCCTTTCATCTTAGTATCGGCAAATTTGATTTTATCTTGATTGGTTTTGTAAAAATATCGTTCGGCTGCGAATTGTTTGATAACTGTTCAGGTGTTTGTTATGCTGGAACTAATAATTCTGAAATCTAAGTTAATTGGACACGCAGACTTATGAAACTCTCCATAATTATTCCTTGCTACAATGAAGTAGCCACAATATCTGAAATCGTAACGCAAGTCCTTGCGATCGACCTCAGAGACCTCGAAATTATCGTTGTTGATGATGCCTCCAACGACGGTACCAGAGAAATCCTCGAAGAAAGTGTAAAACCTTTGGTCGATAAAATCATTTACCACAAAAAGAATATGGGAAAAGGTGCTGCTTTGCGCACCGGCTTTAAGGAGGCAAAGGGAGAGGCGGTAGTCGTTCAGGACGCCGATCTTGAATACAACCCGCAGAACATCCCCAAAATGCTGAAGCTCATCGAAAGCGGCAAGGCCGATGTGGTATTCGGCTCACGGTTTATGGGCGGCGGTCCTCACCGCGTGCTATACTTCTGGCATTACGTGGGGAATAAATTATTAACCCTACTGTCCAACATGTTTACCAATATCAATCTGTCCGACATGGAAGCCTGCTATAAGATGTTTCGTCGCGAAATTATTCAAGCGATAGAAATTGAAGAGAACCGGTTTGGTTTCGAACCGGAAATCACTGCCAAAATTTCCCGGGGAAATCATCGCATCTATGAAATCGGCATTTCTTATGCTGGACGGACGTATGCAGAAGGTAAAAAAATCGGTTGGAAAGATGGATTTCGAGCATTTTACGCGATCTTGAAATATAATATTTGGCATCGATAACGAATTAAGAATAGATGTTTTGGCTTCGCAAAACATCAATTCTTAATTCGTATCGCTTAATTTAACATCTTTTGGTATTTGTGTTTTGTTATTTGAAAATTTTTAATTGCTGAAACCTGCAGGGCCATCAGACCGATTGGGGCTGTGGTTTATTTTTCTTCTGAAAGTCAACAATTTCTCCGATGGCGTCGATGGCGGTTCGGATGTGATCCTCTGTGTTAAAAGGGCCGATGCCGATCCGAACCGCTCCTCCTTTTAGAGCGGTTCCCAATTGTTCATGCACAAGAGGGGCGCAATGAAGTCCGGTGCGACAGGCGATATCGTACTCGCCGTCCAAAAGAGTGCCCACATTGAGTGCTTCCATTCCGTCTATATTGAAGCTGAGGACAGCGATATGATCGGTCAGATCATCCTGGCAGTAGAGTGATACGCCATCCAAGTCACTGAGGCCGTCCCTTAACATACGGGTCAGCCTCATTTCCTGCTTGTGAAGGAAATCCATACCTTTTTCTATTATCCATTTCAAACCGGCATGCAGTCCGGCAATGCCCACGACATTGCCGGTGCCGTACTCAAGCCTGTAGGGATATTCGTCCAGATGCATGCGATGAGCGGAACGGACCCCGGTCCCGCCGGCGCGGGTATGTCGAATCTCAATTCCTTCCCTAACATAGAGACCACCGATGCCGGTCGGCCCCAGCAGGGATTTGTGACCGGTAAAAGCGACAATATCGATGTGCAATTGCTCGATATCAATCGGTACCTTGCCGGCGGATTGGGATGCATCGATGGCTAAGGGTAACACCGTGCTCCCGGCAGATGCGCCCGATGGCCTCAACCGGCTGAACCGTGCCGATCACGTTGGAGGCATGATTTATAACGACGAGACGGGTATTTGCCTTAATTTTATTTTTGATCTCGTCGGGATCGACAAAGCCGTTCGTGCCGAAGGGCACATAATCGACCTCGACTCCGTTGAATTTACTCTGATGATAGAGGGGGCGTAGCACGGAATTGTGCTCAAGCGTTGTTGTAATGGCATGATCGCCCTGTTTCAGCATGCCGAAAATAATCAGGTTGAGGGCGTCGGTGGAGTTATAGGAAAAGCATAGCCGATTGGGATCGTGGCCGTTAAAAAAGTCGCAAAGCAACTTGCGGGTCCTGTCGACCAGCTCTCCGGTTTCCATGCACAGATCATATCCGGAACGTCCCGGGTTGACTCCGAAGCTCCGGTAAAAAGAATCCATGAAAGTATATACTTCATCCGGTTTGGGAAAAGACGTGGCGCCATTATCAAGATAAATCAAATTTTCCATAAAAAGTATCTCCACTGGTGGCGTATCCACCAACAGGCGTCTGTCGATGGATACAGTTCTCGAAATCGGATCATTTCCCGGATATTAGAATTAAGATAGGGTGGTCTGATACTCGCAGAATCCGGTCGCGCCATTACATAGGGGATTCTTCAGCATTTTGCAAGTAAATCGGGTATCAGTCAGCCTTAATTGTGTTTAAAGTTCCGTTTGCTATAAAGCCTTTACCTCTTTAATTTTTTTTGTTACGTTTCATGCGCTTTTGCAGTGAATGAATTCTGTATCTGATTTTCCAGAAACAACCAAGAGAAAGGAGGTTGTATGCATATCGTAAGATTCATTGATGAAAAAGGCCAGGACTGCTACGGCCATAACTATCGCGACGGCAGAGCGATGCGACTGACGGGGGATTTATTGACCGGCCTAAAGGAGACCGGTGAAACCGTCAATGTCAAAAAAATTCTCGCGCCTCTGATACCCTCCGCTATTTTAGCGATCGGGCTCAACTATCACCAGCATGCCGAGGAGACCGGATCAAAGATCCCGAAATACCCGGTGCTGTTTATGAAAAATCCGGGTTCGCTCACCAATCCCGCAGACCCTATCCTCTTGCACCCCTCCTGCATGGAGCCGCCTGAAGTGGATTACGAGGTTGAGCTGGCAGTGATCATCGGTAAAACCGCCAAGGATGTGCCCGCCGCCGAGGCCTTCGATTATGTCCTCGGGTACACGGTCGCAAACGATGTGTCCGCCAGGCGCTGGCAGGGCGGACGGGGATCAGGCCAATGGGTGCGCGGCAAAAGTTTTGACACCTTCTGCCCCCTGGGGCCCGAGTTGGTGACTGTGGATGAACTCGCCGATCCCCAGAATCTCCGGTTGACCTGTGTGCTCAACGGCCAGGTTATGCAGGATGCCAACACTTCCGATATGATTTTCCCGGTTGCCGAACTGATCTCTTTTCTTTCGACAGGCACAACGCTGCTTGCGGGCACGGTGATCCTTACCGGAACACCCAGTGGCGTGGGATTCACTCGCAAGCCCTCCGTCTTTCTCATGCCCGGCGACACCGTTGACATGACCGTCCAGGACATCGGGACCCTCAGCAATCCCGTGGAACTGTATAATTCGCCCTAACGCTGCAAAAAATCGGCTCATTATCATTGCTCTTTGCAGTTTATATCCAACGAGCATTCGCCACTATCCTCTGTCAGGACCGTCATCTCCTCCCCCTCGGACTGGAGGGATTGATCAAAGTACAAAACCGGTTTCGGATCGAAACATGCTCGGCGCACAAAGTTTAAGATATTATCTTCCCCTTTGATAAAAGAAAAGCCGGCGGTATTCTTGACGACTAACACCGGGATTTCTTTAATTCCTAGAATTGCGAGCATGAGACGATTCACTGCCGGGGTGTACGAGGCATTCAGCTCAAGGCCGTTGACTTTGAATGTGTCTAACTTATCGACGGGATTCAAATAAAAATCACAGCTGTTACAGTTGTCTAAAGCATTAATCACCTTGATGCAATGAGAACAATCCGAAGAAAAAATCAGAAAAATTTCTTTGGCCGGCACAGCACAGGATTTGACGCCATAGCTGCCGCTTTCTAAAGAATAAAGCTGGGAAGAAACCCGCGCGGGCAGGAACGTCAAGAGGGAGAATGAAAAAATAATCGCGATGACGACGGTTACACCGGATATGATCTGTTTGCGTCCATACACAAGATTTAAAATGACGACAAATAAAAATATGAGGATGCAATAGCTGCAGACAACATAAGCGACAAATAGCTGATATGCCAGCAGAACGCCTTCAACCGCAAGGCCCGCCAGAAGCAACAGACCCGTAATATCGAAGCTGCCTGAAGATTTATTTTTGTAAAATCGAAGTGACCAATAGACAAACTGAAAAAATAGAAGACCTAAGATATTAAAATATAAAGGTGAAAGGACAGTGAGGCGCTCGACAAGCTCGCAGCCATCGTTCGGACAGATGGCTGATCCGTTGACCAGACTGTAAATTATCTGAACTGCGATGACGAGGCTTGCACTTAAGGCTAATAATTGCATAATCGGTAAACTGCTGAACTATAAGCCCCAATAGGACTGTTTGTAGAAATCACGCCCGCCCAGCTTCCGGCTCGACGACAGATGTGGCAAAACTTTTTTAATTTCTTTGTTTCCGGCATGGCTGACTCAGCTTCAACTGGTACTATTTTAATGCGTGAGATTAAATTTTGTCAAGCATGCAGGCATAGTGGACCAATGCGGCCATGGCACGGGATGCCCGTTCGGGAGAGGGTAATACCGGAACACCATAATGCAAAAGTTTTCGAACGGATAACGCTTCATGGCTTTGAAAAGTAAAACCAACCAGCGGTTTTTGATGTTTTTTGATCAAGCCTGCCAGGGTCCGGCCTTGATCGTCAAAAAGTTTCTCGGTCAGGCGGGGAATCTCCTCCTCGGCAATCCCCATGCCGGCCATCGAGCGCCGTATACTCGTGCCGGGCGCTAAAAAATAAGCAAGCAAACCGTCCGTCCCGCTGTCCCCAAGAAGCGCATCCGGGATACTGTCATAAAAATCCAAGGGGTTTTTGGAAAAAGTCACGTCGACTGGATTGTTCAGGCTGCCGGTGTGGGGCACCATGGGTGCGATCTTATCCTGTGTTTGTTTTGACAATTGCGGCAGCGCCAACCCCGCCCGGCTGCAGGCATCGGCCGCTGCAGCACCGGGACCGCCGGAATGGGTCTGAACAATCACCCGGTTGCCTCCGGGTCGTGGGCATGTTCCCAGAACCCAGCAATAGTCAAAAAGATCCGAAATGGAATCGGCGCGAATGACACCGCTTTGCCTGAACACACCGTCATAGAGCGCGTCCGGACCCGCCAGGGCTCCGGTATGGGAAAGGCCGGCCCGTTTGCCGGCTTCCGATCCACCAACGTAAAAGGCCACAATGGGTTTGTGGGGCACAATAGACCGGGCAACGTCGATAAATTCCCGCCCCCGCCGGATCGTTTCGATATAAAGGCCGATCACCCGGGTGTGCGGACAGCCAGCCAGATGCGCCATGCAATCGACAATGTCTAGGTTGGCTTCGTTGCCCACACTGATCCCGCTGGAGAACCCGAGACCGAATCGACTCAGGTAGCCAAACATCTGGGTGATGAGGCTGCCGCTCTGAGAAGCCAGACCGATGAATCCCTGCCGGCCTTCGAAAGGCAGAAACGTGACATTGAATTTATGATGAGGGTTCGCAACACCCAGACAGTTAGGTCCTAAAAAACGCATGCCGTATCGGTCGGCTACCGTCAGCAGTTTTTTTTCAAGCTCAACCCCCTCCCCGCCGACTTCATTAAAGCCGCCGGAAACCACGATGGCATGTTTAATGCCTTTTTTGCCGCATTCTTCCATCGCCTCAGGTACGATGCGGGTCGGCAATACCAAGACCGCCAGGTCGGGTACTTCCGGTAAATCTTCCGCCCTCTGATAGGCTTTAAGATTTAAAACCTGCTTCTCTCGCGGGTGGATTGGGTAGATTTTTCCCTCGAAGCCTGAGGATAGGAGCGAATTCAGCTGATTGGTTCCCATGGCGGAAAACCGGTTGGAAGCGCCGAAAAAAACGATGCTGCCGGGGTTTATGATCGGATAAAGAGGGCTTTGATAAATGGGTTCCGGCATAATGTCCTTTTCACTTTTGTATTTAGGCCCCAAGGGGCCTTTATCTGACAACATGTTGTCAGAAAGTGAGGTGTCAGGTGTCAGGAGTGAAAAAGGCGAAAGCTGGCCTGACACCCGACACCTGTCTACGATCCCGTCTGAAGCGAAGCGTAAGCGGGGAAACCCACGCTCGGAGAAGGTTTCATAACGCCTGATAATGTCCACAAAAAGAGCTATTTTCATAGTAAATTACGAGGTCTGTATCAATGAATACAATTTAAATTTTTCACTATTCTTGCGGGCCGACAACTTCCCTTCCTCCTCTAAATACCTCAAATGCGAAATGGCTTCCCCGGTGGCAAACCATCTTTGGGCAACCGGAAAATGATCCCAGGAGTCGGCCTTTATGTCCCAGGTCATGCGGGAGGCAACCTGAAAGGCGTTCAGGGGGGTCCCATCAAGGATGGTCAATACTTCGTCTAATCGTTGGGCATGATGCTGTTTTAGTTCTGCGATTCTGGCAGCATGGTTTCTTATGAGCCGCCGGTGACCGGGTAAGACAAGTTCGACCGGCAATCCGGCCACTTTGTCCAGACTGGCTAAATAGTGTTTCAAAGGATTTTGGGTATCCGACCAGCATTGAATGTTGGGCGTTATATCAATGAGAATATGATCGCCGGCAACCAGGATTTTTTTGCCGGGTTCGTACAGACAGATATGCCCCATGGTATGGCCCGGGGTTGCGATGCATTTGAAGTGGTAGTCCCCGACATGGATTGCATCGCCTTCATCCAGAACCTTCATGTCCGGAATCCAATCCGAACCATATTTGGCACCGGGATGTTTATCCAGGGCGGATCGCAATTCATTTTCCGGGAAACCGTTTTTACCGGCGTACGCGATCATGGCCTCAAATCCTTCCCAGGATTCCATAAGTTCTTTTTCCGGCCGGCTGAAATATACATGACTTGAATCCGTGGCGAGTTTCGTCACCAGCCCAAAATGATCGGCATGCAGATGGGTAATAAATATATCGGATTTTTCAAGATCGATTCCGACTTTATGCAAACCGGCCATCATGGCCTCCAGGCACTCTTGGCGATTCAAACCGGTATCGATGATCATACTGCGATTCGCATCCCGGATCACATAGGAGTTAAGATATTTCAAAGGGCTTTCCGGCAACGGGATTTTCAACTGAAACAGGTTGGGTAAAATTTCTTTGCACATGTTAGGGCGTCCAAGTTGTTAAAAATTAAAGTGCTGGTTTTATTAACTTCTTATTATAGGGCTAAAACTATCCAATTCAAATTGCAAAGAGCATGGCGCAGCGGGCATTGCGTATAGACAATAAATAACTCGCACTCGCATTAATCCCGACACCATTTGCCATATGATTTGTCAAGCACCTTCCAATAGATGAATCCCCTGCAAAAGTCAACTTTGATAAATTCAAAATATGCTACTGAGTTGAAGATAAAGTTGGGCAGAAAGTCGGGGTCGGCGCGTAAGACCGACATATTCCTGATATATTTTATTGGCCTTCTCGTGGGTGTTATCGTTGCGGCTGAGGTGAAATATCAATTTTTTAGCTGTCCGGTGAAATTCTTCAGTTTCAGGGCTCAGCTTGGATAGATTAAAAAGATGCGTCAGGGCGTCGATGTTCTCGGGATCTTTGGCAAGCACCTCACCGAGCAATCGGCACCCGCCTTCCATGTCCAGTTCGGCGATACATTTCAAGGCCCTCCCCATCAACGGCGCAATTTCATCTTCGGGTATTTCATCAAACACATCTTTTTTGAGCGGTAAGGTACAATCAAACTTAAGACAATTTCACGGCAATTATATCATTTAAAAACAGACAGAATACATTAATTTTAGGCATTTCAGATCACTTTAGGCAAGTATAACCTAACCCGGACTAGCCGGAACCAAATAGGTTTTCATCGCTCAATATAGTGAGAATTTGCATGAAGCTTCCTGGAATACTGGAATACCGGAATATTGGGTTAATAATCGGAATAGGTCTATTTTTAAGTTTAAATTGAGATGCAATCCGATCAAGAAAAACCCATTTATCCACGATTCCATCATTCCATTGTTCCAATGTGATGAGTCTGCTCGGCAGCAAGTATTGAAATTTTTTTGCCACGCAAGGCACAAAAATAAATTCCAAGCGCTCAGAGAAATCTATCTTTCATCAATGGGCACATACCGGGTTTCTTTCGGCCCCGTATAGATTTGGCGCGGACGGTTGAGTTTCCAGTGGGGGTCATCGATGCTTTCCTTCCACTGGGCGATCCACCCCGGCAGCCTGCCGATGGCGAACATGACGGTGAACATGTTGGTGGGAATTCCAATGGCACGCAGGACAATCCCGCTGTAGAAATCGACGTTTGGATACAAATTATGATCGATGAAATAATCATCGTTTAAAGCAATCTGTTCCAGTTCGACGGCAATGTCCAGCAGCGGGTCTGAAAAATTCAATTTATCCAACAAGTTGTCGCACATCTTTTTCATGATTTTCATTCTTGGATCAAACGTTTTGTACACCCGATGGCCAAAACCCATCAACCTGAACGGATCATTTTTATCTTTAGCCCGTTCAATGACCCGTTTCATATTCTTATCTTCCGCAATCTGGGTCAGCATCTCGATGACGGCTTGATTGGCCCCGCCATGCAACGGCCCCCAGAGAGCGGCAATGCCGGCAGAAATCGCGGCGTAGAGATTTACCCGGGCGCTTCCAACCACCCGAACCGCGGTTGTCGAACAGTTCTGCTCGTGGTCGGCATGCAAAATCAAGAAAACATTCAAGGCTTTGACCACATCCGGGTCTATCTCATAAGGCCGGACCGGTGAGGCGAACATCATGTTTAAAAAATTGGCGCAATACGTCAGATCAGGCCGCGGATAGACGACCTTATGCCCTTTTGAAATTTTATAGGACATGGCGGCCAGGGTCCGGACTTTGGAAAGCAGCCGCGTAACGGTCATGATAATCTCTTCTTCCAGGTTGTCCAGCGCCGGATAAAAACTTCGCAAGGCATTGACCATGGAAGAAAGAATCCCCATCGGGTGGGAAGAGCGGGGATAGTTCTCGTAAAAAGCACGCATGTCTTCATGCACCAGGGAGTTGTCATTGAGCAAAATCGAGAAGTCGGTCAATTCCTTCTGGGTAGGCAATCTCCCGTTAATGAGAAGATAGGCGGTCTCCGTAAACGTCGACTCCTCAGCCAGTTGCTCCACCGGAATCCCGCGGTATCGCAAAACGCCTTTTTCACCATTCATAAACGTAATCGAACTGGTACAGCTTCCGGTGTTGGCAAAACCGGAATCAAGGGTTATCAGGCCGGTTTCCTGCCGGAGTTTTGAAATATCGATGGCTTTCTCCCCCTCCGTGCCCTCCATTAATGGGAGCTGATACTCCTTGTCGCCGTAAATTAATTTAACAGATTCAGTCATAATATTTCCTTCTAAATGGTATTATCCTGGATGAATCGGAAAAGTGAGAGGTGAACTAAAATTTGAAAATAAAACAATTAGCGGCTATTTCTACCCTCGCTGCAAAATTGAAGCATATCCGCCATCCTTATATCAATAAATGGTGAAGGTCAAGCAACCTGTAAACAGAATAAAATGTGGGTGTACTTTTACCCACAGTAGGTTGGGTTAAGCGGGATAAAGGCTCAATTTTTGTTGGGTTCGCCTATTTTAATTACCTTCAAAATTTTGAAATAGTAACAGAATTAGCGAACCCAACAAGTTTGGTTGCAGATCGTCGGCTTAACCCAACCCACCATGTTTCGTTTAGGACCGCAAAGTGGATAAACCTTACGAAAAAAAGTGTCAACAATCAGCGACCACCAGTAGCGCTGGGGGTATGAGGATGGCCCCTGGAAGGGGCCGAGGCCATCTCTGCTGCTGGCCGCTGATTTTTAATTAAAGTCTGGTTTACTTGGCTGTGGCTATATGATAGAAATTTTAGCGGTACCATCCTTCGAATTAAGGAATTGTTTCTATTTTATTTGTTATAAAAAGCAGAGCGAAGCCTCCGGCTCGTAAGGGTTGTAGCGCCTACGCCTCGGAGAGCGACATCCACCATTCGTCAATCGTCATCGTCATTCGTCAATCGTCATTCCATGAAGTTTCATACAAGTTTCAATAAGGAGGACCCCATGCCCTTCAAGGAAAATCTATTAAAAAAAATTCAGATCAATCAATTATCCCGGAAAATTCTGCAATCTATCGGACCGGCCGAAAGCGGTCTCAAATTAGATAAAGATGCCATGCGCAACCTCCTGGAGATGGGCCCCTACCAGTATCGCAAAGAACGTGATCTTGATCTATACATCGAGCAACCCGATGACGGCCAGAGCGTCATCCTTGTGCTGGACAATGAGCTGCCCATTTACAAAACCACCGTCGAAGATGTCGTCATGCGCAAAAGTCCCTATACCAAGGAGATGCTAAACATCAGAAATATAATTAAAATTTTAAAGGACTCGGACGTGAAGATTAGCCGCAAGGACGCGTCGGTTAAAATCGTTCAAAAAAAGTGCATTGATCGTTTGGATTTAACCTATAAAGAATCCGACATCGCAGCGATGGCTAAAGAGGGTTCGGATTCCCTGGAAAATGGCTACACTGAAGGGGTCATGGAAAGTCTTGCCCTGTTTTCAGAATTGTTGGGTTACCAGCCAGCGCCAAAAGCGTTTCGGATCCCGCACCATGAAATTTTTGGCGCTGTCAGCGAAAAAGCCGCCGGAGAAATATTGTACGGGCCGGTGGTAGCGTTAAGCCGGGCAGACAACTCCCTGAAGATGTTGGAAGATCAAGTCAGCAACCGGGACAAGACAAAAATAGACTTCTTTCAGAAGGTGATACTGGGGAAGGCAAAGGCCGCTGTCGAAGGAACAGAGGTCTTCCGCTATCTTAAAGAAGCGGTTTTAAAACAACCGTCAAAGTAACCGTTCAGATATTCCGGGTTCAGCCCAGCAGCTGGCCAAAAAAACGGTCGGTCAAATCGAAAAAGAAACTTCATTCATTCGACATTTGGCATTCGTCATTCGTCATTCCTTACAGTCGATAAACGATCGGCTTTTCATCCGAATTTATTTCTATCCCGACAATGTCTCCGGTTTTAAAGCCAGATTTGTTGAATTGTTTCACCATCTTTTCGTGTTTATCCATATGCCAGAACACGGACCACATCGGGTTGCGAACTGTATCAATCCCATAAGCGTCATGTCCGCAAAGATTGAGCCTGAATTTATCTTTGGCAATCAGGGTGTCGGTTTCAGATAAAAAATAGTCGATTTTATACAAATTGTCATGCAGGGCCCGGGATAATTTGGTCTGCATTTCCGGATAGTCGTCCAAATAATGATTGGCAATCTGGTAAAGTTCTTCCGGTTCCTGGATCGATAGGCCCAGCACGCAGAAGCGGTGATGCCTCAATGCGAATGCTTCAAGTTCTGCCTGGTAGAGGGTAATAATATCAAGTATCTCTGCGAGGGTCGGTTTTGAATCTCCATTGCCGAGAACAAATTCTTCACATTTATTGATAATGTTTAAATAAAAAATTTTGTTGTCCATCACGTATAGCGGGCGCTCACGGAAATTATGGTTCCTTCGAACCCTGCGAACCCCGTCAAGATGGATCGATCTCTCACCCAGTTTAAATTCAATGGTTTCGATATGGGAGATATCTTTGGCCTGAACAACATAGATCTCACCCGGTTCGGAAATCACAAATTCGATTTCACACGGGTAGCCCAGATACTTCTGGATGTCTTCGGACAATTGCAGCAGGCTAATGTCATGTGGGGTTCGGGTTATATAAGGTTCGCGCTGGATTTTGTGGCTCCGGTCGCGGCAGTAGCCGAATTCCCAGTGGTTTCCAATCATTTTTGCCATGACGCTCGTACCGCTGATAAACGGCATGATGATCATCCCCATATTTTCCAGATCAATATCAGGCGCTTTGCTGAATTTTTGTTGTCTCCTGATTGAGAGTTGTTTGGCCGTTTTGGCAAGATTAATGATTTTTTTCCTGGCATATTTGATCCCGCCCAGGTCGGCGTATATCTCCAGGGAATCAAATGTCCCGCCTTTGAAATATTCCTCTTTCAGGTGGGCACTGCGGGCAATCACCTTAAAACTCTCACGGTGGCGGTCCAGGAATGTCTCCAAGGCCTTAAAATTTTCATTTTTAAAATCGACAGCCGAGACGTAAATAAATTCGGGGACATTGAATCCGCCTTGTGCGAGTCGTTTCAACAAGGCAGCTTTCTCAGGTATGATGGTTTCCATTGGTGTTCTTAATATGAATTAATTTTAACCCGCAATCGGGTATTCAGGTTTCTTTAGGACTTAAAATCCAGACACTGTAGGTACCGGTGAATATAAATCCTTTTTTACCTGTGTCAAACAACGGCTAACCAAGAATAGTGATCGGAAATTTTCTGGAAGCGGGCCAAGCATAAACCGGCTTCATAAAATTAATCTTGACCGTGATGGTTGATAATCGTAAAAATGATTGACAACTCAGTCAATTTTTCGATCACGCGTGGGAGGACATCACCAATCAGCGACCACCAGCACAAGCTGGGGGTATGAGGATGGCCCCTGGAAAGAACCGGGACCATCTCTGCTGGTGGCCGCTGATTTCAATTCATAAGCCGCCGGCATCGAACAGATTTGCGCCCATATAGGCAGGCCCTCGCGGTAATGGTAGAACCTTTTAAATCCTCACGGCATAGCCGGTGGCTTATGAATTGAGTTAGATGAAAACCGCATGCTGAAAAACATCTTTTCATATATCGAATGGCCGCAAGGCTATGGCGGCAACAGCCTGAAAATGGATATTCTGGCAGGTCTGACAGTGGCGTTGGTGCTAATCCCCCAGTCTATGGCCTACGCTGAACTTGCCGGGCTGCCGCCCTATTACGGACTCTATGCCTCCTTCCTGCCGCCCATGATTGCCGCCTTGTTCGGCTCCAGCCGCCAGCTGGCCACCGGGCCGGTGGCGGTGGTTTCGCTTCTAACCGCTACTACCCTCGAGCCTCTGGCCACAGCCGGCAGTCAGCAATACATCGCCTATGCTGTTTTGCTGGCGCTGCTGGTCGGTGTTTTTCAATTCGCCCTCGGTGCGTTGAAATTGGGACTGGTCGTCAATTTCATCTCCCATCCCGTGGTTAACGGTTTTACCAATGCGGCCGCCCTTATTATCGCGACATCTCAGCTGCCCAAACTATTCGGAATCCATATCGACAAAGCCCCGCATCACTACGAAATAATCTACAGGGTTATAAAAGCGGCCGGACATTACATGCACTGGCCCGCGCTGTTCATGGCGACGCTGGCCTTTGTGGTTATGTACGGGCTAAAGCGGGTGTCACCAAGGCTGCCGAATGTTCTCGCGGCCGTCGTTATTACCACTATCCTCTCCTGGGGCCTTGGGTTTGAGCGCAACGTTGTGGTGGATATTGCGGCCCTCCACTCCGAACAGGTCAAGCAGGCGGTTACAAAAATCAATCACACCATCGGATCCATCGCGCAGATGACCGCCAAAAGAGCGGAACTGATACACGAGCTCAATCTCAACAGGACGGCGCTGGATTCGCACGCAAAACTCGACATCCGGCATGCGGCGGAGCGTTTGGCCCTGAGGATCGAGCAATACAAAGAGGATGCCGCCGACTATCGCAGTCAGATTCGCAGCTTCCTTTTTAATCGTGTCAGGGGGAACCACGGCGGGCTTGCTTTTTATCAGGTTGACGAAATCGCCGACTCCGATAAAGGTGATGGTCGTGTCTGGCGACTTAAAGTCGGTAACATCCCCCTGCAAACGGACCGTTTACAAATGATCGGGGGCGGTGAGGTGGTCGGCCATATTCCCCGGGGACTGCCCTCATTTTCACTGCCCCAAATTGATTATCAAATCATCCTGCACCTGTTGCCTTTTGTGGTCATCATCTCGCTGCTGGGCTTTATGGAGGCAATTTCCGTTGCCAAGGCCATGGCCGCCAAGACCGGCCAGCGGCTGGACCCCAACCGGGAGCTCATCGGTCAGGGCCTGGCCAATATCTGTGGCGCTGTCAGCAAAAGTTACCCGATTTCGGGTTCTTTTTCCAGATCGGCCGTCAACCTTCAATCCGGAGCTGTCTCCGGTTTGTCCGGCGTCTTCACCAGTCTGACCGTGGTGGTGGTGTTATTGGTGCTGACACCGTTTTTCTACCATCTGCCCCAATCGGTGTTGGCGGCAATTATCATGATGGCGGTCGTGGGGCTGATAAATGCCAAAGGCTTTATCCATGCCTGGCAGGCCCAGTGGTATGACGGTGTAATTTCAATCATTACCTTTATATGTACCCTGGCGTTTGCACCGCACCTGGACCGGGGTATCTTGATTGGCGCCGGCCTGTCCATCCTCGTCTTTCTTTACAAAAGCATGCGGCCTAAAGTTGTCGATCTGTCCCTGGACGCCGATCGCACCCTTCACGATGCCGTCGCCAGCGGGTTGCAGGAATGCCGCTACATTGATGTCGTTCGCTTCGATGGCCCTTTGTTTTTTGCCAATGCCAGCTACCTGGAAGATCAGATCAGAAATCGCCGGCGTTCGAAAAAAGAACTCAAACACATTATCATCGCAGCCGGCAGTATTAATGATATTGACTCATCCGGCGAAGAAGCATTATCTCTAACGGTGGACCGGGTCAGAAGTGCCGGCATTGATATTTCACTGAGCGGCGTGAACCGATCCGTCATGCAAGTGCTCAGACGCACCCATTTGATTGTAAAAATCGGCGAGGATCATATCTACCCTGCCATCGAAGACGCCATCAAGGCGGTGCATGAAATCACCCACAGGGGTGGGGAGGAAAAAGATTGTCCGTTGACGACGGTCTGTCGCATTACCCGGTCACCTCAAACAAGGGAGAATTAAATGCCGATCATTACCATGTTCAGCGGTAGCTTCTGCGAGGAAGGCCCCGTGGTCCGGGAGGTCATTTCCCGCACCGGATACAGACATATTATCGATGATGAAATTGTCGCCGAGGCAAGCCGACGCTCCGGTTTGGCCGAAAGTAAAATTAAACGCTCCTTTACCTCCGGGACTTCGGTGTTCAATAACTTCACCCATGAAAAGGAGCGCTCCCTTGCATACCTAAAACTGGTGGTCGCCGATATGATCGCCGCCGACAATGTCCTGATTACCTGTTTTTCCGGACAGCTTATCCCCAAAACCATCAGCCATATCCTGCGGGTCTGTTTAATCGCACCCATAAAATACAGAATCGCTGCCGCTTCCCGGCAACAGGATATATCGGAAAAGGAAGCTGCCAAACTTGTGCTCAAGCGCGAAGAAGATTGCACCTATTGGATCGATTCTCTGTTTAATACCGGCGACCCCTGGGATCCCGCTCTATATGACATCGTCATTCCGATTGACAAGATGAGGCCGGAAGATGCGGCGGCCCTGATTGCGGATTATGCCGGCAAGGATGTTGTCAAAACAACCGCAGCTTCGAAACAGGCCCTGGAAGATTACAGACTTGCAGCTCAAACGGAAGTCGCCCTGATAGGTGAGGGACACATGGTGGATGTCAGCGTTAGAAACGGTGCGGTCGCGCTGACCATCAACAAACATGTCCTCATGCTCAACCGGCTCCAGGAAGAACTCAAATCAATCGCCGAACCGATTGCCGGAGTTAAATCGGTGGAAACGAAAATCGGCAAAGATTTTCACAAAACCGATATCTATCGTAAACACGATTTTGAAATGCCGTCCAAAGTGCTCCTGGTGGATGACGAACGCGAATTCGTTCAAACGCTGTCCGAACGGTTGATAATGCGGGATATGGGCTCGGCGGTCGCCTATGACGGCGAGTCGGCGCTGAACCTGATCAAAGAGGACGAACCTGAGGTCATCATTGTCGATCTTAAAATGCCTGGCGTTGATGGTTTGGAGGTTTTGCGGAAAGTAAAAGAAACACGCCCGGAGATCGAGGTCATTATTCTCACCGGACACGGCCACGAAGCAGACCGGCAATTATGTATGGAGCTGGGTGCTTTCGCTTACCTGCAAAAACCCCTGGACATTAATGTCCTCAGCGAAACGATTCAAAAAGCCAACGAAAAAATACGGCGGAAGAAGGGCAAGTAGATCCTAAAAGTTATTTTTGTGATTTTTGCGCAAAAAAAAATTAACTGCAGGCCTCGTTGAATAGGTTACTGGTTGAATGGTTGATTAGGGAACTTAGCTCCGCTTCGCTCCGCAATTGGAATGATGGAACAATGGAATGATGGAATCATGGGTTCTGGAATATTGGAGTGGTGGATTTAGAGTATCAAAACGAATATAATTGTATTGATTTTCTCGTAATATTGGCATATTTTCTGGGGTGAAAGCAGAAAATGGATGCCTGATGGGCATCATCATAAAATGTAGATACAACATTTTTTGTAGAATAGATCTTTTTCCGCTTTTCATACCCAGTATTCCAACATTCCACTATTCCATCATTCCATGTGGCTTCCTAACTTGGATGGCCATAAAAAACGCCATGTTTACAACCACTTAACCAATCAACTAATCAACCAATCAACGATTTCTGAGATTTAGGGTATTCTTTCGATTTTACAAAGGACAGAGCGAAGCCTCCGGCTCGTAAGGGTTGCAGCGCCTACGCCTCGGAGAGCGACATCAACAAATCTTCAATCTGCAATCTTCAATTCCGGCTCGTCCGGGTTAGGATTAAGAATCTCGATGTCGATACTAAAAAGGCTAAAACCCGGTTTTCTGGATCACAAAGACGTCGCCGCCGGACCGTACAAACACCACTTTGACTTTCTGCGAATCTGGAAGCGGGCAATTCTGGCGACGGCGACCGTGGCGCTCGTGCCCTTAATCATCTGGGCCCTGTCCGGATACCGCCTGACAATGGAAACCATCGAGTCGGAGCTGGTGCTGCGCACGTCCCAGCTTGTTTCGAATTCCTGGCGATCGGTTTCCTTGTTTCTGACCGAACGCAGATCGGTGCTGGATTTTATTGCCCATGACCATGACCATAGGCTGGAGACCTTGAAAGACCCTGCCCGCCTTGCCGACATTCTGGCGAACCTCAATGAACGCTTTGGCGGTTTCATCGATTTGGGTGTTATCGACAGCAGCGGAAAACAGATATCCCATGCCGGTTCGCATCAAATGGCAGGCCTGGATTACAACCAGCTACCCTGGTTTCGTGAAGTCCTGAACCGGGGTGTCTATATCAGTGAATTGGTCACGGGGCCGCGCAACGAACCCCATATTGATTTTGCGGTCAAGCGCGAATTGACGGACGGCTCTTTTTTCGTGCTGCATGCGGTTTTAAAGCCGCAACAGCTCACGGAAGCCATCGCCCATATTGATGTGGGTGCCAAGGGAGATCTTTTTATTATCAACCGCGATGGGGTGTTGCAAACCCCTTCCCGCTATAATGGACCGGTATTTAATAAAATTTCGATGGCGGTTCCGGAATATTCCCCCAAGGCGCAGGTTTTTGAAAGTATCAATGCTAAAAAAGATCGAATCGTCATCGGTGTTGCCCATATACCGGACACCCCTTATATTCTGATAATGATCCAGGAACAAAGCGAACGCATTCAGCCCTGGTACAAAACGACCTGGGCATTTACGGGAATTTTAGCGGCCAGCATCATTATGATTCTGCTGGTTACGCTCGGGGTCGCCACGCATCTGGTCAATCAGATCCATCTAGCCGACCAGGAGAGGGTCGACACATTGCATCAGGTGGAATATGCCAGCAAGATGGTCTCTCTGGGGCGCCTGGCTTCCGGGGTCGCCCATGAGATCAACAACCCCCTGGCCATCATTAACGAAAAGGCCGGGCACATCAAGGATATCTTCACCTTGACCGAGACCTACGCCAAAGATCCCAAACTCATCGACCTGGTGGATTCGGTGATATCCATGGTGCAGCGCTGCGCGGCTGTTACCAGAGGGATGTTGAATTTTGCCCGGCACCTCAATCTGAGCGTCCAGACCATTGACTTAAAAGAAATCATCGCTGAGGTCAAAAGCGTTCTAGCCAAAGAGGCCGAACTCAGATCGATAACCGTGGGGGTAAAGGTGTCGCAGGATATACCGCCGTTTGAGAGTGACCGCGGCAAACTGGAGCAGGTTTTTTTCAATTTGTTTAACAGTGCCATCGGGGCCATGAGTGATGGCGGCCATTTGGAGATTCGGGCGATCCGCAAGAATGAGGATTATATTTCGGTTGCGTTTACCGATAACGGCCGCGGTATTCCGGAATCGGACCTGAGGCATATTTTTGAACCGTTTTATTATGCCAAAACCGGTCACAGCGGAACCGGTCTGGGCCTGGCGGTCACCTATGCCCTGGTGCAGGAAGTCGGGGGCACGATTACCGTTCGGAGTCACCCCGGCCGGGAAACCTGTTTTGATATCAGCATCCCCCTGGTAAGGCCCGAGGCTTCGAAATAGTCAGATCTATAAGGAAGAAAAGGTTTTGTATGGGTCAGAAACCGGATATAATCACAGAGACGGGTCTGCAGTTCTTTGGCAGGATATCGGCTTCCATTTCCCATGAATTAAAAAATGTGTTGGCGATTGTCAATGAGAATGCGGGGCTGTTGGATGACTTCACCTTAATGGCGGACCGCGGCAACCCGATCGATCCGGCACGGCTGAAAATCATGGCGGCTGCGGTGAAAAGGCAGGTCGGCCGGGCGGACGAAATCATTAAGAACATGAACCGGTTTGCTCACAGTATCGATCAAACCACCTCAACTGTTGATCTGGAACAAATGTTTGAATTGTTCATTGCTTTGACAGCCAGGTTTGCCGCCATGCAAGGTGTTAGGGTGGATCTGAAACTACCGGCAAGTCCGTTAAAGATCGCGACAGCGCCCTATTATCTGATGAACCTACTCTGGCTATGCCTGGATTTCTCCATGTCCGCCAGCGGAGATGAAAAACGGGTTGAGCTTGTCGTCGAAGAAACTGAAAACAGTGTTCGAATTCGGTACCGCCGGCTGGCAGGTATTCGTGAGGCACTGTTGGAGACTTTTCCGTCTGACCGTGAAAAGATTCTGCTCGCCGTGCTGGAAGCCGTTTTGACGGCAGAACCCGATCGCGAAGAGGTTGTTCTGCGACTATCTAAAAACATTGGAGAAGTTTAATGCCCGCAAAGGTTTTAATCGTTGACGACGAAAAGGATTTTTTAGACATCATGGCTGAGCGCCTGGACGCCCGGGACATGGACGTATTCACCGCCACTTCGGCGGAGGAAGCCCTCAAAATGGTACTGAAAGAATCCTATGATGCCGTCATCATGGATTTCATGATGCCGGAAATGGATGGTTTTACGGCGTTAAAACTGTTTAAAGAGACCCGACCCGACCTGCCCATCATCCTCCTGACAGCCAACGTCCCGGAGGAAAAGCGCATCGAGGCCATCAAGCTCGGTGCCATGGATGTCATCGAAAAACCGGCCGATTTGAATCTCCTCGCCCAAAAAATAGAAGAAGCCAAAACCCTTAAAATAAAACGGGAATATGACGAATAAAAAACGCTCTACCTGGTGGTAGTTTCAAGCACCTGGGCTGCGCGCTCGAGAATACCCTCCGGAAAACCAACGATGGGGTAGACCACCAGAAATCCAATGATCCAGAGCAGCAGCATCGAGAGTATAAAAAATCCAAACCCGTATTTTACAAAATCAACGGCTTCGAGGGTCCGCTTATTTGTATCCGGATAAACCCCCGGGGTAAATGTCAAGGATATCCGCTCAATATTCGGTAAAGAAACCCATCATGATCACATTTCGTCCGCCGGCTGAGGGTGTTCCGGGCCCGCCCATATTCAGGGCGAAGCAAAGCGAACTCACTTGATGTCAAAAAAAGCGTAGCGCTAATTTATCGCAATACCTCGATTTATATGACATTGTTGCATCTTAACGACATTAATTGGGTTAAAACGGGAACAATATTCAGATAATCTATACATTATGGTCGATTTATGATAAATGGTCCTGAAATTTTACTCAAAAATTGGAGGTTGCAGTGAAATCCTATTTAGTCAAAGACTTAATGGTGCCGTTGTCGGAGTATGCAACGGTGTCCGAAGATGCGACACTATATGATGCCGTCCTGTCGCTGGAAAGAGCCCAGGAAAATTTTGAAGACAAACATACCCGTTACCGCCACCGGGCAATTCTGGTGCTCGATCAAGACGGCCAGGTAGTCGGCAAACTCAGCCAACTGGATGTGCTCAGATCCCTGGAACCGAAGTACAACGAACTAAGCCAGGGAGAAGGCATGCATCGCTATGGATTTACCAAAGAATTCGCGAAATCCATATTGGAGAATTATCACCTCTTTGCCGGCCCCCTGGAGGGTATCTGCCGCAAGGCCGGGGAGCAAAACGTCAAGACATTTATGAAAACACCCACCGAAGGTGAGTATATATCCGAAGCCGCGTCGCTGGACGTTGCTATTCATCAGCTTATCATCGGAAACCACCAATCCCTGCTGGTAACCGGCGACGAAAAAATTGTGGGTATACTACGCCAAACCGACGTATTTGCGGCAGTATTCCATGTAATGAAGGAATGCTTCTAACAAATAAGGGCTACCGAATTTCTCGAATGTCCGGAAATCTCTTTTCACAGTTTCACAGGATAGAGGAGGAATGTGTTGATGAGTGACAATATTGCTGCCACAAGTAATATCGATTGGAAAAAAATGGGGTTTCTTTTCCTGGGCATTGTCCTTTTTGCAGTGGTTTACTGGTCGCCGGCCTGGCCCGATGCGGTGGATCCCAACGGTAAGGCCTTTGCCCTGAGTTCCGCCGGCAAAGGCGCCATCGCGGTCTTTCTGTTGGCCGCCGCCTGGTGGGTCTTCGAAGTGGTCCCCATCGGTGTGACCAGCCTGGCCATCGGCGTGTTACAAGTGCTGTTTTTGATCCGCCCGGCCAATGAGGCCTTCAAAGACTTCATGGACCCCAATGTACTGTTTATATTCGGCTCCATTGTGGTGGGCCTGGTCTTTACCAAAACCGGCCTGACCCGCCGCATCGCCTATAAGATGCTGGCCATTGTGGGCGAAAAGACCAGCATGATCTATCTGGGTTGTTTTCTTTTAACCGCCGCCCTGACCCACATCATGGCCCACACCGCCGTGGCCGCAACCATCTATCCACTGTTGGTGGCCATTTATGCCATGTACGGTGAGGGTGACAAGCAAACCAAATTCGGCAAAGGGCTGTTCATGGGCATGGCCTACGTGGCCGGCGCCGGCTCCATCGTGACCTTGTTGGGAGCCGCCCGCGGCGCCGTGGGGCTCGGTTTCTTCAGTGAAGTCACCGGTAAAAGTGTTGGATTTTTTGAACTGACCTACTACATGGCGCCCATCGGATGGCTGATGACATTTTTGCTATGGGGCTTTTTCATGATCGTGCTCAAACCGGAAAAGAAAACCATCCCCGGATTGCGCGAAACAGCCAAGAGACTCAATGACGAATTGGGCGAGATTACCCCCAAAGAAGTCATCGCCGCCGTTATCGTGGCCGCCGCCATTATCGTTCTGGGTGTTTCAGCAGTTTTAAAATCCACCATTCCGGGCTTTGTCCCGCCCCACAAAACCGCCGTGTTGCTGGTCTCCACCATCCTTTTCTTCATCACCGGGCTGCTCGATATCAACGACCTGGAAGAAATTCCCTGGAACATCATCCTGCTCTTTGCCGGCGCCATGAGCATCGGCTTTTGCCTGTGGCAAACCGGAGCGGCCGAATGGATGGCCATCAACTGGCTGGCGCTTTTCGCCAAAGCCAACTGGTTTGTCTTTGTTATGAGCATCGCCTTCTTCATTATGATGATGACCAACTTCATCATGAACGTGGCCGCCATCGCCATCACCTTACCGGTGGCCCTGGTCACCGCACCTTATCTGGGAGTGGCCGGCGAGGTGGTTCTGTTCGCCTGTCTGGTGGTCGCCGGGATGCCCTTTTTACTGCTGGTGGGAGCGGCCCCCAATGCGATTGCCTATGATTCCAGACAGTTTACCACTGGTGAGTTTTTTCTATACGGCATCCCCGCCAGTATCATTTTGATGATTGTCACCGGATTTGCCGTTTACGTGCTCTGGCCTCTTATGGGCATGCCGGTGTTAACCGGTGGGTAGGGAATTGAAGATTGAAGATTTGTGGATGTCGCTCTCCGAGGCGTAGGCGCTACAACCCCTACGAGCCGGAGGCTTCGCTCCGTCCTTTATAAAATTGAAAGAATACCTTAAATATTCATTCTTCAATCGAAAATATGCAATAGTTACAAGATGGGGAGAGTCATGAATCTTTTTTTTCTATCGCTGGCAATTATTTTCTGCGGGGGCCTGTTATCCCTGGTTTTTTGGCGGCAATTTGTATTGATGAAGACCATCGGCATTCTGGCTATCGGAGGCGGATGCCTTCTGGGACTGGTTGACGCAGGCTTCAAGCTCTTTGAACCAGGTCCTTATACTGCTGTCTTTGATTATCTGAACGCGTTTTCCCTGTCCTTTCAAATTGATGCTCTGTCCGCATTTTTCCTAGTCGCCATCTACACGGTCTGCCTGCTTGCCGCCCTCTACAGCTACCATTACATGGACAACCCCAAAAAAGCGTTTCGGACTGCCGGCAACTACTTTTTTTTCAGCCTGTTGACAGCCTCCATGGCTCTGGTGGTGACCGCCGCCAACCTGATCGCGTTCATGCTGTCCTGGGAAATCATGTCCCTGTCATCATTTTTCCTGGTGGTCTACAATTATGAGGCCGAGGAAAACCAAAAAGCCGGCTACCTCTATTTTGTGTTTACCCAGGTGGGGGCCATGTTCATTATGGCGGCTTTTGGTCTGATCTACGCCCATAGCGGGAATTTCGGATTTATGGGTGCCGCAGCCCTGACCGATACGACCAAAATCATCGTTTTTGTGCTGGCATTTATCGGCTTCGGCTCCAAGGCCGGTGTCTTTCCTTTTCACGTCTGGCTGCCCCACGCCCACCCGGCCGCCTCCAGCCATATTTCAGCGGTGATGTCCGGCGTGATGATCAAAACCGGTATCTACGGCATCGTCCGCATATATGACCTGCTGGACTGGCACACACCCATGTTCGGCCATTTTGTGCTGATTGCCGGCATGGTTTCCGGCATTCTGGGTGTCGTTTATGCACTGGGACAACATGATCTCAAGCGCTTGTTAGCTTACCATAGCGTTGAAAATATCGGCATCATTTTAATCGGCCTCGGCATCGGCATGATCGGGGTCGCCGCCGGTAAACCGATCATGGCGGTTCTTGGATTTGCCGGCGGTCTGCTGCATGTGCTCAACCATGCGATCTTTAAATCGCTTTTATTCATGGGCGCCGGCATGGTGCTCCACAAAACCGGAACCCGCACCATCGACCTATTGGGCGGACTGATTAAAAGAATGAAAATTACCGGAACCACTTTTCTGATCGGATCGCTGGCCATCTGCGGGCTTCCGCCGTTGAATGGTTTCGTGAGCGAGTTTTTAGTCTACCTGGGCGGATTTCGAGGTATGGCACTGGACAAAACATCCTTTGCCATGTGCCTGCTGGCCATTGTCAGCCTGGCGATTATCGGGGGCCTGGCACTGGCCTGTTTCACGAAGGTTGTGGGCGTTGTCTTTCAAGGCGAGCCGCGCAGCCCGGTTGCCGAAAATGCCGCTGAACGAGGGCTGACCATGCTGGTTCCCATGCTGGTTCTGGCGGCCGCCTGCATTGTGATTGGCGTCTTTCCAACTTTCTTCATGACCATGGCGCTCAAGGCGGTTGCATCTCTGGGTCTGGGTTACGGTCGTATTCCGCTTGAACCCTTCATCGAACTCACCGCTAATATTACGCGCACGGCGGCTCTTATCTTCTCGGTATTCTTATTAATTCTAGCGCTGCGCACACTGTTGTACCGGGGCAAAACCGTGACCCGCTCCGGTACCTGGGGCTGCGGCTTCACCAAACCAACGGTTAAAATGCAATACACCGGATCTTCCTATGCAGCTTCAATACTGGAATTTTTCAGGCCGGTCGCCCCACTGACCGAAGATCATTCGGCGATTCGGGATCGCTTCCCGCAAATAACCCACTACCATAGCCATATCAGTGATATTGCCGAGCTGCATATGAACAACGTTGTGGTGCGGCCGGTGCTGGCGCTGTTTGAAAAACTGCGCTGGCTGCAGCATGGGGACATTCATCTATATATTGGTTATATTCTACTGGCGATTGTGGTGCTGCTGTTTTTTGTAATTTGATGTGAGGCTTAAAAGCGTATGATGAAATCTATTATTTTCCTAATCCTGGCCATGCTCCTGGCACCGCTGTATTCAGCCTGGATCCTCAAGGTCAAGGCGTTTTTTGGCGGCCGCAAAGGATCGCCGGTGCTGATCAATTATTACACCCTGATCAAGCTGTTCCAAAAAGGATCGGTCTACAGCACCAGCACCACCCTCATTTTCAAGCTGGGACCCATGGTTTCGCTGTGCGCGGCCGTCGTGGTGCTGATGTTTTTACCCATCGCCGGCCAGCCGCCGCTATTTTCGTTTAACGGGGATATTCTGCTGCTGCTGTACCTACTAGGTCTGGGACGGTTTTTCACCATTGCCGCCGCCATGGATACGGCTTCTCCCTTCGAAGGCATGGGCGCCGCCCGGGAAGCATATTTTCCGATTCTCTGCGAGGCCACCCTGTTCATGACCCTGATTCTGTTTTATACCCTGACCGGCGAGCTGAACCTGGCCGCTTTTTTTGCCGGTGGCCAGCCTTTCGGGCTCTGGCAAGCTGCCGGTCCACCGTTACTGTTTGTGGCCATTGCTTTTTTTATCGTGCTGCTGACGGAAAATTCCAGAGTTCCGGTGGATGACCCGGCCACGCACCTGGAATTGACCATGATCCATGAAGTCATGGTGCTGGATCACAGTGGGCCGGATTTTGGGTTTATCGAGCTGGGTTCTTCGTTCAAGCTTTTTTTCTACGCCACCCTGGTCACCCGGTTGATCTGCCCGTTCTCCCTGGGGCACCCGGCGGTGGACACCGGTCTATTTTTTATTGTGCTCGGACTGGTGTATACGGCCGTCGGTGTCACGGAATCGGTCATGGCCCGTTATCGCATGGACAAGGTCCCCCAGTTTGTTCTGACATCTTTTGCCCTGGCTTTTTTCGCAACCGTTATCACATTGGAGTTTATAAAATGATCCAACCAGTTGATACCATATTGGCCCTCGTGCTCCTATCGGTCCTGGTTTCCTTCGGTTCCAGTCGACTGCCGTCGCTGATCAGGGTGTTGGCCTTCCAGGGAGTGGTGGTTTCCATCGTGCCGCTGGTCATCGGCCACGATCTGACCGTCGGCAGCGTCGCTTTCACCCTGGTTACCCTGGTAATCCGGGGTGTCGTTATTCCGCTGTTCATCTATCTGGCAATTAAAAAAGTGGCGATTCGCCGGGAAGTCGGACCCATCGTCGGGTATCATGCCTCCCTGCTGGCCGGTCTGGCCTTGATTGTGGCGGCCACCTTTGTCAGCCCGAAGTTCAATTTGCCCCAGACCGGCGGCGATGCCCTGCTGTTGCCCACGGCCATTACCCTTCTGGTGGCCGGTATGTTTCTGCTCATGGCCCGGCGCAATGCCATTGCCATGGTTCTCGGCTATATCATGATGGAAAACGGTATCTACCTGGTGGGAACCAGCTTTTCGGTCCGCGCCCATCATATCGTTGAATTCGGTATCCTGCTTGACGTGCTGGCCGGCGTGATGATCATGGCCATCATCCTGCAGAATATCAACCAGGCCTTTGATGATGTAGATACGGCACTGCTAAGAACTTTAAAGGAATAGGTGTTTCATGGTTGAAATCGTTTTTCTGATACCGCTGGCAACCGGTGTGATGGCCTTCTTGCTTCCCCAGACATCCGGCCGGCCCCTGCTGGTATTGACCGGGGTAATCCATCTGATATTATCCCTTTATCTGTGGATCCGACGGCCGCAAGCACTGTTTGAAACTTATTTTTCTGTCACCCCTGAAGGCCTCCTGTCTCTAATGGTGATATCGCTGCTATTTTTCCTGATCTCAGTATATACCACGGGGTATCTTAAAAAAACCGAACTCCGCTCCGAACGCGTTTTTACCGGATCGATGCTGCTGTTCTTATCCACCATGACCATGGTGACCCTTTCGGATCATATCATGGTGATGTGGATTGCCATCGAGGCCACCACGCTGGCCAGCGCACCATTAATATATACCCATCGGTCCGCGGCAACCCTCGAAGCAACCTGGAAGTACGTGTTGATCTGCTCGGTGGGTATCGCCCTGGCCCTTCTGGGTTCGGTGCTGATTACCCTTTCCATGGATATCGGCGGTGTCGATGTCCCGGTGGCGTTTTCCGCACTGACCAGCGAAGCCGGCCGCCTGGATCCCCTGTGGCTTAAAACCGGTTTTGTGTTTATTCTGGTGGGCTACGGCACTAAAATGGGCCTGGCGCCGATGCATACCTGGCTGCCGGATGCCCACAGTGAAGCCCCCAGTCCGGCCTCGGCCCTGCTGTCCGGGGTATTGCTCAACTGTGCCTACCTGGGAATATTCAAAACCAATAAACTCATGCATGCCGCCGGCCTGGGACATTTTTCGGGTACGATTTTGATTGTATTGGGTCTGGTATCTATTCTGGTGGCGGCAACCTTTATCCTCAAACAGACCGAGTACAAACGGCTGCTGGCCTATTCGAGTATCGAAAACATGGGCATCATCGCCTTCGGTACCGGCGTCGGCGGCCTGGGCGCCTATGGCGCCATGCTGTGTCTGATCCATCACAGCCTGATCAAATCATCTCTGTTTCTGTCATCCGGCAACATCCTGCTGGGGTACGGCAGCCGGCTAATTAAAGATACCGGCAAACTTGCCGGACGAATGCCGAAGACCTTTGTGGCTTTTTTCGGCGGGTTTGCCGGCATCTCCGGATTTCCACCCTTCGGAATTTTCATCGGAGAACTTTTTATCATCATCGGCGCCTTTCGCAGTGGGCACTACATCGCGGTGGGAATTTTTATGTTGAGCCTGTGTGTGATTTTCGCCGGATTTGCCAACCACGTCATGCAGATTTCCTTCAGTGACTTCCGGGCCACGATACGGATGGAGGAAAAACCCATCATGGTCTGGCCCCAGTATGTGCTGCTATTGACCTCTCTGGTCCTCTGTATCTGGATTCCGGATTCCCTGTACCAGACCATTATTCATGCAGTCAATTCCATTGGCGGGAGATTTTAATGAACACGGATTTTATACAGATCGGCAATGGCGAGGCGGTTACCCGTGACCGCATTCCGCATTTGGCATTTGATGATTTTCGCAGCCAGGCGCTGCATATCGTCGCCAATGGCGGCAAGGTGGTCCAGTTCTTCGCCTATCCCGATGGCCACGCGGTCAACCTGCTGGCGGTCCTGCGGTCCGACAACCTGATGTTGGCCGGCTGCCGGGCAACACAAGCCTACCCGTCGCTGACGGCCGAATGCGAGCCCTTCCATATGTTCGAGCGTGAGATCGCCGAACAGTTCGGCCTCCGGCCCGAAGGGCACCCCTGGTTGAAGATGGTCCGATATCATGCCAACGAACGCGGTCTGCCGGATGTCTTCGGCAACGATTACAGTGAAGACATTCCCGGCAATTACGATTATTATGCGGTCGATGGCGACGAGATTCACGAGGTTGCCGTCGGGCCGGTGCACGCCGGCGTGATCGAGCCCGGCCATTTCAGGTTCAATTGCATCGGTGAGCGCGTGCTGCACCTGGAAATTCATCTGGGCTATCAGCACCGCGGCATCGAAAAGTTATTTCTAAACGCAGACATCAAGCGCCTGCCGATCCTGGCCGAAGGCATTGCCGGTGACACCGCTGTCGGCCATAGCCTGTGCATGGCCCAGGCTGTGGAAGCACTGGCCGCTATCGATACCGATGCCGGTGCGCGCATGATCCGCACCATCGGTCTGGAACTGGAGCGCATTGCCAATCACGTGGGTGACCTTGGGGCGCTGAGTGGGGATGTGGCGTTTTTACCGCCGGCCAATTATTGCGGCCGCATGCGCGGTGATTTTCTGAACATGAGCCTGTGGATGTGCGGCAACCGCTTCGGCAAGGGCCTGGTCCGGCCCGGCGGCGTGCGCTTTCCGCTAACCGACAAAGACTGCCGGGTCTTAACCGAACGCATTACGGAACTGAAACCCCAGGTTAAACATGTCATCGATTTGCTTTTTGGGACTTCCAGTGTCCGCTCACGGTTCGAAGGCTGCGGCGTAGTCAGCACATCGGACGCGGAAAAGCTGGGCCTGGTGGGCCCTTCCGGTCGCGCCAGCGGGATTCCTTACGATGTACGTCGCTGTTTTCCCACCGAACAATATCACCAGCTCGATATTCCGCCGAATGCCGAACCCTCCGGTGACGTGTATGCCCGGGCCAAGGTACGGGCCGACGAGGTGCTGCAATCCATCGCAATGATTGAATCCCTTCTGAACAGCCCGATTGAAACAAGCTGTGTCGAGGGTGCGGATTTCCAACTTGCGCCGTCATCCCTGACAGTCACGGTCAACGAGGGCTGGCGCGGGGAGCTGTCCCACTGTTTGCTGACCGATGCCGACGGGAAAATCTTGCGCTATAAGATCAAAGATCCGTCATTTCACAACTGGAACGGATTGGCCATGGCCCTGAGAGATACGGGGATTTCCGATTTTCCGCTCAACAACAAGAGCTACAATCTGTCATACTGCGGGTTTGATCTCTAAATAATCCGCCTTGAATATTAGCAGCTTGAGGAATGCAAATTGTTATTTGTAAATTGAGGATAATTTTTAGATCCAAGCTTCGGCGGATTATATATTTTATGCTGTGCATTTTTTTTCACCATACCACTTTTGCTTGTTTAACGGTATGCAAAATGATCGCATAATGATTTTCTCAGTGTTCTCCACAAATTCTGTAAATAAATTTAACCAAGGATGGTGCAACCATCCAATTTAAACTCCTAAGTGAAACGACATGTTGAATACGCTGAAGAATAGATTTGAACAGGGCTGCCGGACCAGTGCTTATCCAAACGCCACGATCGAATTGCCGCAGCGCTATCGCGGGCGGCCGCAGGTCCATACCGAGGCATCCTCCGAACTGGCAGCCCAATGCGCGGCAGCCTGTCCCCAGGCGGCCATAGATGCCGAGCACAAATTAATTGATATGGGACGCTGTGTGTTCTGCGGCACCTGTGAGCGCCTATCTGAAGGACGTTTCGTGTCTTTCAGCCAAAATTTTGAGCTGGCGGTGGCCGAAAAAGACCATCTTCTGACCGGGGGTAAACTTCCGTCCCTGGCCGAACATGCCAAGAAACATTTCAAAAAACTGTTTGGCCGCTCTCTCCAGCTGCGGCAGGTATCGGCCGCCGGCTGCAATGCGTGTGAGGCCGATTTGAACGTGCTGGCCACACCGTTTTTCGATCTGGCCCGGTTCGGCATCAACTTTGTGGCCTCACCGCGCCATGCCGACGGAATTGTTGTAACAGGTCCCGTTTCCAGGAATATGAAAACAGCCCTGCTGCAAACCTATGAGGCCACACCGGCCCCCAAGGTTGTGATCGCCGTGGGCAGTTGCGCACTTTCCGGCGGCCCATTCCGCGGCAGCGCCGAGATCACCGAGGGTCTGGATCGCCTGTTGCCGGTGGATTTGTATATCCCAGGCTGTCCGCCGCACCCGCTGACCAATCTTCATGCCTTGCTGACTTACTTCAAGTAAAAACGGCCCTTCCGAAATTCATCGGAAAGGCCGTTTTGTTTGCGCAAATGTAGAGCACTGGGGCGGGCCTCTGTGCCCGCCTGATTCAGGTTATCGCTCACCTCAGAATACGGTCGGCACGGTGGCCGACCCTACTAATAGTCATTTGACTCTGGATTCGCTTGCTAAGCGGTCAATTAGTCAAATAGATTAAGATCCTTCATACTATTCAACCAATCAACTATTTAACTAATCAACTAATCCTGGAGCTTTGCTCAGGGCTGAATCACAATGGCAGGATACAGCCCTTGCAATTCGCCGTCGGGGTAAGGCTGAATCGTATTAAAGGAGATGTTCTGGTTCTTCTGGGCATGTCCCCTGTTTTTTTTGCCGTCAAAAAAAGCCCCGTTGGCTTCTAAAATGTGATGAATGCGGTCGCGGAAGGCGGAGACAAAACCGGCGCCACTTCCTTCGAAAGACATATTGCCTTTTATCAGGCCGTGGTCGATCTTGGATAAGTCTTTGAGGGCGATGCTATTGGTTTCAAGCTCTTTCGGATTTGTAATCAGACCCCAGACCAGGTGGCCGGGGGGGATGGTTAATGGTTTTTTAATATCGATAATGGTGTGGGGCATGATGATACTCCCTTCACCTATGGTCAGCCGGCTATCGACCCGGCCTCGCAAAAAACTGTTGAATCCCACGAATATGTTTTGCCCCAGGTCGGCTTCGATGATTTTCGCTCCATGGGCGGTCACATTAAAGCCTTCCAGGCGCGTATTAATAATATAGCAATTTTCCTGGGCATTGGCCCCTTGGCCGAGCCAAGCATTCTGAAGATAGGCCCGCTCAGCGATCAGGACATTCTCGCTGATGCGGGTTTTGGGTTTGACCACCGCATAACGATCCAACGAGGCGCTGTCGGGAACGGGAACGGATTGTTCAATATTGACCACATCAAAAACGCGCTGAAAACCTTCTTTGCGGTCTTCCACAAAATCCATGAGAAACCCCTGGGGCAGTCTTCCGGCGACAAAATTGATGTAATAGTTCAATTTGCTGGGGGGATAGCGATACAAAAAATTAAATTCACCGGGACTGCGGACCCACACGGTTCCGGGATCGATATTAAGATGACCGATTTCGCCGGCCTGTATATAAGAGTAAGTTCCGATGACGCAATCATTCATGGTTGTCAGGTCGACGGTTGCAAAGGGTCCCAAAAAACATCCGTCGACGGGGGAGCCGTGGATATTGGCGTAATGGGTGGAAACGGTATCCCTGATAAAAAATCTTTCAGGGGTTTCAGGGTCGTGTGAAAAATTATGAACCAGGGTTTTGATCAGAAAGCTGTCTTCGATATCAATGCCTTCATCTCTGGTTATCGGGATTTCAAATTTTTGGTAGTGAAATACGTCACCGCTGGTGTTTGAGTTCGTCGCCCCGGATATCACTTTTGTAAAGTATCGAATTTCTGGTGCGAATTTTTCCCAAGAAATAACTGCCGGCCAGACTGGAATGTCTGAATACAAGATCAAGGGGATGGTTGGGGGTAATGCCGTAGAAAGCATAGAACTTGACCATTTGATTCCGTCGAACGAGATCTTTGATGAATGGACTTACATCGTAATCAAGTTCACGCAGGTTGATATTAATTCGCTGAATAATCCGGTCCAACAGTTTTTCCAATTCTTTCATGATAGGCCCTTTTCGGATTTGTTCTGACAACATATTGTCGGAACTGAAGGTTTCAGGTGTCAGGTGTCAGGTGCCATCCCAGCCGCTGGCCTCAGAAAAGCGGAGCGACACGCGGCGCAAGCGCCTGCGCTGCTCGAGCGACATCCACCATTCGCATTCAATCATCAATCATCATTCGTCATTCCATGTGGTTTCCTACAATGATCCTAAAAATATGCCCAACATAAATTAATTAATCCGTCGGCGCTTCGATCTATCGACATACTTCAGTATTCACAAAAAAGTTTGTAAACCAGAATATGCTATTTTCCAGGGCGGATTAATTAGATTTCGACATTCTTTCATGGTGTGGTATATCGCCGCAAACGTGTCCGTCAGACGCAGTACCCGACAATTTTCTTACCTTTGGTTACGAGCAGAGATAAATGATGCCCCGAGACCAGTTGCAGAACGGCGATTTCCAGGGATGCCTCCTCCTCAATATATTCTCCCTCCGAGGGGGCCTGCATGAAATCCTCGACCTTTAATTTTAATGCTATGCTGCAAAGATCTTTCAAAGGGGTTGCCTGCAGTCGCCGGTGCTTGCGCAGGTTTTGAATGAAATTAGAGCTGAAGCCGAATTGACTGAGCTCGATAATTTCTTTCGGATCGTCATCTTTCGGTTCAAAGGCACGCAACACATCCAGCTGTCCCAATTTGCCGATGACCTGCTTATCTTTGTCCATAATCAATACACCGCGATGCTTGTATTTAGTGTGATCGAACTCTTCCTGGACTTTTTCCAGAGCCACGACCGCATCAAACAGGGTTGACCCTTTCGGCACCGTTGCATACTCCGACAGCGGAACCATTAATTCCTTAACCCGATAATCGCTCACGTGAAGCCTCCAGCCAATTGTTTAAACACCTATATGGTTTTATGATTAGACTAAAGTAGTCTTAATTTAATACAATTTTAATTTCAAGTTATTTTTGAGTTTAGCGCACGATGCGTTTATTCCGATAAATTTGGCAATTGATTAAGTTCCGGCACCTATGATAAAGGTATCACTTGGACATCTATACTTCTACTTAGTCATATTTATTTTTGCTTCCGCCCCTTTTTATAACAGGCTGATATAGCAAAATAAACAAATGACATTTAAAAAGGACGACATCAATGAGCATCGCAAACGTATTATTGGTAGACGATGAGGCCAGCTTCGTTGAAACATTCGCTGAGCGCTTGGAGCTGAGAAATTTTGAAATTTCGAAAGCCTTCAGCGGGGAAGAGGCGCTTCGGATACTTAAAGAAAACCAAACTGTCGAGGTCGTTATTCTGGATGTGAAAATGCCGGGCATGGACGGCATCGAAACACTGATGGAAATCAAAAGAAGATATCCCCTGGTAGAGGTCATGATGCTCTCCGGTCACGCGGATGTCGAATCCGCCATTGAGGGCATGAAACAGGGCGCCTGTGATTACTTGATGAAACCGGTTGACATGGATCAGATAATCACAAAGGTAACCGCAGCGGCGACGAAAAAACGCCAGCATGAAGAAAAAATTATTCAGGCTCGCATCAAAGAAATCACATCAAGACGAGTATAAAGGCATCGTTTCAGGCGGCCATACCACACATACAATAAAAATGGATTGAGCACCACGCGCACAGATGAGATTTCGACGCCTTACCTATGACTGAATCTAAAACATCGTCGGCCAAGGCCGGCAGAAACGCCACCCTGCTTGGACTCTTTGTCAATGCCTTCTTGATCCTGCTTAAGTTCATCGCCGGCATATTCGGTAACAGCCAGGCCTTGATAGCCGATGCGGTCCACTCTGTTTCCGACCTCTTTACCGATGCTGTAGTTCTTTTCGGAATCAAAATCGGACGCAAGCCCCCTGATAAAGAACATCATTTCGGGCATGCCCGCATCGAGACGTTGGCATCCGCCATCGTAGGGCTGGCGCTCATTGGAACGGCTGTGTATCTGGGGATAGAGGCCGCTTTGAATATCCATCGGCACACCGAACATCAACCCACGGGGATCGCCCTGATCGGGGCCGGCGTGTCCATCGCTTTGAAAGAAGCCCTGTACCGTTACACGGTCTTAATCGGGCGGCGCCTGAAAAGCCAGCTGATTGTGGCCAATGCATGGCATCACCGTTCGGACGCCCTTTCCTCAGTGGCGGTTCTGCTGGGTGTTGCGGGAACACTTATTAGGCCTTCCTGGCACATTCTTGACGCTTTAGCGGCCTTGATAGTATCGTTTTTTATCATCAAAGTCGGTATTGATATTCTCAGGAAAACGCTGCGTGAATTTACCGACACGGCCCCTCGGCCTGAAATTATCGAAAAGCTTATGCAGCTTTCACGGACGGTAGAGGGTGTGATGGATGCTCATGATCTCAGAGTTAGGACTTCAGGAGGGTTTTACCAGGCAGAAATTCACATTGTCGTAGATGGCCAATTGACGGTTGTTGAAGGACACCGCATTGCCAAAACAGTGGAACACTGTCTTGCAGCAGAAATGGATGAGCTCGACAGAGTCATTGTTCACGTCGATCCGGTTGAGGAGGATTGATTCCTGAAGATCGAGTCTAAACCAAGGCCGTAGGTATATTTGGCTGAACTTCCAGGTGTCAGTGTTCAGCCCAGCCGCTGGCCTGGAAAATTTACCGGCCTCAGGAGGGCGGCCAGTCTAATCGAAATAGAAACTTTTGGGGCTCGATTCCGAAATTGGCCGTTGTTGGGTTTCGTATTTCGCAATAACGCCGGCAAAATGTAGGTTGGGTTGAGTGCAACGAAACCCAACAAAGCCTGAAATGGGCTCAACCCAACCTACAAAATACAAAGTGGCCTAGGATAGAACCAACTCCAACTTTTGAAATGTAGTTTCATATGAGGTGTCGGGTGTCAGGCATTCTGGTGCTAAATTCTGAGACCTGAAACCTGATCTTCGAATTCCGGCTATAAGGAATGAACAATTACCGTTAATCAACAGCTGTGAATTACACCCCTGAAGTTCCAAAATGGATGCAGTGGGCCGGACAGATATTGTCGGCACAGGCGGGAATTAGCCCTCGGTCCACCCGCTGATGGCAGAGGTTACACTTTTGCGCGACGGTTTTATCCTCGTCAAAGCCAATGACATCGTAGGGGCATGCTGCGACACAGGCCTGACAGCCGGTGCACACGTTATAATCCATGATAACAAGGCCGTCTTCTCTTTTGCAGATGGCTTCTTCCGGGCAGGCCTCGGCACACGGGGGATCATCGCAATGCCGGCACACGTCGACCTGAAAGGCAAAATCCAGTTTGCCGTTAACCGCAATGGGTCCATTTTCCTGAACGGCAATTAATTTGACACCTTCCGTAGCCCGGTTTTCCTGCTTGCAGGCCACTTCACAGGTTTTACAGCCCCAGCACAAATGGTTGTCGATCGTCAGGTTAAATTTAATCATAGACTCGTCCTTATAAATCCCAACCCGGACAAGCCGGAATTGAAGATTGAAGACTGAAGATTGAAGATTTGTGGTATCGCTTCGCTCTGTCTTTTCTATTTAAATCGATAGAATTACATAAATATTCAATTGGAAATTTGAGTTTTTTTGTTATTTGTTATTTGATGCTTGGAATTTTCGCAGCTTAATGCTCAAATAAACTTTGATATCCAATACGACATTTTTAGTACTTGGATTGGCGGCTACTCTCCGGATAAATATTACATAAAAGCGTTCGAACACTGGTGGCCCCCATTGCCGGATCACAGGCATCATAGGCATTATCGGTTAAAATATTGATATTGGATTCATCCCAGCCATGCCCGGGGTCCTTGTTTTCCGGAAACCACCAGGCATGCTGGGCGCCCACAACCTTCGGGTGGATACCGCCAAATATTTTAGCGCGCTGCCGGACTTTTCCCCGGACAGACTCGATAATGACCCATTGACCCTCTTTGATCCCTTCTTTTTCAGCCGTTTGCGGATGGATCTCCACCACCGGATCTTTGTGAAGTTCCCTCAGCCAGGGTACCTGGCGGTTTTCCGTGTGAAAAAAGCCGGGCGAACGGGCACCGGTGATCAAAATATAAGGAAACTGTTCGTGCCGTTCCGGCATACTGACAGGACTTTCGGGGGGTTCGCGGAATTTGGGCAACGGATCGTATCCCCAATTTTCGAGCAAGGTTGAGTAAAGCTCAAACTTCTTGGTGGGCGTCGAAAATCCTCTATCCTGATACTTGCGGTAATTGACGGGTCCGCGGATGTAATCCATTTTCTTAAAATCCTGCCATTTGATCCCTGCGGGTTCTAAAATATAATCGAGACCGCCCTCAAAATCATCCCACCAGTGCTCGGCCTGCCCTACCCTGCGACCGAGGTCGTTGAGCATTTCATGATCGGAACGGCATTCACCGATCTGCACGACCTTTCGTCGCGGTAGAAGGTAGCCGTGCCGTTTCCAGAAATCTCCGATGTAGTCCATCTCCAGCCAGGTGGCTGCGGGCAACACGATATCCGCAAGCTCGGCCGTCGGCGTCAGGAAAAAGTCAGCCACCGCCATAAATTCCACCTTTTCCAGGGCGCGGTAGACCTCTTTGGCATTGGCACGGGTTAAGACCGGATTGGAACTAATGAAAAAAAGCATTTTCACCGGATAGGGTTTTTCCTCTAAAATCGCATCCCAGACGCACTTGGGATTGATAATCGCAAAATTTCCGGCCAGCCGAAAACGCTCCCCACCCAGACGCTTTTGGGCCTGTTCATAGGGCAGGCTTTTGTGGGCACCGAACTGTCCCACATTTCTGATTTTGGGAGGACTAAACAGAACCTGTCCACCGGGCACGTCGATGTTCCCGGTTATGCCCATCAGGGCCATCAGGGCGCGATTGTTGTCCGCGCAGGTCACCTGCTGCTCGATGGCCACCCCCCACTGGATGGCGGCCGGTTTGGTGGTGGCGAACAGCCGCGCGGCTTGCCTGATTTTATCTTTGGACACCCAGGTGATTTCGGCTACTTTTTCCAGCGGATATTCATTGACCCGTTTGACAAACGGCTCCCAGCCGTAAACATGATTGGCGACAAATTCCCTGTCATAAAGTTCTTCATTCACTATCACATTGAGCATGCCCAGGGCCAGGGCCGTATCGGTACCGGGTCTGAGCTGCAGCCAGACGTCGGCCCGGGCGGCGATGCGGGTGAGTCGCGGATCAACGGCAATCAGCTTTGCGCCGGCATCCAGGCTGGCGGAAAAAGGCTCTCCTTTATAGCAATCCGGATTGCTGATCACCAGATTGTTGCCCCACACCATAATGCACTTGGGGTGATTCTCGTAATCGACAATAGGATTTGTCCCGCAGGTGATGATACTGGTGGCAATTCGGGGGCCATAGCAAAAATGCCCGGCGGTCAACACATTGGGAGTGCCCAGCAGATTGGCAAAGCGGTAAATCACCGCTTCGTTTTCCCGACCGGTGCCGTATCCCATCACAATGGATTCTGCGCCGAATCGGTCCTTATAATCCGAAATCCGCCCGGCGATGGCATCCAGGGCTGCATCCCAGGAAATTCGCTCCCATTTACCGCTGCCCTTGGGCCCGATTCTGCGTACCGGGTAGGTCAACCGATCCGGGTGATAGACCAGCTGGGTGGAGGCAAGTCCTTTGCTGCAAAGCGTGCCATGGTTGATGGGGCAGTCCGGATCGCCGGCGATTTTGGCCACTTTGCCGTTTTTGGTATAGACCAGAACGCCGCAACCGCCATGGCACATTCGGCAATGGCTCTTAACCACCGAGTCATATCCGTAAACTTCCATCTCGCGCTCGATGTTGGAAAATTTAAATTCAGCCATTAACGATTACCCTTACTTTGCTTTCATCAACTTCGGATCCCGCATGGTTTTGAGGATTTTCATGTGTTCCCCCTTTCTTTAAGATGATCATCGATGTCAGGACTCCTACAAAAAAAGCCGCCGGATAATAAAGATCCTGGTTTGTCAAATCATCCCAATCAATATTTCAGCAAAAAACCCATCAGCGCCTCATTAAAGGCCCCGGACTGTTCGATATTGGACAGATGCCTGGCGGCGGGCAGCACCACCAGTTCAGAACCCTCAATCCGCTCCTGCATGGCTTCAGAAGCGGCCACCGGTGTTCCGGGATCCTCCTCGCCGACCATGATCAAGGTGGGAAGGTTGATCTCGGAAAGCCGCTTTAAGTTGTCAAGATCGCGGATGGCCTCGCTGCAGCCGATATAACCGGCCACCGGGGTTGCCAGAATCTGCCGACGAATCAGCTCCACCCGGGGTGAATTCTGTGAGAGATATTCCGGTGTAAACCAGCGTTCCAGGGTTTCGGCGACCTGATCCTGCAGGCCTTTTTCCCGGGCCGCGGCAATGCGCTGTTGCCATATGGGCTGGGCCTCGTCGGGCATAATGGCTGCCGTATCGCACAAAGTAAGACTCTTCAGGCGATTCCCATGGTCCAGGGCAAGGTTCTGGCCGATCATGCCGCCCATAGACAGCCCTACAAAGTGCACCGCATCGATCGCCAGAGCATCCATCAAGGCGACGGCATCTGCCGCCAGCAGCTCCAGGGTGTACTTTCCCTCCGGCGCATCGCTGTCTCCGTGACCGCGGGTATCAAACCGCAACACTTTAAATTTGGATTCCAGCGAATCCAGTTGGGGATTCCACATTACCAGGCTGCTGGCCAGAGAATGACTGAGCATCACCACCGGGGCACCATCCCGGCCGGATAGTTCATAATTGATTTGAATGTCATTTGCCTGTATCTTCATGTCGACATCTCCTTTAACGTTTGGCGGGTTATTAATTTACTATAACCTGAAATCTCAAGCCGTAACTTACAACATGTTGTCAAAAAAGGCTCGCTAAGGGCCTATACCGCTTTGGGCTTCATTCGGTGCGTGGGCAGGTAATGCCGGTTATGACCTCATGGTTAAAATCGAACAACACGCCGGATTCAGTGTCGGCTTTCACTCGAACCACAGGTTCCTCAATAACCTTGCCGATGACCGCCGCGATAATATGGCGCTCCGCGAAGACATCCATAACCGCCGGTGTATGCCGTGGGTTTACCGACAGAATAAAACCGAAACTCTGGAAACACAACAGCCAGTCTTTTAAGGCCAATCCATCCGGACAGGGTATGCTCGTTAAATCAATGAGTCCCCCTTGACCCGAATTTTCCAGCATGATGGAAGTCGTGCCCAATATCCCGGCATTGGAGATATCCTTGGCTGCTTGACAAAGCTTGCGATCTGCGATCACCGGCAGGGCCGCTAAACGATATAGCAACTCATCGGCGGTTTTGCCTGAATTGGCATCCCAGCTCTGAACGCTGTGGCAACCGGCCTGTCCGCTTAAATCCACGGCCAAAACGAGCTCATCACCCGCTTGGGCCAGATGACTGCGCAAGAGATTTTGGGCGTGCCCTAAAATCGCGACACTCAAAGAAGGGTGGTCGACAGCGGCATCCGGGTGGAGATGCCCCCCGAGCATGGGTACCTTCAGTTTATGGCACCCCTTGGCGATACCCTCAACGATCTTGGCCCGCTGTTCGTCATCGCCACTGGCCATGACATTGACCATGCCGATGGGTTTGCCTCCCATGGCGTAAATATCATTGACCGTTACCATTACGGATGCTTTCCCGGCCGCATAGGGCTCGTTCACCAAAAGTCCCGTCATCATACCATCGGCGGCCAGCAGTAAATAACCATCCCGCCACGGAATAACGGCCGTGTCTTCCCCGTAATTGGGCAGCTGATTGCCATATTGAGCGGTTATCCCCAGCTTTTCCTGGATTTCTTTTATGGGGCGTTTGCGCAGCAACCCTTTGTAGTTGCGCACCGTTTCAATAATCGTTTGCAACGAACCCTGCATGCTAAAGCCTCAGTAACCAAATCCTTCCGGAGAATGTCCGGGCCCATTGGCAAATTTCAGTTCTGGATTAAAGGCAAGGCAGGCGTCACAGAACCTTGACCACTCTCTATCAGCGACCACCAGCTGGGGGTATGAGGATGGCCCCTGGAAGGGGCCGGGGCCACCTCTGCTGGTGGCCGCTGATTTAGATGGATGATACATTCAACCTTTGGATATCAATTCCAAACCAAATTTTCAACAATCATTATCCGGTTAACCCAAAAACCTTTGGCGGGAGATCGAGAAAGGCTTGCATAGATGCCGGAAATCAGCGACCACCAGCAGAGGTGGCCCCTGGAAGGGCCGGGGCCACCTCTGCTGGTGGTCGCTGATTTTTAATTTTTTTTAATCTCTGTTTTATCGAATCTATTGGTTTTGGTGACCACTTGACCGACTGACCATTGGCAAGGATCTTGTTTACCACAGCCAGCTTTGTGGTGGAGGTTGTTCTGCTCGCGCATACCAACAAATTGAAAAAAATAAAAAAAATCTGGAGAGATCGTGATAAATTGGAAATTGCGAGGGCGAAACCGCTGCGGAAGAAGTTTTTCAGGCAAAGAATTCAGGCCCAAAAGACCAGGATTTCTAAGTTTGATTAAACATATAAGGACTGGTCCAAAATCGGCGGCAACCTACAAGAAAGGAACATCGGGCAATGTGTCTTGCAATCCCCTCCAAAATAATTTATCGTTGATAACGACATGGCAACCATTGACGTGGACGGCGTTCAACGGCAGGCCAACCTTTTGCTGTTGGAAGATGCTGCGGTGGGTGATTATGTCATTGTGCATGCCGGTTTTGCCATCCATAAAATAGATGAAGCCACGGCTCTGGAGACCATACAGTTTCTAAAAGAAGCGGCGGCCCTGGTCGAAGGTGGTGAATCAAATACCTGACTCATTTTCAAATAAGTGTGTCGCCAAACGGTTAAAAGTTAACGGGATTGTTCAAGGCGTCGGTTTTAGACCTTTTGTTTTTCAGCTCGCCCAAAAATATGGACTGAAAGGAGAGGTCGCCAACACCTCCGCTGGTGTTTCCATCCACGTTGAGGGTCTTGCCGAACACGTAACTTCTTTTGAGGCGGATTTAGCTGCAAAAGCCCCGCCGCTGGCATACGTTGTCGATATTTCCAGTCAAACGGGAACCGTTAAACATCACCCTGATTTTGCGATTGTGAAAAGCCAGGGCGAATCCGAAATGTCCACCCTGATCTCACCGGATGTCTCGGTTTGTCAGGATTGCCTGGCTGAACTGCTGGATCCCGACGACCGGCGCTATCGTTATGCGTTTATAAATTGCACCAACTGCGGGCCCCGTTACACGATCATTGATGATATTCCCTATGATCGGCCCAAAACTTCCATGCGATATTTTAAAATGTGCCCGGCATGCCAGGCCGAGTATGATGATCCCACCAATCGGCGTTTTCATGCCCAGCCCAATGCCTGCGATGATTGCGGACCCCATGTGGGTCTTTTCGACAACCGCAAAAACGAGATCGGCAAAAAGGATCCTATCGCTAAAGCCGTCGAACTCCTGAACCAGGGTAACATTCTGGCCATCAAGGGCCTTGGCGGTTATCATCTGGCGGCCGATGCCACCAATACCGATGCGGTACTGCGGTTGCGCCGGCGTAAAGTCCGCGAGGAAAAACCCTTTGCCGTCATGTCCGCCGACCTTGCGACCATTGGCCGCTATGCGGCCGTCAACAATGAAGAGGAACAACTGCTGGCCTCCATCCGGCGGCCGATTGTGCTCCTGAGCAAAAAGACACCTAACTTGATTTCCGATCAAGTTGCCCCGCGCAATAACTATTTTGGGGTCATGCTGCCCTACACCCCGCTGCATTATCTGCTGTTGAAACACGATTTTACTGCCCTGGTGATGACCAGCGGCAACATGAGCGAGGAGCCGATCGCGATCGATAACGATGATGCGTTTAAGAGACTGGCTGCGATTGCAGATTATTTTTTAATTCACGATCGCGATATTTATCTGCGCAGCGATGACTCGATTGTCAGGCACATTGCCGGCGCCGAGCGATGTATTCGACGTTCAAGGGGGTTTGTGCCGATCCCGGTTTTTTTAAAAAACGAGGTGCCTCCGATTTTGGCCTGCGGCGCCGAGCTTAAAAATACGATTTGTGTCACCAAACAGGATAAAGCCTTTTTGAGCCAGCATATCGGGGACCTGGAAAACATCGCAACTTATGATTTTTTCAAATTGACAGTTGACCATCTCAAACGGATTCTCGGCATCCATCCTGAAATTATGGCCTGCGACATGCATCCGGATTATTTGAGTACCCAATTCGCTCAAGCCCAGGCGACCATCCCCAATATTCAGGTTCAGCATCATCACGCCCACATCGTCAGCTGCATGGCCGAGCACAAAATGGAAGGCGCAGTGATTGGCCTTGCCTTTGACGGCACGGGTTATGGCACCGACGGCGCACTCTGGGGCGGCGAAATTCTGATTACCGAAGCGCATGATTTTACGCGCGCCGGTCATCTCGCCTATATTGCCATGCCGGGGAGCGCCGCTGCCATCAAAGAACCCTGGCGAATGGCAATCAGCTATCTTCAGGATGCCTATGGGGCTGACTTTTACAGTCTTGATCTGCCCTTCTTGCGGGACCTCGAAAGCGAACGCCTCACGGTCATCAGTGAAATGATTACCAAAGGGATCAATTCCCCGCTGACCTCCAGTCTGGGGCGCTTGTTTGATGGTGTCGCGGCCATCTGCGGGATTCGCAGCCGGGTTGATTTTGAAGGTCAGGCAGCCATGGAACTGGAAATGCTGGCGGGGAAATCGACTGAATCCCTCTATGATTATGAATGGGAGCAGGATAACACTTTTCAGGTTCCAGCGGCACCCATCATTCGCGGCGTGGTTGCGGATATTCAAAACAGGATACCGTTATCAGAAATTGGCGCCAAATTTCACCGAACCTTGATCTGCCTGTTTTCCGATCTGTGTGATGTCATCCGCAAAGAAAGCGGTCTGAACCGCGTGGTTCTCAGCGGCGGTTGTTTTCAGAACGCCACCCTGCTGAGCGGCATGATTCGGGTGCTGCAAGACAATCAATTTGACGTATTTACCCATCAGCAGGTACCGACCAACGATGGCGGGATTGCCTTGGGACAGGCGGTGGTAGCGGCGGCTGTGGCCAAAAATTAAAAATCGGGATTCCATTTATGACCTTAAAACACATTGAAGAATACCGTGACGCGGAAATAGCCCAAAAACTAATCAATAAAATTAAAGCCACCAGCCGGCGACCGATTCGTCTGATGGAGGTTTGTGGAACCCATACGGTCTCGATTTTTCGCAGCGGGATCCGCTCCTTGTTGCCCAAAACGATATCCCTGCTGTCGGGCCCGGGGTGTCCGGTGTGTGTTACAGACCAGCGCGAAATTGATGCCTTTATTGAATTGGCCCGTTTGGATGACGTGATCGTCACAACATTTGGTGACCTGCTGCGGGTGCCCGGCAGCAATTCTTCATTGCAGCAAGAAAGCGCTGAAGGCCATGATATCCGGGTGGTTTATTCGACTTTTGATGCGTTGGCGGTCGCGCAAAAAAACCCTGATAAAAAGGTGGTGTTTCTGGGGGTGGGCTTTGAAACCACAGCCCCGACCATTGCGGCGTCCATCATGCAGGCCGCGCAGATGAAAGTAGATAATTACTCGGTCATATCTGCTCACAAGCTGGTTCCCCCGGCCCTGGATGTATTGATGAGCCTTGATGATGTTCAGATTGACGGCTTCATCCTGCCCGGACACGTGTCGGTCATCATCGGTCTGAATGCCTACCGGCCCTTTTTCAACAAGTATCGGATTCCCTGTGTGGCGGCGGGCTTTGAACCGGCGGATATTCTACAGGCCGTCAGCAAGCTGGTGGAGATGATCGAGACCGAAACTCCAGCCCTTGACAATGCCTATCCCAGGGCCGTTACCGAAGCAGGAAACCCAAAGGCGCAGAAAATACTGCAGGATATTTTTGAACCGGTCGATGCCTGCTGGCGGGGGATTGGAATGATCCCGCTGAGTGGATTGAAAATAAGAGATGAATTCGCCGGCCATGATGCCGTCAAACAGTTTGATATTCGAGTTCCGGAACCGCAAATTCTGAAAGGCTGCGCCTGTGGGGAAATTCTGACCGGCAAAAAGATTCCGCCGGATTGTCAATTATACCAAAAAGTCTGTACGCCCACCGATCCGGTGGGGCCTTGTATGGTATCCACCGAGGGGACCTGCGCGGCCTATTATAAATACCATATGTGAATTCAGAAACAAGAACGGATAACTTACATGAAATCTGACAAAATACTACTAGATCACGGCAGCGGCGGCAAAATCTCGCATCGCTTAACTACCGAAATGCTGTTGCCGGTTTTTGATAATCCCATTCTGGCCGAGTTGAATGACGGCGCCATATTTGAACTTAACGGAAATCGGATGGCATTTTCTACTGACTCCTACACGGTGGATCCCATTTGAAAAAAGAGGTCGTGGCGGCCTGTGAACTGCTGGGTTTCGATCCCCTGTACCTGGCCAACGAAGGCAAATTGCTGTCTTTTGTGGCCCAAGAAGATGCCGCTGCGGTTCTGTCTGCAATTCGGGCCAATCCCTACGGTAAAGACGCGGCAGTGATCGGAGAAGTGATCGCTGATCATACCGGAAAAGTTTTTATGGAGACACGGATCGGGGGGAACCGAATATTGGATATGTTGGCAGGAGAACAATTACCACGAATCTGCTAATTTCTATTGATAACTTCGACCACCCCACAAATGTTGTTTGAAGCCTGAAAACGGCAACGTTTCCCAATAACCCAGACAGGCAAAGCCAAAAAAGAACCAACTGAATCCCCTCATTCGATAAAGGCAGGGCCAATTTTTTTGACCCTGCCTCCTGGGCAAATTAGAAGTCAGATGTTGCGCTGTAAAACGCTCAGTAATTTTTTATGGTATCCCTAAAATTTCCCCATCATTTGACAATTCTTGTTGTCACCATTGCAACAGGGTCTGCCCAACTGAACTCCTCGACAGAGATTCCATTTTCCCCATGCGTTCCTGGATGCGGATAAACAAATCCTTCACCAATATCGTCCATGTTAAAGCCCTCTCCTCCGCCACAGCTCAAAGGGCCAGGGATGTTATCGCAATCTTCGTCATTCATTTCAGTGCCGGCATCATAGGCTGACAAGTAGGTTGTTGTTGTTCCGTCGGGCTTAACCCTTTTACTATTCATGGCCACAAAGCCATCATTGGTAGGAAGTATCATGGAAGCTAAGCTGATTCGGGAATTCCTTTTGCCATAAACATACAATGTTAATGTTTGACCGGGGAGAATAGCCTCGGTAGGACCTGCTTGAGTAACAGAGGCATTATGCTCTTCGAACATCATTGCCAGTGCATCTGTACTTCCGCCTTCAGCAAGCATTTCAAGTGCCAAGCTTGCTGGTTCGGTAAGCTGAAAAACTGTAATCCAATCTTTTGACGCTGCTACAATGGGTGGCGTCAGCACAACTTTTGCTGACAAGTTGGTAATTTTAACTTCAATCATTTTTACTCTTGGATCTATAATACTTATGAAAAGTCACCAAAGTATCACAAAAGTCTAATTTCTTTATAACAGTTTCAGATAGGACATTTTTGGGGCTTCTGACAGGAAATACGAAGCGAGGATGGTTGTTGATGCAAATCAGCGACCACCAGCAGAGCTGAGGGTGTGAGGATGGCCCCTGGAAGGGGCCGGGGCCATCTCTGCTGGTGGCCGCTGATTTTTAAAAAATTTTTTTATCTCAATTCATAAGCCACCGGCATCGATCAGATTTGCCCCCATCAAGTATGTCCTCGCGGTAACGGTAGAACTTTTCAAATTATCACCGACATAGCCGGTGGCTTATGAATTGAGCCAGTTAACAAGGGGGGCAACTCGAAATAGGGAATGCCAGATACTATATATTGGGGTGTCTGAGGTCGCCTTTGGATTTAGGGTATACTTGTTTTATCGGAGGTATGGGCCGGCAAAAAACGATTGCTCTAAAATCCCAAATTACAATACTCAATTTTCAAACAATATCAAACTTCCAAGTTCCAAATAAATATCTGTTTAGACGACACGGCTTTGCAAAAGCGCCTGAGGTTGTATCATCTCCCGTTTTCTATTCCCAGGTTGACTTCATAGGCCCTGACCGGCCGTGAAAATCCCTTCGCTACTATGGCTTCTTTTGACCGGCAGTCAATTTTATCATTTATCAGTGCCCAGGTGGAATGACTGATGAGTATTCCTCCCGCCTTGCAGGCCGATTCCAGTCTGGAAGCAAGGTTGACCTGCATGCCCATGGCGCTGTATTCGCTTCTTTGCCCGGAGCCAAAGCTGCCCACCGTAGCCATACCCGTACTGATGCCGCATCTTATTTGCAAAGGATATTCAATGCCTTCACTGAACCACTTTTTTTGCAGCTCCTGCATTTTTTGCTGCATCCCCATGGCCATCCGCACACATCGTAAGGCATGATCTCTGTCGTCGGTTCTGTCCGGTGCGCCGAAAAAAACAAACAGCGCATCACCGGTAATGTTAGCAAGGGTCCCTTCATATTCTTGAATGATGTCATTCATGCAGGAAAAATATTCGTTTAACAATTCTCCCATATCTTCGGGTTCCAGTGCATCTGTGGTTCTGGTAAAATCTTTAATGTCGGAAAAAAACAGCACCAATTTCCTGCGGTGATGATCACGAACCGGGGCAACATCTCCGGCCAGTATTTTCTTGGCCAACTGGGGCGGTACATATCTTGCCAGGAAACTGTGAGCCTTGACAACCTTTCGTTTCTGCTCCTGAAGATCTCTGGTTCTGAGCTCTATGATCCTTTCCTGTCTCAGGCGAATGGTGTTGACCTCTTCAATCCGGCGTTCAAGTTCATCGATAATTTCTCGTGACAGTCGGACGCGAAAAAGATCCATAAACCGTAAATAACTAGGCTTGGCCTTCCACTTGATGTGATATTCACAAAAAGCATCGCCGCTGAACCGGCACATTTTCTCTCCAACTGTGGCTGGATTGCCCGAGAGTTTTCCCAGACCCTCGTAAACCCCTCTGTTCATATCACAAAATAGCTTGGTGATGGATAGATCATCATTCCAGTAAATTCTCACCACAGCATAACCATTTTGATTTTCTATAATTTCTATTGAGCGGTTGGCGTTAAATTTGGCATTCTCTTTGGGAAGTCGGTTGATGATGGTTTGAACGCCGGCCAGACGCAATAAAAAAACCTGGGTTCCCACAGCGGTTTTAAAGATATTTCTTCCAGCTTTGTAAATGGCATCCGGATCGTCTAAAATTGAAATGGTGTTCTGATACACTCTATTCAGCAGATCATTTGAAATCCAGTTACCAGGCTCCAGCAAATAATCATGAGTAACCGATATGAATCTACCGGTATCTTCATCGGTGACAAAAAATTTCCGATTCCCGATAATTTCGTTAAACAGCTTATGATACGGCACCTGCGACAATACGCTTTTGATGTAATGCTCGCAGGTGCGGATATTGATGCAGCTGGCATCTTTTTTCATCGGTTTATCGGATATCGAAGAAATAACTGTCATGAAAGAACTCCCCATTAAATATTGACGATTTTCGAATGATCCGCCTGCGGCGGAACGAATTAAGGTAAGGTATCCTATCCAATCAAATGAGTCGATAAGTAGACAATATCGGTTTCAGGTGTCAGGTGTCGGGTGGGATGGTGAAAATCATGCGTTCTATCGCAATGTTTCTTTTGACAATTAATCCCACTTTTATTCCTCATAAATTTGCGATTTGGGATTTTAGGTTTTGGATTTAAGGTATTCTGTCAATTTAATAAAAACAGATAGAGCGCAGCGATACAACAAATCCGAAATCCACAATCCACAATCCAAAATTGCTCCGAGAAGTTGGTTTAACGGAATAAAGACCGGATGAAAATTAAAGCCACGTTGTGAATGATCTTCATCAGCTCAGGTGTCGGGTGTCAGGATCATTTGTCAAAGCTGAATCTTAAATTACCAATGCCTAAATTACCTAATTCGCCAAAAAGCGTGGTAGCTAAGGATTTAGGATGTTAATCATTTTGCTATAAAAAGTCCTGATTTCAGGATACCTCAAAGCGAATTTAGCAGGTGTCAGTCTTTAGCAGCCCCTCTTCCTGACACCTGAGACCCGACACCTGAAAGCATTTTTTTAGTGTCTTCGTGTCCTAGTGGCTGAACCTTTACTTTTCCTATAAATCAGAAGAGCAAGAGCAAAAAAGGTACCAACCTGCAACCCGGGAATGGTAATTTTATTATCTCTGAATCAATGGTTTGTTAATATTGCTAAATTTTGACTGCTGAAATTATTAACCGTCAGGAAAGAATAGCCCATAGAGCAGAGCTGTGTAATTTTTTTCACAACTTTAGTGAGGACTTTACACATTTATCCTTGAAGTCGGAGGATTTGAGGCAAGTGTGGGGCGAAGCCTCATAAGTGCTAACTTATTATTACGGTGGGGGACTGTGGAGGGTTCGCTGAAAAAACCCTGTACGGCATAATTGTAACCTGCGAATGCTTCCAAAACAAGTCAGCGCTAATTAGGCTTCACCCCAATTGGCCTCCGGCCCGGAGGTTAGCGCCTGCGCCCCGGAGGGAATGATGGGTTTAAAGCTACCGGTTTTGAACCCGGATATTTTGGGAGCCTGAACCTTTGGGTTTACTGCTCGCCTGAAGTACTATCCAGGTATTCGATACGCTCCAGGATCTGGTGCGCTGCTTTATGATCAGGATCTAGACGCAGTACCTCGGACACATGATGCTTGGCCCGGTCGAACTCGCCTTGTGAAGCCAGAATAACGCTCAATCGTAAATGGGCATTCTTAAAACGCGGATTTAGCCGTATTGCCTCTGTATAATAAGGTTCCGCTTCCTGGACCTTCCCCAGTTGCAATAGTAAGTCGGCCAGAAGGGCATGCGCCTGGGCTGAGTTCGGCTCCAGCCGAAGCGCTTCGGCAAAGTGGTGCTGTGCCTCGTCAAACCGTTTTTGAGCCGCGAATGCAATTCCAAAATTAGTATGCGCTTTGGCATAGCCCGGGTTCAGCCGTAAAGCTTCGGTATAATGCTGTGTGGCCTCTTCAAATCTACCCTGATGGGCCAACACATTTGCTAAATTATTGTGCGCCTCGGCAAACCCAGGTTCGATGCGCAGCGCTTCTGTATGGTGTTCTATCGACTCATCATACCGACCTTGTCTGGCCAGCGCGAGTCCCAGATTGGTATGGGCTCGCGCATAAACGGGCACTATCCGCAGGGCTTCGGTATAGTAGTGGATAGCCTCATCGAGCTTGCCCTGACGTGCCATGGCATTGCCAAGGTTTAAATGCGTTAGGGACGACTCGGGTTCGAGGCGCAATGCCTCTTTATAATGGCGTATCGCTTCAACATCCTTTCCCTGTTTGGCCAGAGCAAAACCCAGATTATTGTGGGCCAGATGGCTATTGGAGTTGACTTGCAGCGCGTGTTCAAAAAATGTTAGCGTGTCATGCCAGTACGGAATCTGCCAGGCACTGCGAAGTAGAAAAAGTCCCAATACGATAGCGCCGCAGATGGCTGCAATTTTTTTCTTAGGCCGGGTCAACCCCCAGGCCAGGGCAAGCGCGGGACCTAACATAGCCAGGTAAACATACCGGTCTGCAACCGTCGAATAGCGCTGAAAATCGAATGTGATCAGCCCTGAAACCGGAAGCAGGCCGGCCACAAACACGCCGGCCGCCGTCACAAGCCATGGCAGTTTCTCACGCTTCAACCACAGCCACCCGGCCAGGGCAAACGGTACCAAACCGGTAAGAAACAACCAACCGTGCTCCAGCACAACTTGCGGAGATCGTCCGTAATCCGGGCCGAACCGTAGCGGAAGAACCAGCTTGTAAAGATAAAATAAGACGGCATCGCCCGCAATCAGCGGACGCGCCCACAAAGGTGGCTCAAAATCAAGAGAGGTCCCGGGTTGCACCCAGCGGGTCAGAAGACCCCATGCCACAGCAATTATGACCCATACCGACAGACCGGCTATTTGCTGACGCCAGGGGCGTCCCAAGCCCCACGCTACCAGCAGCCAAACGATCACCGGAAGAACCACGGCTGTCGGCTTTGCTAAAAGCGCCAGGACAAATGCCCCTGTAGCCAGCCCGTAATGCAGCCGGGCGCGCGACGGCCGGCTCGTGCCCGGCTGCATTTTTGCATCGACATACCTCAGGTAATGCCACACGGCCACAAGGGATAGCAGCCCGAACAGCGCATCCTTAAGACCTGCGACCCAGGCGACGGGCTCAACTTGGAGGGGGTGTATGGCAAACAGCAGGGCGCCGCCACAGGCCGCCCATTCCAAGGGCAATGAGGTGCCGTCAACAGCCGTCCTTGTCCCTGTCAGCCCCGTGCGACGCAAGAGCAGGCCTAAGATCCGCCATACAATCAGAACGCTCAGCAGGTGGAGTAACAGATTGAGGCTGTGAAAGAGCCGGGGATCGGGAGCCACCGCCGCGGAGGGGTTTGCTGTCAGCAGCGCAGGCGCCCATGCTGTCACTGCCCAGAGCGTGTAGGTCAACGGCGTATACAGCCCTTCATAGGGGTAACGCCAGAAGTGCAGCAGATTATCCAGTGATCGCGCCTGAAAATACGGATTTTTATAGACATTGACGGAGTCGTCATATGCCAGAAACTGGTGGCCGATCACCGGCCGGAAGACGGCCACCGTAACAAAAACCAGGATGATCATTGGAAGAATTCTTCCCCTCCTATCGCCGCTGCGAACAGGTCTATGAAGTTGGGAACTCGTCTCCCGGTGGCTTTCAGTCATAATCGATCGATCCTTTCATTTACCCACCGACTCAGGAAGTTGGCGGAATTGGCCGCACCATTCATGTCGATTGGCAAAGTTTTTAAAGTTCTTTTTTGATCAAGCATTTGGACAATGTGATCACTTAAACGGTCGGGTTGAACATCTTCTTCATCCAATACTCTTCATCGGCAGCATATTTTTAAATTTATTGACCCGCATGGGTTGCTCCCGCTGGCGCGCGTAGGGATAAACCAGGGCGGGAACCTGGGTAACCAGCAAGTTCATGCAGGTGTTGTACCCGGCCAGGCTCACCGACAGATCGGCGGCATACAGGTAATCCAGGAAGCGCTTTGTATATCGCCGGATGCGAAAGCCTGCAGAGGTGCGGGCGGATAGTTTTTCAAACTCTTCATTTTCCATAAACGGTCCGGTAAAGACTTCAAGCCGAACCGGCAGCCTATCACGAAGTAATTCGCAGGCATCTATAACAGATGTTAAAAGCTTGTAGCCTGAGCGGCCGCCGCCCGCGCTGGCCACGATAAATTTTTGCCCGCAAGAAATTGCCAGTTCCCTGCGCAGGCTTCTACCGTTGGCGGGATCTGTCTGCTGGGTGATAAACCCCGTGTAGACCACAGGGATCTTGATGTCCCCCACCCGGGTGAAGGTTTCCTCCAGACGCAGCAAACCGGGATCGGAATGAATCAGCAAGGCATCAAAGTGCCGGTTTAGTTTCTGCAAAACCCTTTCTTCGTATGCTAAAGGATCTTTTTTTTCCACCAAAATATCCCGCAGGCTGCATACGGTTTTGACATGCTCCAAATCTGCCGTTCACGAATATCTTCCAGCAAGGGCTCCAGTTCAAAACCGAACATGGACCGCCCAAAGGGATAAAGCTCGACGATAAAAAGATCCGGCTGAAGATGTTCCATCAGCGAATAAATAGTTTTTTTTCGTTCATGCTGGATCTGTTCAACGCTCTGGCCGGGAATACCTGGAATCAGCCTGGTAAATTTTTCATCCATGTACAGTACCGGAAGCCGCAGGAGCCGAACATGTTCCGGCAGATCCACTTCAACTTCCTGACCGCCGGCAATCAGCGTCACATCATGATCCGACAACGCCCTGGTAAACTCCAGGCTGCGAATGAAATGACCCATTCCCCAAACGTACTGGCAGTAAAAAATGATTTTCATATGACAAGTCCGTTGTCTGTCGTAAAATAAGGCACTAAGCTTTTTTCGAGACTTCGCTCGGGAAGAATGGCCCCTTTGGGGCAGCAAGCACGCTGATAATGCTCTTAGTTCGCTTCGCTCACAATTGGAATAGTGGAAAAATGGAATAATGGGTACATTCGTGTTCCATCTGGTTGAAAAATAATACGGTTCATGGGATAAACAAAACACTGAAGTTATGCGTTTTTGACCATTTTTCCATAATTCCAACATTCCATGTAGGCGGCTTAAAATCGGTTCCGTTAAAAGCTGAATAATTTAGATATGTTATAGAAATTCCGAGGCGTAGGTGTCAGGTTTCGGGTGTCAGGAAGGCAATCCGCAAGATCCTGAACACTGACACCTGAAACCTCAATTTTTTGACAACATGTTGTCAGAAAATTGTTCTTAAAGCACTAAGCCACAAAGGCTATAGTATTAAAAAAAAGTTTAAACTTCATATTCCTTTATGTGCCTTCCTGCCTAGTGGCTGAACTTTTATGGTTTCAGTTCTTTCTTTTCCCACACAATAACAGTTAAATCAATGCAATCATTTTCTCTTTGATGCCGCTTTTGGAACTTGATTCCAACATCTGCCGCCGGTCATTCGAAGGTTGGGTGGTGCATCCCGAATTCAAACGATAAATTTATGCCCCTGCTGGAATCCCAGGCAATGGTTTCGAGCCTGATTTTAGCCGATACGGCCGGGCGGGAATATTATGAATTCAGAAGGCGGAAAGCTGCTGATCGGAGTAAACGACGACAGTGGCATCGAAGGAATCGAAGCATAAGGCTTTCCATGAGCAAGATGGTTAAATATTTGCAGCAGCGCAAGTAATGATAGAAAGATCAGATCACATTGCGGAAGCGGAAATCAATAACTTTATTAATTTTCTTGAAATCTCCGACATCCCTTGTAACTACGGTAGCGCCGATTTGTCGAGCCAGCAACGCAATACACACATCACTGTAACCACGTGGATTTTTAGGGTCAAGTTTACCGGAAAATCGGAGTTTTTGACATGTTCGGCCGATTAAAATTTGTGTGGCTGGTGTTGGCTGAACTAAACGGCCTAACTTAACAAACCGGTTTCCAAACTTAACCAAATGTCGTATCTCTTTTTTCCCTCTGGCGCCCATCCATAATTCGTGCAGCACCGGATGTGCCAGGAACATCACCTTGTTCAACACATTGATTTCATCTTTGAAGAGACTCAGATTAAAAATACCGATATAAATATTTGTGTCAAAGATAACTTTTTCCTGCACTTGTTAGATCTCCTCAAACTCAAAAGTTCCGGCATCATTTAGCGTAACTTCAGCAAGTTGCATATCCACATCGAATTGCTTCAGGACAATATTTATGGCTTCCTTTTCGGATTTTGCTCTTAGAGCAGTCTTGATGCGATTAATTTGGTCCTGGTCCAGCTCAATGGTTTTTTTAACAAGTGCCATGTTATACCTCCAAACATTACATATTTACCGTATGTTTTATATGGGATGATTGTAAGTCAAAATTAATTTATTGTCAAGCCTTCCCCTTAATTTTAGGCACTTTAGGACCCCTAAGGGCCTAAATGCGGATAAACCGGAAATAACAAATTACAAGCACCAAATTGCAAATAAGTTCCAAATCTCAATATCCAAATCTCAAATAAGCTCAAAAGCCAATTGTTTGGGATTTGTGTTTTGTTATTTGAATTTTACCAATTGCTGACACCCGACACTTGACCCTGTGCGTTTCTTACAACATGTTGTCAGAAAAAACCAGCTAAGCGCCTAAACGGTTCAGGCCCTTATAATTAACCAGTTGAAGCTCTCTGCGCTTGACCAGGATCCTTATAAGCATCTCAAGAAAATCAAATGCCGTCGCATTCATCCGCTGATGATGAATCATAATGCCGCAAAACTTTGATGATATTGCCTGATGAAGCTCTTCCAACAGATTTTCCCAGCCAACGGCCGGGTTCTGTTCCTTACGGGTGTGCAGATCAACGTTTGCAGAAAAATCCGGCAATCCCCTTGGCGCCTGCGGCATGCTGCCGCTGTAGCGGGATACCGCCACATAACCAAGTTCTCCCAGCAATTGAAGTGTATTGAGGCTGCAGCGATTCCACGGCGGTGTGAATACCGGATAAAAATCCGCCTCCATGAGATCCTCGAGGCGCCGTTTACCCTGCACGAGATCCCGTTTGATATTCGAGTCGGCTGCGGGAAACGCCGAACTCCTGCTTTTTACCATCGGTTTCATGGTTGACATGGCGCCAGCCGTGCTGGTGCCAGCACCACAGCGAAGATTCCTTTGCCCCCGACCTTTGAGATATTGCCAGCGTCTGCCGGTGAGCCATGCCGGGACCACGGCCAGACATAGAGGAACCCGGTGGCGTTTGAAAATATCCATCAATCTGGCAAATTTTTCACCGGGAGCGGCCACATCGTCCGCTCGAAAAAAAATGTGGCCGGGACCTTTGTTTTCCAGTCGTTCCGAGGCAATCTGAATACAGCGTTCGGTTCGGGAGACGAGATCTGAAGGAAAATGACGCCAAATGGGAGAAACGTATGATTGCATCAGTCAGGGTCTCGGAAATTTTTTGTCCTGTGAATGGCGCAGACTTGGCTTTGCGGACTTGTTTCAAGTGATGAACGCCGAACATCGAACGTCCAACGTTGAACATCGAATAATGATGTCGCTCCGCTCTGTAATTTAAATTCTTCTGTTTCTTCTAAAATAACATACTTTGTGATTCTCACCGAATACTCGAACAGCCTTTCTTCTACTTCATAAGTCTGTTTCTTCAATTTTTCCCATTCAATATTCGATGTTGGGCGTTCGATGTTCATTTTTTTTCAGTAAACCTTCCACAGCCCCCCGCGCAATAATAAGTTAGAGCATATGGGGCGAAGTCCCTAAGTTTAACTCTGCTGCCTCTTTATCCGATTCTCAATCCACTTTGCCGTATTTGCGGCACCGTTCAGATTGATATTGATGGTAGGCCGCGTCGATCGGGAAATCCATTGATTCATGATAACGGCAAGGCGATCGGGGTGAAGGTCTTCATCTTGCAGCACCCTTAACGCACCCAGATCGCCAGCCCCCGCTCGCAGCCGTTGCTCGCGATTCTGGGCAAACGGCCAACCAAAGCAGGCACCCCGCTGGCCAGGATGTTCATGGTCGTATTGTATCCTCCCATGCTGACGGAAAGATCGGCGGCCGCCAGATAGGACAAAAAATCCGCTGCAAAACGGTTCACCTGCACGTTGTTCTCGGCGCTGTTTTTCAGACGGTCAAATTCGGTTTGAT
>CAVXXE010000058.1:0-35059 GCA_963765595.1 uncultured delta proteobacterium
CAATTATCTTAAATTATGGCGTTGTTATACGACCTACATGTTCACACCAGTAATTATTCTCCCTGTGGTCGCAGTTCGGCCGACGAAATGTGCCGGAAAGCCATTTCATTCGGTTTGACCGGAATTGCCCTGACAGAACATGATTTATGGTGGCCTGAAGGTGAGTTTCGTGAGCTTCAAGCCAAATTTACAGACTTGATAATTTTCAGGGGAGTCGAATATGCCTGTCTCGATGATCATTTTCTGGTATTTTTACCTGAACCGAATTATGGGACAGACGTGAGATTTCGTAATATCTCAGAGCTGGTTTCCAGGGTTCATGATCTAAGTGGGATTGTAATCTGGGCTCATCCCTTCCGATATGACAGGAGCATTCCTGATTGGCTCCAGGACGCTAACTTGGATGGAATGGAAGTAGATAGTAACAATATGGATACTAGAGCAAAATGTTTAGCCCTGGAGGTGGCAAAAGATAGAGGTTATAAGGTATTCCAAAATAGTGATGGCCATATTGTGGATACCTTGGGCAGGTATTACAACGATTTTCCTGTACTTCTGAAAAATGTTAAAAAATTAATCAGCTATATAAAATTGAATCTCTAAATTCCAAACAGACAATTGTTACCCAAAAATCCATAAAGTTCGTGTCAAGCCAGACCCACCGTCTAAGATCTTTTTGGTAACCGGATTTAGTTTATGATTTTTTTTATTAGATTTGGCATAGAATTTTGGGAAGCTTTTTCAATTCCGCACTAAGGGAGTCCTTATAGATCCTACCAGACCGGTTAAAAACCTGTGAATCGATTCCATAGTATCCCGCCACTGCGGTCGTTCATTATATGTCCGGAATGCGGCCCAACTCATTTCGAGCAGGCGTTGGCGGTCATGGTGCAAGCTGTGAATACATGTATTGACCGATTCAAAATCATCAATTTCGATTAAAAAGCCGTTGTGTCCCGGTTTGACGAATTCCTTAACCGCACCGTTTGAAGATCCCACCACGGGCATGGCAAATGCCATGGCTTCCAAATATGCCATCCCAAACCCCTCATGGGAATATGGCATGACGAATACATGGCTTTGAAGGAATCGGTTTGCCAATTCATTGCCATCTTCGGGGCCGGCTATCTCGATCTGTCGGCCGAGCTTTCTTTGGGCAATCAGCCGTTTTACTTCCCGGACATAGCGGGCATCCATCGTTAAGCTGCCGACGACTGTGAGATGCCATATTTCGTGAGCAAGATGGGACAACCCTTTGATCAGTGGTAACAATCCTTTCTGGGGCAGCACATTGCCGACATAAATCAACCGGAGCGGTCCGTCTTCACGGGCGCGGGAACCAATCAGATCCGTCGATGGTAGTTGTCCCAGTCGATTGCCGGCCGGACTGGCTACAATGAATGGGCGCCGGCCGTTGACCAGGGTTGCTGCGGTTCTGCGGGTCGTATCGCTGTTGAAAATCATAGCGTCAACCGATTCCAGATACCGTTTTTCAATTACCTGATATAGCCGGTTGAGCAAAACGTTGCGCGGCTGACGGCACAATACCTGGTGAACGATGGCAACCTTGGGAAGACTCGATTTTTTTCCCAGGCTGCGGTTGACCTGAAATAAAGACGGGTGATTGAGTTCATCCTGCAAGAGAATATCATATGGCCCTGCAGCGAGATCGGACCGGAGTGCGGGAGACCAGTTGTCCAGCAGATGACGTCCGTAATGGCGCAGGGGAAGCGAAATAATATCAACCCGGTGCCCCCGGTTTTGCAGATGCTCAACCAGGATCCGATCATAAATGTAACCGCCGGTCAGGGTGTTTAGACTACCGTAAATGACAAATCCCAGGTGCATTGAAATTCGTTTTAAAATTTAAAGTCAGATATTCTCGGAAAATATTTTACGGAATTATAACAAAATGAAGACACAATCCCTTTGAAACGAGCTGTTTGATTTTTTTCAACCCTGAACCTTGAACCCATTAACCCATTTATTCATAAGTCAGCACGACCTGGATGGCTTCCCCCGGCCTTTCATTCAGCAAGTCATAAGCCTCCCCGGCCTGGTGGATATCAAAGCGATGGGTGATAAAATCAGCCGGTTTAATGCGGCGGATCATTTCCCAGGCAACATCCAAACGCCTGTCTTTTGACCATCTGCCGGAAAACTCCGGCGCAAGGGTGCTGACCTGGCTGCTGATAAAACGGATCCGGTTGCGATGAAATTTGCCACCCAGGTCCAGTGTTGCATTTTGGGTGCCATACCAGGATCCGATGACGATGCGGGTGTCAAACCCGGCATTTTCAACTGCCTGATCGAGTGCCTTGGGGTTGCCGGATAATTCATAAATGAGATCGGCATTCTTATTTCTGCAGCGGGATTCAAATAATGCGGCTAATTCATTCTGCAGATCGGGCGCAGCCGGATCAAATGTAGCGTGAGCTCCTGCATCCAGAGATTTTTTGCGCCGCAGCGGCCATTTCTCCAGGGTGACCAGGCAACTCAAGGGTAACGTTGCCAACTGGGCCGTCGCCAGCAATCCGACCACACCCTGCCCGAATACGGCAACGGCTTCACCGATGATGGGGCGCCCATCCATTAGAAAATTGACCGCCGATTCCATATTCGGCAGGAACACTGCATCCGCCGGATCGATGTCTCCAGGAACGGGTATCAACTGATTCTGGTGAGCAACATAATGGCTTTCATGGGGATGAAAGCAGAACACCAATCGGTCCAACCAGCCGTTTGACACTGCCGGACCGGTTTCAACGACCCGGCCAATACTGCTATAGCCATATTTAAGCGGATATGTGAAGTCGTGAGCGAGTGTTGTGATGTTTTTATCGACGGGCAGATTTGGGGGAAACTGACCGCGATACACCAGCATCTCTGTGCCCGGGCTTATGGCCGACAGGTGGGTTTTGATGAGAACTTCATCTTCCCGGGGTGGCGGCAAGGAGTCCTGCAGCAGCTCGATCTCACGCGGGTTCTTGAAGATTATTGATGTGCGCTTCATGCTTTACTTCCAGTCCGGGCGGGTCCAGATGATCAGGTCATTGCCTGAACGCTGGTAGCTTACATGGCCTAGTGTTAAATCAGTATTCAAATTCAGTCCATTGGCATCGATAACCGGCAGACCGCCCACCAGCCTTGGCGAAACTGTAATAATAAACTGATCGATGAGGCCTGAATGTAAAAAGCTGGTAATCACCTTTGCCCCTCCTTCCACCATGATACTGTTGACCTGCATTTCGGATAGCATTGTCATCAGGGCATGGAGATCGATTTTTCCGTCCCGGCCCGTGACACAGGGCAGGGGAGTTGCGCCGGCAGTTTTAAGGGCCTCGATTCGGCTGCTGCGGATATCTTTGGCGTTGATGATCCAGGGGCTGAGATCAGATTGTGTTACCAGTCTTGCGCTCGGAGGGGTTCGCAGGTGGGTATCAAGAATGATTGGCTGTGGGTTGCTTCCTTCAGCCAGCCTGACCGTCAAGCGGGGATCGTCTGCCAGCAGGGTGCCGATCCCGATTAAAATTGCATCACTGGCTGCCCGTATTTGATGGGTCAACAGCGCCGACTCCGGTCCGCTGAGTTGAATGGGTGACCTGTTTCCGGAGGCAATGCTGCCGTCCACGCTCTGGGCATAGCTGACGGTGATAAACGGCCTGTTGTGACTGGCGCGAAACGCTTCCGCACCGGTTAAGCAGGTTTTAAAATCCTCAATCGATTCAATTCGGTCCATATGAAGACACAATCTTTTTGATATGAGCGGTCTGGGTTTTTCAACCTGGAACGTTGAACCCTGAACCACTCAACCCAGTTTTGTATACCCGACCGCAATCATCCAGTCTTTGGCGAATCCGGCCAACAGCGGGATCATGAAAATGTAGCCAGCCACCGTTGTAATCGGGTATGAGATAACCGGTAGCAGTGCGATGCCCACAAAGCCCATTTGAAAACCGGCGATAATGCGGGCGCTGCCTCGGGGTTTTATTTCAAACACCGGCTTTGAATATTTTTTTCTCAGCCAGATACCGAAAACAAGCAAGTAATAAGCGGCGCCGACACTCAGATAGGCACCCGGCAGTTGACCGTACCAGACTGCCAAAAGCGGTGCAATCAGCAATCCCAGCGCATCGATGTTGATATCGAGAAACGCTCCCAGGCGGGTTTCGTTCTCACCGGCTCTGGCGACCCGACCATCCAAATAATCCAAAAGCGATGCCGTCAAATAAAGGGTGCCGGGTGTCCACGACAGCCGACCGGGAAAAAGGCGTGATGGCGGCCATGGCTGGAACAGGTAGCCGGCAACCATGGCAATCAGCATTGCGCGTGTTATGGTAATCCATGTGCCATATCCCAAATTCGAATGCAATACCTTTTTGCGGGGGTGATAATTCAGCGGCAACCCGATGCGCAGCAGGATAAAGACATATGCTGTGATGATGGCCGCCTGAACTATCCCCTGCAGTCCATGGTGGTTTTGCCAATCATCATTCAACAGCAAACAAGCGCCTAAAAGCAAGCAGAAACAGTAAATGACTGCCCGCCACCACATGCGCTGCAGCCGGCGTTGTGATTTGGGAGGATTCAAGGGGGTTTGCTCTCTTATGTTAGTCGCTTTGGCCATCTCTAAATTTCATCCAGCCGGTGGGGTAAAGGCGCTATGCTTTTTCCGAAACTGCGTTCGGGAAAAGTAGCCCCTGAACGGCAGTAAACACATTGATAATTTAATGTCGCAAATTAAATGATGAGATTTCGATTGTGGGAGCGGCTTTCAGCCGCGATTATGCGATGATCGCTAAAAAGCGACTTTTTTTCGCGGCTGGAAGCCGCTCCTACGCGAAATTGATGTTATTTGATGACAGTTCCCCCGATTTATCGAAGTTCCATATGAGCGCCGCTGCTGGCCTGACACCTTCCTTTTCTGACAACATGTTGTCAGATATTGGCCCCTAAGGTCTAATTCGAAATATCACGCGCCAAGTCTGCAAGGAATATGGATAAGGTGAGTCCATGCTTTTAAGATAAAAATACCCCATTTCATTTGACTTATACCACACGATTGCCTATTTTCCACCTGAAATTAACGGAAAACTGCGGCTGCCCATGCCTTTTGCCTGATGCAAATTTAGGGTTTTGCCGACCAATGTTACCCAATTTCAGGGCTCCTGACCCCAATCGTGAATATTTCTCGGGAGGCCTTGATATCGAAACAATCTACAAAATTTGTAGTAAAAATAAGCGTAAATTCAAGGTGTAACAGGTTTTATCAAAAATAAATAATAAAATTCAGAACTATACGCCCAACTTCAGTATTGTTGACGCGATCACTGACATTTCTGTTGCATCCGATTTTACGACACATCAGTAGTTCTGAATTTTGAATCAAGGAGAATCAGTCATGACCATCAACGTTTGTATTGCAGGGGCCACCGGATGGGTCGGTGCGGACCTTGCGCGAGCCGTCCACGCCGCCGCAGATCTACAGCTAAACGGGGCGATTGCACGCAGCTGTGCCGGCCGAACTTTGGGTGCCGTCCTGGATATCCCTGGGCTGGATCTTGAAGTTTGCGCCACCGCCCGGGAGGCCCTGGCAAGGCCCTGCGATGTATTTGTGGAGTTCAGCAAGCCGGAAGCCGCCAAAGCGCATGTGCTGCAGGCCCTGGCCGCCGGTGCCCACGCGGTGGTGGGCACCTCCGGTTTGACCGATGAAGATTATGCGGAGATCGATCAAACGGCTAAAACCGCGGGACGTGGTGTGCTGGCAGCGGGTAATTTTGCCCTGACAGCGGTCCTTTTGCTTAAATTTGCCACCCTGGCTGCTCGTTACATCCCCCACTGGGAGGTTATCGATTATGCCGGTGCCGCCAAGACCGACGCACCCAGCGGCACCGCCCGGGAACTGGCCTACCGGCTGGGTGAAGTGCGCCAACCCGAACTGGCGGTGCCGGTGGCGAAGACCGTGGGGCCCCGGGAGAGCCGGGGGGCCGGCCTCAACGGCTGCCAGGTACACTCCGTGCGGCTGCCCGGCTACGTGGCTTCGGCGGAGGCAATCTTCGGCCTGCCGGACATGCAATTGTCCCTGCGGCACGATGCCGGCACCAGTGCGCAGCCCTATGTGGACGGAACCCTGTTGGCCATCCGTAGGGTATCCACCCTGAACGGATTGAAACGCGGGCTGGACGCCGTCATGGATTTCTGAAATTAAAATCCTTAGACACAATGGCGGCCGGCGATATAGTCATTGGGTTTTTCCGGCAGTGTTCATGGAAAGAGGCGATGTCAAAAAAAACTTGACATTTCCCAAAACGGGGTGATAAAAATGTAACCGGTTTCAGAGATAATGCTCATAACTAAAATATTGTTTAATATATTAGAATGTTAAGATCTATTATGAATTATTAATTTATTATGAAACCGTTTCAAGCTGGTCAATTATGAAAGAACCATATACGATCAGTAGTATCGCCAAAATTTGCGGGACCTCCAAAGCTACCGTCTCCCGGGTCCTCAACACCCCTGAATTGGTTTCTAAACCCCTACGCGCAAAAATCTTAAAAGCAATGGCGGAGGTCGGCTATACGCCCAATCCCTTTGCCAAGAACCTCGGAAACAACGGCAGCTGGGGCATCGCCCTATTCGTCTTTGATATTTTAAATCCCTTCTTTGCACTCATGGTCCGACAGATCGGTCATCAAACCATGCAAAAGAAAATCCCGTTGACGGTATGTGACACTGAGAATGACAAGGAAAAAGAAAAGGTTTATCTCGAATATCTCCTGGAAAATAAAATCGGGGGTATTATTTTCACCGAGGGGATATCAACTGCGATCATCGATCAAGCGCGAAGACGGGTTCCAATTGTACTCATCGATCAACATCACCTGAATGAGAGGATTTCGGAAGTTGCCAGCGATAATTTCCACGGGGCTCTGCAGGCTACGGAATATCTCATTCAGCTCAACCACCGCCGGATCGGCTTTGTTGCCGGGCCAAAGAACTGGAAAACAGCTCAGGAGCGTTTCAGCGGCTATCGTGAAGCGCTGGCAAAGCATCAAATCGACGCAGATTCCAAACTGGTTTTCCAGGGAGACTTTCTTTATGAATCCGGTATTCGGGCACTGGAATATTTTCTTGGTCTTGAGGAATGGCCGACGGCCATATTTTGTGCGAACGATCAAATGGCGCTTGGCATTTTGAACAAGGCCCAGGCGCTGAATATTTCCATTCCGAATGACATTTCGCTGGTAGGCTTCGATGCCATTCCGCTGTTTGGACTCAGCCCCCCTAAATTAACAACGGTTGAACAGGACATTCCGGAGCTTTGCCGCTATGCCGTCGATCTACTCATGAAACAGCACACCGGCCGGGCCAGGCAAAATCGGACGATTGTACCCACCCGACTGATTGTCGGGGAGACCTGCAAGAAAATAGGAGCAGCAAAAAAATAGTATAAACTCCAAACGGTTGCGATGGGAGTTATGAATAACGGCAATTTGCTGGAAATGAGGAAGATTTCAAAGGAGTTTCCGGGAGTCAAGGCACTGGACGGCGTGGATCTTTCGCTGAAAAGCGGAGAAGTTCACGTTTTGATCGGTGAAAATGGCGCCGGCAAGTCCACTCTCATCAAAATACTCTCCGGGGCCTACACCGCAGACTGCGGGGAGATTTTCATCAGGGGGCAGAAGGCGGAAATCAAAACTCCGCGGGCTGCCATCGACCTTGGCGTCGCCGTCATCTACCAGGAACTCAACCTCAATCCTTTCACCCCGATTTACGAAAATGTTTTCCTTGGACGGGAGTTTTCCAATCGGCTTGGTTTGCTGAACGCCAAAAGGGCCATAAAAGAGACTGAAAATCTTCTCGCCCAGTGTGGACTGGATGTTTCCCCGCGAACCCTCGTTAAAGATCTCGGTGTCAGCCAGCAGCAGTTGGTGGAAATTGCGAAAGCCATGTCCATGAATGCCCGGATTCTTGTTCTCGACGAGCCGACATCGGCTCTTTCGGACAATGAGATCGAACGCTTATTCGATCGGATACGACAACTCAAGGCGGATGGATGCGGCATTATCTACATCTCTCATCGTTTAAAAGAGCTGTTCGAAATCGGTGATCGCTGTACGGTCCTCAGGGATGGTCAATACATCGGGACCCGCCGGATCGAAAATATCCAAATTGACGATTTGGTCAAAATGATCGTTGGGCGTGAATTCAACGAGTCGAGCCGGACCGAGACTTATGTTAAAGGGCAAGAAGTGCTTCGCGTTGAGGATCTCTCCTATAAAAATCTGATAGAAGATATGAGTTTTGGGTTGCGTGAAGGGGAAATTCTGGGGGTGGCCGGCCTGATGGGCTCCGGCCGCACCGAACTTGCCAAGTGTATCATCGGCGAATACCCCGTTTCGCAAGGTAAATTATTTCTCAATGGTCAGCAAATCAATATCCGCAGCGTGAATCAAGCCTTAAAACATAGGATCGTTTATCTTAGTGAAGACCGCAAGAAGGAAGGACTCTTTTTGCAGCACCAGGTAAAAAAGAACATTACTATTTCAGCTTTGGGGAAAATTTTGCGGGCCGGCTTGCTGAATTCCAGAAAAGAGGAAACTCTCTGCCGGCAGCTAAAGGATAAACTGAACATTAAAACTCCCGGCCTCGACACGCAGGTCAAGAACCTGAGCGGTGGAAACCAGCAAAAAGTGGTTATCGCCAAGTGGCTTTTGAGCAAGGCGAGCATTTTTATTTTCGACGAGCCGACACGCGGCATCGATGTCGGTGCCAAGGATGAAATCCATAAGCTCATGGAAGAACTGGTTAAAGAGGGAGCATCCATCATTATGATTTCATCGGAGTTTCCGGAAATTCTCAAAATGTCTGACCGTATCATGGTGATGCATCTGGGCAGGCTGGAGGCCATTCTCGAGAACAAAGGACTCAGTCAAGAAGACGTCTTTCACTATGCTATCGGGGCACATAAATTCATAAAAAATGGGACAGAAACACGAAGGGAGGTTTCAGAATGCACTTAAGAATAGCTCGATTAAGGAAAAAACTCATGGCGGCCAATCCTGAAATTTGCCCCGAAAGGGCGCAGATTTTCACCGAATCCATGAAAAAGACTGAAGGCGAGCCGATTGTACTGCGGCGGGCGAAAGGGTTTTACGAGGTGCTGGCGAATATGTCGCTTTTTGTGGACGAAGACGAGTTAATTGTGGGAAACCAGGCCAGCAAACCTAAATCTTCACCGATTTACCCCGAGTACTCTATTGAGTGGTTGAAAAACGAGTTCAATGGCAGCCCCTATCATTTCCATGAGCGCCCGGGGGACAAATTCTATTACAGCGAGGCGGTAAAAGAGCAAATCCTTTCATTGCTCGATTATTGGGACGGTAAAACCGTTTATGAGAACCTTCGCAAGAACCTACCGGAGGAAATCGACAAAGCTTGGCAGGCGGGCATCATCGATGATACCTGGGTATCTTCCTCCGGGTTGGGAAACCTGCTGGTTGACTTTGACAAGGTACTGAAAAAGGGATTGCGAGGGATTATCGCCCAAGCCGAGGAGCGCAAAGGCCGACTCAAACTTACTGAACCGGATGAGATCAAGAAACTGTGGTTTCTCGATGCTGTGATCACCTCCAACAAGGCATTAATCAATTTTTCCCATAGGCTGGGGGAAAAGTGTGAAGCATTGGCTCTCAGTACGAAAAGTCAGCAGCGGGCCGAAGAATTGAAAACCATTGCAGCAAACTGCTACAAAGTTCCTGAGTATCCGGTAGAAACTTTCTGGCAAGCGCTTCAGGCGACCTGGCTGATCTTGCTGGCATTGCATCTGGAGGCCAACGGCCATGCCATTTCCCTGGGTCGTTTCGATCAATACCTCTACCCCTTTTATCAAAAGGATGTTGAAGAAGGGCGGCTTACCCCGGAGCAGGCCCTGGAACTCGTCGAAGCCTTCTTTATCAAAGTAAACGAGCTCAATAAGCTGCGTTCCTGGCCGGATACCGAATTCTTTTTAGGATATCAGATGTTTGTCAATTTGACCATTGGCGGTCAAACCGCCGGGGGTCAAGACGCCTTAAACGACGTTTCATATCTGTGCATCGATGCCTGCGAAGCGCTCAAACTGTTTACGCCTTCCGTCTCCGTCAAGGTTTTTTCAGGCACGAATCCCGCGGTCATCGAGAGATCCCTGCAGGCGGTGCAGAAGCATAAAGGAGGACAGCCGGCGTTCTACAATGACGACGCTTTCATGGATATACTGAGAAACATGGGCATCCAAGAGGAAGATCTTCACAACTGGGCGCCGGTAGGATGTATTGAAGCCGGTATCCAGGGTAAATGGGATTACGCGGCCAAGGGGCCCTGGCTGAGTGTGGCCAAGGTTTTGGAGATCACCCTGAACGGAGGCATGGATCCGGCCTCCGGATGCGTGTTCTTACCGCAGGAGAAGAATTTACGCTCATTTACGGGCATGGATGAGATCATGGATGCCTATAAACGGCAGCTGCACCATTTCATGGAACTCCAGGTCATCACCGAGCACATCAACGACGAAATGCACAAACAGATCGACCTGAACGCCTTTCGTTCCTCTCTGGTGGATGACTGCATCGAGAGAGGGCTTACGCTCATCGAGGGCGGCAGCGTGTACTCCGCCGACGGCGGTCCCACCGCAGGAACCATAACCGCCGGCGACGCTCTGGCGGCCCTGGATGAAATTGTCTTTCAAAAAAAATTGCTGACCGCTGAGCAGGTGGCGCATGCCCTGGAAACAAACTTTGAGGATCGCAGCACGGATCCCAGCGGAGAAGAGATCCGCCAAATCTTGTGGAACAAAGCCCCCAAATTCGGCAACGACATCGACCGGGTGGACCGCTGGGTGGCTGAATTGGCCGATTATATCGGCTCAACCTACCAACATGATTTCCACAATTCCCGCTATGGCAAAGGCCCCGTACCAGCCTGCTACGCTTACAGCCAAAGCCCGGTGACCGGAAACATTGCCTTCGGTTCAATGGTCGGCGCCCTGCCCAATGGCCGCAAGGGAGGACTACCGGTCAACAACGGTATATCTCCGGAAAACGGGGCCGAATTGAACGGTCCGACCGCGGCGATCAATTCCATCGGCAAGCTTCCCAGCATCTGGTTTCAGAAGGGGGCCATTTATAATGTCCGACTGACCGAAGACACCTTAACCAGCGCAGAAGGAATTAAACGCGTCGCCGCTTTGATCAAATCCCTCTTCGATCAAAAGGGTACCCATGTCCAATTCAATGTGGTGGGAAGTGAAGTCTTGCGGGATGCACAACAACAGCCGGAAAATTATTCCGATCTGATGGTTCGTGTTTCGGGGTACAGCGCTTTTTTCACGCCTTTGGCGCGCAAAGTTCAAAATGACTTGATCGAGAGAATCGAGTTCCAGGCCTAACTGGAGCTCAGGGGCGGGGGGAATGTAATGATAAAGGATCTGTTCAAGAAATACGGAATCTACTTCGGGTTCATCCTGATCGTCATTATCTTTTCCCTGTTGAGCCCTCATTTTCTCAAAAGCAAAAACATATCCAATATCCTGGTACAGTCATCGATTCTGGCCATTATCGCGGTCGGCGAAACCATCGTCATTCTAACCGGCGGCATCGAACTGAGCGTCGGCTCTGTCGTCGCTTTCACCTCCCTTTCGTCAGCATTCATGATTGCAGATATGGGGCTTCCCATCGGCGTCGGCATTTTTCTCGCTCTGGTCTGCAGCGGGCTCATCGGTCTGATCAACGGCGTCATCATCAGTTATGGCCGGGTCCCGTCTTTCATAACAACGCTTGGTATGATGAGCATTGCCAGAGGCGGCGCCCTCGCCTTAAAGGGCGGTCAACCGATTTCGGGGATCCCTCGGGGCTACGAGATGCTGGCGACAACGGAATTATTCGGCGCCATACCGATTTTTATTCTTTACACAATTGTAATTTATTTGCTTGGGTATCTGTTTTTGGAGAAAACCAAAGGCGGAAGGTATATTTATGCCATTGGCGGGAATCGGGACTCGGCTCGCCTGTCCGGGGTCAAGGTGAAGGTCTATGAGACCCTGGCTTATGTCATCTGCGGGTTGCTGGCAGGCGTCGGCGGCATTCTGTTGACTGCCAGGCTTGACTACGCCACACCGATTGCGGGGATCGGGTACGAACTGGATGTCATCGCTGCAACGGTGATCGGAGGGACCAGTCTAGCCGGGGGAGAGGGGTTTATTTTCGGCACGCTTCTGGGCGCCGTGATGATCGGGACCCTTCGCAATGGGCTGACGCTGCTGAATGTCTCTGCCTACTACCAGCAAATCATCATCGGCATGGTGATTATCGGCGCTGTTTTTATCGACCGTATCAAAGCGTTCAAGGGGGATTAGAAATTATAAATCCACAATGAAAGGAGGGATGGGACCCGAGGATCGATCGACGCTATAATTTCTTGTCCATGTTGGTACATAGAAATGCAAATAGGAATAAGGAGGGTTAAACATGAAAGGTAAAAAAGTTTTATTCATCGTGTTTTGTCTTTTGCTCTGTGTGAGTATCGGCACGATTGTTAGTGCTGCGGAAAAAAAGGTTATCGGTTTCATCCCCATGACGATGAACAACGAATACTTCGTTACGATGGTTAATGCCGCCAAGATAGAAGCCGAAAAGCAGGGTGTTGATCTGCTGGTACAGGCGGGTGAAAGACACGGCAGCGCAGATGAGCAGCTTCGCATCATTGAGGACATGATCACCCGCGAGGTTGATGCCATCTGCGTGGTACCCAGTTCCTCAACCGGTTTGATCAGCGCCATTAAAAAGGCTCAGAAAGCGGGTATTCCGGTGGTGAATCTGGACACCCGGATCGATCCTGCGGCCGTCAAAGAAGCGGGTTTGCAGCCGGTGCCTTACATCGGAACCAATAATTATGACGGGGCGAAAATGGGCGGCGAATATGCCTTGAAGAATTTGAAAATTGATGGCATGGAAGTGGCCATTTTAACCGGAATCAGCGGTCAACAGAATGCCGCTGACCGGCGCAACGGTTTTGCTGATGCGACCAAAGGCAAAGTAAAAATTGTGGCGGAGCAGACGGCCAATTGGGAGGTGGAACAAGGCTTCAATGTCTTTCAGAACATCCTGCAGGCCAATCCCAATATCGGTTTTGTTTTCGCCAGTAATGACAATATGGGACTCGGCGCTATTCGGGCTTGCAAGGCCGCGGGGCGCAAAGATATCAAGGTGCTGGGCTATGATGCCGTCAGCGGTGCCTTGCAGTCGGTCCAGGAAGGGGAAATGGTCGGCACCGTGGCCCAGTTCCCGGCGGAGATGGGGATTCAGGGTGTCCAGGTGGCCCTGAAAATGATCAGCGGGGAGAAAGTTACCGAGGTCACCTTCACCAAGACCGAGGTCATCGATTCCAACAACGTTGTCGATTTCAATAAATACCTGAACCAATTCAAATAGGATCACGTCTGATGGGATGCCCCGGTACCAGGGCATCCCATGCATCATTCAGATATGTCGGATGTCGGAGAAGAATCGTGGATACTATTCTAAGCATTGATGTGGGAACCACCGGAATCAAGGTGGGCTTGGTAGATACTTCGGGTACGGTGATTGCCTCAGCCGGTTGCGAATATCAGATTGTCGCATCTCAACCGGGATTCGCGGAACAGGATCCCGCTGTTTGGTGGCAAGGCTTCCTCGACTGCTGCGGCAAGCTCAGGCAGTCCCATCGGCGGGAGTTTGAGCAAATCGCTGGGGTGGGTATCTGCGGACAAATGCACACACAGGTCTATCTGGACCAGCACAACCAGATTGTGAGGCCGGCCATTACCTGGATGGATCAGCGGAGCATTGACGTCGTCAACGAGATCAACCGGGATCCGGAAAAGAAGCAGCTGGTGTTCAGGGAAACCCAGAACGTTGCCACAACCACCTACACCGCACCCCAGTTGCAGTGGGTCCGGGAGAACCAGCCGGAGATCTGGCCCCGGGTCAGTCATGTGCTGATCGCAAAAGATTTTATGAAATACCGGCTCACCAATATTATGGTGACCGATTATTCCGATGCCAGCGGGACACTATTGTTTAACAGTATCGAAAAAAAATGGTCTGAGACCATGTTTGAACTTTTTGAAATTCCGCATCATTTGTTCCCCGAAGTCATGCATTCCGACGAAATCATCGGGACCGTCAGCCGGGAAGCATCGCGATTGACGGGAATCAAGGCTGGAACCCCGGTCGCCAACGGCAGTGCCGACTGTTCGACGGCCGCCCTAGGTGCGGGAATGATAGATTCCGGCCAGGTTACCCTCATCATCGGCACGGCCGGTGTCGTCGCAGTATGTTCCGATCAACCCCTGCCCGATTCCCGTGACCGAACCCTGTGCTGGCATTACTGCCTGAGGGACAAATGGGTTATTCTGGGGATTACCCAAACCGCCGGTGAATCACTGAATTGGTTTAAAAATGCCTTCGATCAGACCGCCGACAGTGGTCAGGGTTCGGATGATATTTTCGAGCAATACAACACTGCCATCCAAGAAGTTCCCGACGGTGCCGATGGTTTGATTTTTTTACCTTACCTGAACGGAGAGCGGACACCATACTGGGATCCCGCAGCTCGTGGGGTATACTTCGGAATCAATTTGGGCACTAGCAAGGCCCATTTAATCAAGGCGATCATGGAAGGCGTATCATTTGCCCTGCGGCATTGTGTTGAAACGGTGGAATCACTGGGTATTGGGATCGACCAGATCATGGCGGTCGGCGGAGGGCTGAAAAGTAGCAACTGGTTGAACACGCTTGGCCGGATCATGCGCAAGCCTATTCGTACTGTCAGTTTACCGGATACCGGCCTGGTGGGAAATATGCTGATTTGCGCTCAGGCACTGGGACTCATTGGGTCGATCCCCGAGGCGGTGGGTCGGATCGTCAATTATAACCAGGAGATTCATTATCCCGAGGGCGATGCCGTGTATGAAAAGCAGTATAGCCAGTTTTTGGCTTTGTACGATGACCTGAAGGAAAGATTCCAGATAGCTTCCCGCTAAAGCGCAGCAATAATGAACTTGTGTTCCCATGGCTCATGAGAAAAGCGGTCTGATTTTCGACATCGAGAGGTTTGCCACCAAAGACGGGCCCGGGATCCGTACGGTGGTTTTTTTGAAAGGCTGTCCGCTGCGCTGCCAATGGTGCCAAAACCCGGAGTCGCAGCTTTCACGGGTGGAGGTAATCTACGATGCTGAAAAATGCGCTGACTGCCGGCGCTGTATCGAGCATTGTCCCAGCCATGCGATTCGAATCGATTCTTATTTCGGATTGCTGTCCGATCCTGAAATTTGCGAGGGCTGCGGCCTGTGCACAGAAACCTGTTATTATAACGCCCGTAAACTCGTGGGGCATGCCTATTCCGTGCCAGAGCTGATACATGAAGTGTGCAAAGATAAAAGCTACTATGAGAATTCCGGGGGCGGCGTTACATTTTCCGGCGGCGAGCCGTTGCGGCAATCGGATTTTTTGTTACATGCTTGCCGGGCCTGCCGGCAGGAACAGATCCATACCGCCATTGAAACCTGCGGGAATGTCGCCTGGCAGGTGTTCAACAATCTCATCGACGAGCTCGATCTAATTTTCTATGACCTCAAACACATCGACCCTGATCTGCACAAACAGCACACCGGCGCGACCAACGAGTTAATCCTCGCTAATTTAAAAAAGCTCAGTGCCGCTTTTTCTCCCCTCATTGTTCGTATTCCGGTGATTCCCGGATTCAATGATTCCTTGAACACCCAAAAGGACATGTTTCATTTTCTAAAAAATGAATTGACACGCGTCGAGGCTGTTGAAATGCTTCCGTTTCATCGCCTCGGTACCAGCAAGTACAAGGGCTTGGGAAGACGCTACAAAATGGAGAATATCCATTCTTTAAAAAAGCAGGACCTTATCCCACTGGTGACTCTCGGCCGGGAGATGGGCCTTCCCGTCCGGGTGGGGGCTGTCTAAAAAATTTTTGAGAAGCGGCGCAACGCACATCCCTGATTCCATTTCCGATAGGGCCGATACTTGGTGACTTTTTATTCAGAATCGAAAACCTGGTCCCCAGGGCCAGGTCAGAGATAACCGGCTCTGCCATCGGTCAAATCTGATACCTGAACGCTGTTGGTAAAGGTTATCAGCCATATCACCCCTCTGGGGTCGGATTTTTACTTCGGTGAGCAGAGCCAGGGGAAAATATGTTTATTTAACCAATAAATTTAAAAAAATGTTCATATTATGGTTATTTTTCTTGACATAATCATAAAATTGTTCAATACGATGTTTAAATAAACAGATTTAACTATTCAATTGTCGCTGATAAACCCCCCAACCCCTTTTGTATTATGTCCTACGAAAGAAGAAAAAGGCTGAAAAATATCGTCACACTGCTTCTCCAGAAGGAAACGATGGCGGTGATGGAAATTGCGAATACACTCAATGTTTCGGGTATGACCATTCGACGAGATCTCCAGGATCTGGAAAATGACGGACTCGTTAAGCGTACGCATGGGGGTGCGACAATTATCGATCCGCAACCGCCATTCAATGATCTGTATAGAGTCAGCGAGCAGACAGAGAAAAATGTACCTGAAAAGAGCAAAATAGGCCTGAAGGCCGCCTCTTTAGTAAAACCAAATGAAACCATTTTTTTTGACTCAGGCACAACAACGCCGTTTATCGTCAAATCCCTCAACAAGGAGCTTCCGTTAACCGTCCTTTGCTATACTTTTCAGACTGCCGCTGAATTTTATTACCGCGAAAATACAAATCTCATCCTTTCCGGAGGGTATTTTAATCGAGATTCGAACGTGTTTCACAGCCGTGAGGGCTGTGACCTCATAAAGAATAACAGGGCCGATAAGGCGTTTATTTCTGCAGCCGGTATTGACGAAGGCCTTGGCCTGACCACCTATTTTTATTTCGAAGCGGACATAAAAAAAGCGATGATCGCTTCGGCCAAACAGATCATACTTGTTGCGGATTCAGGCAAGTTCGGCAAGATCAGCATCACGTATTTTGCCAGTCTTGGTGAAGTGCAAACGATTATTACAGATGGCGGCCTTTCAGACAGCTATCGAGAAATTGTGCAAAACCTCGGCATCGAGCTTGTGATTGCCGATTAATAAATTCGGGATGGACATCTATAGCGAGGATTACGATGAAGTTTGATTTTAAAGATAAGACGGTCATTGTGACCGGAGGTGCACGCGGGATTGGCGCTGCCATCAGTACGCTTTTCGCCAGAACCGGGGCAAATGTAATGATCGACTATATCCCGGTCAAAAGGGATATCGAGGGATTGAAAAAACTCGAAGGCCTTCTGGGCGGGATAAAAGCATCCTATGCAACATATGCCGGAGACATTACCTCTCCGGAGAATATGGAAAAACTGTGCAAGGATACAGTAGATAAATTTGGCAGCCTGGATATTCTCGTCAACTGTGCCGGCTTCACAACACCGGCGAATATTGAAGCGCTTTCCTGCGACCTATGGAGAAAGGGCATAGAGATCAATCTTTCGGGTGCATATTACATCACCCATTTTGCTGCAAAGTATATGATATCGCAGCAGGCGGGTCGCATTATCTGCATCGGCTCGGCCGGTTCAATCACCGGTGGCGGCGGCTCGGCTTTCTATTCTTCATCCAAAGCCGGCATCAACGGATTGGTGCGGGCGCTGTCAAAAGAGCTTGCGCCGCGTGGTATTACGGTGAATGCCGTATTGCCGGCCCTGATTGAGACGGATCTCCTTCGAGACCGCGAGCCGGATCCCGCTAAACGAAAGGAATATATAAAGAGAATTCCTGTCGGCAGATTCGGTTTGCCGGAGGATGTGGCCTATGCCGTTTTATTCCTGGCTTCCGAATACGCCGGATACATAACGGGACAAAACATCATTGTCGACGGGGGCGCCACGTATACCTAGCAACCTATTAACAATACTTTTTTTCAGGAGGATTATTATGGACAAAAAAGAAATGATGCAGAAGGCCTATGATCTCGGGTTTAAGTACGAGCAGGAATACCGGGGATGTGCCCAGTGTGCAGTCGCTGCCATTCAGGACACGCTGGGGTTAAAAAATGATTGGGTCTACAAAGCCAGCAGCGGCTTGGCCGGTGGTGCCGGAGAGTGCATTGATGGCATATGCGGCGGATACTCAGGGGGTGTTATGGTGATGAGCACACTCTTCGGCCGAACACGAAAGGAAGAGGCGACCACATTTGGCAGAAAAGAAAAGTATGACTCGTTTTATATGGCTGCGAAACTTCACGATAAGTACGTTGAGAAATACGGCAGTGTAATTTGTGCCGACATTCACAAAAAAATATTCGGCAGACCCTTTCATCTGAGAAACGACGACGACAAACAGGCATTCAGGGACGCAGGCGCCCATGAACTTGACGACAAGTGCTGTGCTGTCGTCGGGGACGGCGCGCGTTGGGCGGTTGAACTCATACTGGATGAAATCGAAAGGCGCGGTATGTCTCTTGAGGATTTTAGGGATGTCAAATACGAAGCCGAATAGCACGCCACCTATCAATTTTAAATCACCTTTAGCCGGTGATCCGGGACCCATTGGTTGACGGATGCAGTTGTTCGAATTAACGGTACCATCGATGAAATTCAAAATTGATTAAATAAAGGGCCAACAGATGAAAAATGTGGAAAAATATGAAACGCAAGTCAAGGACTTTTTGGCTGTCTGCAGGCTGCTTGGCAAAAGAGTTTATGTGACCAGTCACGGCGGCAATTTGTCTTATCGGCTCGAGGAGGATCTTTTATTAATTACGCCGACCCGGGTGTACAAGGGCAATCTGAAAGCAGACGATCTCGTTTTCATCGATCTCGCCGGCAATATTATTGAAGGGTCGCTGAAACCGAGTGGTGAGACGCCCATGTATCTCAATTTTTTCAAGGAGCGTCCGGATATTAATTCGGTAATCCACTGTCATCCACCGGTTACGAATGCCTTTGCGATCACGAAAGGCAGAAATTGGCTCATGCGGCCGATCTTTCCTGAGACGGTGGTTGAAGTCGGACCGGTTCCGGTTGTCCCTTACGGCGAGCCCCTCACCCAGCGACTCGCAGATAATTTCAAGCCTTATTTGCAGAAATACAATGCATTTCTGATGGAGAGCCATGGTCTGGTGATCATGAGCTCTGGCGATATCGTAAGAGCGTTTGAGCTCACGGACATTCTGGAAACCTCTGCGGTTTCGATTTTGCAGGCCCTGGCCGTCGGAGAAATCAAGGAGATTTCAAAGGAAGATGTGAAGAACCTTGAAAATACGATGAAAACACGACATCTGCCGATGATCGGAAATCCCGCACTCAAGAATGATCTGTTGAGTTTATATTTTTCAAAAAATACATAGGGCGGCGAGGGCCCGTTGAATTCGGGTGACGTTGCGCTTGACCCCACATGATTAGCAGCCGGTCTCAGGCGATGCCTGCAAGATAGGCCCTGAGGTCGTTTTTAACCATCATACACCGGAAAGGAGGAAAGGAAAAATGAAACAGCGTATTACCTTGAAACATCTCGTGTTGTTTGTGTGTGCTCTGGGTTTTATTTTCCCGAGCATGGCCATGGCAAAAGATGCAGAAATCGCGGTCGTGGTCAAAATTACCGGAATCCCCTGGTTTAATCGTATGGAGGTGGGGGTCGATGAGGCTGGCAAGAGCCTCGGCGTAAAGGCCTATCAGGTGGGTCCCTCCGAAGCCGATCCGGCCCAGCAGGTCAAGATCGTTGAGGATCTGATTGCAAAAGGCGTGGATGCTATCTGCGTGGTACCCAACGACGCCACCGCCATGGTTCCCGTGTTTCAGAAAGCCAAAAGCAAAGGAATTATTGTACTGACCCATGAATCTCCCGAACAAAAGGGAACCGATTGGGATATTGAAACCATCGATAATGCCAAATTCGGCGAAATGAACTTTGAAAAACTGGCCCAACTCATCGGGGGCCAAGGCGAATTCGCACTTTTCGTAGGGTCGCTGACCGTGCCCCTTCACAATTACTGGGCCGATGTCGGTCTGGCCTATGTAAAAAACAAATACCCGGGCATGAAGCTGGTCACCAAACGGATTCCCTGCGGGGAAAGCGCCGAGGAGGCATACAAACAAACCCTGGGGCTTTTAAAAGCCTATCCGAACCTCAAAGGAATTGTCGGTTTTGGCAGTTTGGGTCCCATCGGGGCTGCTCAGGTTTTCAAGAAAAAGAAACTATGCGGCAAAGTCCAGGTCGTCGGGACTGTGATCCCCAGCCATGCCGTACCCTATCTCAAACAAAACTGCATGCAGCACGGTTTTTTATGGGACCCTAAAGATGCCGGTTATGCCATGGTGGCGGTGGCCAAGAAAATGATCGACAAGGCGGAAATTAAAAATGGTATGGAGGTAAAAGGGCTAGGTTCAGCGAACGTGGATGAGGCAGCGAGGCTGATCAAATTCGACGCCATCCTCGATATCACGGCAGATAATGCGGATAAGTTGGGGTTTTGATTCCAAAGTCCGGCAACGGGACGATGTGTGGGACTTTTCAATTTTCGTGCTCGGTTCTAAAATCGGATATTGTTGGGTTTCGCATTGCACAACAGAATTAGCAAAGTGTAGGTTGGGTTGAGTGAAACGAAACCCAACATAACCCGAGATAGGCTCAACCTAACCTACACAATGCAAAGTCGGCCGAAGATAGAACCAACCCCAATTTTCTGACAGAATCAACAGCCTGGACAGGATGGATATACTAAACCCCAAAAATCCTGACAATCCTGGAAATCCTGTCCAAATAAATGTTCACACAAGAACTATTTGTTTTCGTTATAGATACCTATGCGGGGGGACATCCGAGGCCGTAGCTGCGGTAATTTCGGCAAGTCCGAAGGGTTTCAAACTTGAAACGATCAATTTAGGTATGATGGCGGTTTTATAAAATGAGCCGGAACAGCTTTTTAGAACTGCACCATATCAGCAAACGCTTTCACGGTGTCCAGGCACTGCAACAGGTGGATTTCAGCCTGCAGACGGGTGAAATCCATTGCATCGTCGGTGAAAACGGATCCGGCAAAAGCACCCTGGTCAAAATCATAGCAGGGGTCCATTTGCCTGAACCCGGCGGCAAGATCGTCATCGACGGGGCGGTTCAAAGAGATCTGACACCGGCTCGATCCACTCAGATGGGCATCCAGGTAATCTATCAGGATCATTCTCTATTTCCGAATCTATCCGTGGCTGAAAATATCGGTATCCATCAACATCTTGAAACCGGGCGTGCTTTGGTTAATTGGAAAAAAATCCGCCAAACAGCCGAATCAGCCATGGCAAAAATCGGCGTAACGTTGAATCCAAATCATCTGGTAGAAAATCTCCCCGTAGCAGATCGCCAGATTGTTGCCATTTGTCGGGCCATCGCGGCAGATGCCAGGCTGGTTATCATGGATGAACCCACAGCCTCCTTAACGCGTCAGGAGGTTGATGCGCTTTTTCGACTCGTCAAGGATCTACAGGATAAAGCCATCACCACAGTTTTCGTCAGCCACCGACTTGACGAGATTATGGAAATCGCAGAAAGAATCACCATATTGCGTGATGGGGAAAAAGTCGGGACCTATAACGCCTGTGATATTGACGATCGCAAGCTGTCATTTTTAATGACAGGACAGGATATTTGCTTCCAACCGATTGAAAGTGAATACAGTCAAGAAAAGACCATCCTCGAAGTGGATCGTCTCAGCAAGCGAGGAAATTATAGCGATATTTCCTTTAGTCTCCACGGGGGAGAAGTCATTGGCATTACAGGGCTGCTGGGATCCGGCAGGACCGAGTTAGCCTTGTCTCTGTTTGGCCTGAATCCGCCTGAATCCGGTCAGATTCGCTTAAATAGCAAAACGGTACACTTGGCTTCCAATTGGGAGGCCATCGCCGCAGGCATCGGCTATGTTCCCGAAGATCGAATGACCTTGGGCTTGGTGATGCCGCAGCCGGTGAGTAGCAATATTACCCTTGCGGTTTTGGACACCCTTGTGAACAAACTTCATCTTATTGACCCCATCAAAAAGCAGCAGTTTATTGAACAGCGGATTGCCGAATTAAATCTCAAAGTTGCGGATCCGGAGGTTGCGGTCAATTCGCTTTCCGGTGGCAATCAGCAACGGGTGGTCCTCGCCAAATGGATCGCCACCGAGCCGAAAATTCTAATTTTGGATTCTCCCACTGTCGGAGTGGATATCGCGGCTAAAATGGGGATATATGACATCATCAATCACCTGGCTTCTCAAGGAATGGGCATCATTCTGATATCTGATGAAGTTGGCGAGGTGTATTGCAACTGCCACCGTATCCTGTTAATGCGCAAAGGAAGGCTTGCAGGCGCATATACGCCGTCCGAAATTTCAGAATATGACCTGGGACAGAAAATCAATGCGAGCTAAAGCGATACAGTTTCTGAGAAGCGCTGAGTTTTATCTACTGCTGATTATCATCGGTCTCGGGGTTTTGTTGACCTTCCTAACCGATGGGTTTTTTACCCTCGAGAATCTCTTCGACATACTGGTAAGTTATTCTTTTCTGGGCATCATGGCCGTTGGATTGATGGTGGTTCTCATTTCCGGCGGGATCGATATTTCTTTTACAGCCACGGCAACCGTTGCCCAATATATTATGGCGACGATCATAATAAAGCTTGGTGGAAATTGGCTGATTGCTTTTTTACTTCCCATTTTAATAGGGATTGGCATTGGGGCGATCAACGCGTTGCTGGTATATTATCTTCGCGTCCATTCGATAATCATCACCATCGCAACTTTAAATTTGTTTTATGGCGTTCTAATTTTTGTCACCCGCGGGAAATGGATTTATAATTTTCCGGATTGGTTTGCTGAAGGTTTCAGTTTGTTTGAAGTCGAAACTGCAGACGGTACCATATATAGTTTCTCTTTATCCATAATTGCATTGTTGGCAGTCATTGCGTTAGCTGCTTTATTAATGAACAGAACCTCGGTGGGCCGCCAGATATACGCCATGGGCAGCAATATGGATGCTGCCGGGCGAATGGGATTCCACCTGCTCAGGCTTCACTTTTTTGTATATTGCTTCATGGGCATGTTGGCCGGAATCGCAGGAGTTGTCCAGGCCCAGCTCGTTCAGACCGTCGCTCCCAACAGCATTGTGGGCCGCGAACTGGAAGTCGTCGCTGCGGTTATCCTCGGCGGGGCCAGCCTGGCGGGCGGGGCCGGGACTGTGCTGGGGACCGTGCTGGGCGTTACCCTGATCGCCGTCATGCAAAACGGGCTTGCCTTGCTGGGTGTCTCTTCCTACTGGCACAAAGTCGTGATCGGGTTGATTATCCTCGCCAGCGTCAGCATTACGGCATACAATCAGAAGCTTGAAGAGAGGCGGCATGCGAGAATTGATGTTTGATCTGAAAAGAATTGCCGGATTATTGGGGATTAGAGCAGGTTCGACCCGCACCTACCTGGTGGTTTTGCTTCTTATGCTGACGGGAATATTTTCGATAGCACTTCCGGATCAGTTTTTTCGAATCGCCAATTTACAGTCCATGGCCAGTCAGATCCCCGAGCTTGGTATCCTCGCGATGGCGATGATGATCACCATGTTGAGCGGCGGCATCAACCTGGCGATCATTGCCTCCGCCAACATGGCCGGGATCGTGACGGCCTATATTCTTACCCACTTCATAGCGATAGGTACCCCGGCAACGACTGCGGCGCTTGTCATGATGGGTGCCGTCATTGCCGGTCTGGCGGTTTCTATGATGATCGGGCTGCTAAATGGCTGGATTATCGCCTACCTTTCTGTTTCTCCCATCCTGGCCACACTGGGAACCATGACGCTTATTCAGGGGTTGAATGTCTTACTGACCAAAGGCTACGTGATCTCCGGCTTTCCCGAACCCATCGTATTCATCGGAAACGGACTGGTCCTGGGCATTCCGCTGCCGATCCTTATTTTTGTTGCCTGCGCTCTGTTTATGAGCCTGCTCCTGCGCAAAACTGCTTTCGGCGTAAGCGTCTATATGATGGGCTCCAACGAGAAGGCGACCCTATTTTCAGGAATTCGGGTCAAGCGGGTGACATTGAAAATTTATGCCCTTTCCGGTCTTTACTGCGGGATTGCCGCTTTGATCATGATTTCCCGATTCAACTCGGCCAAAGCGGGCTACGCATCCTCATACCTTTTGGTTACCATCCTGGCCGCAGTGCTGGGCGGAGTAGACCCTTTTGGCGGATTTGGCAAAATGATGGGTCTGGTGCTGGCACTTCTAATACTTCAGGTCATCTCGAGCGGTCTTAACCTCCTCGGCATGAGTGCGCATCTGACCATGGCGTTGTGGGGGGGGATCCTCATTTTTATTCTATTCCTGAACCAGTTAAGGGATCGGTTGGGACACGCGAAATCATAGCCCAAGGGGGCATGATCTCATCGACCGAAGCACCTATAGCAGCCGCCTTGCCTGACGGTCTGGCGAAGGGTTTCATGGCGTGTCCGTTGGAGTTCCTGTAATGAAGGGTCTTGATCTCGCCGAAAAGTATTTTAAGGCACATGGCTTGCCGCTGATACAGGAAAAGTTCGGCGATTACGCCAATCGTATAGCTGCCGGGCTCGTAGGTCCCGGATCTGAGTGTTTTGGCTATGATGATAAATTTTCTAGAGACCATGACTGGGGGCCGGGATTTTGTCTCTGGTTGGTAGAAGAGGATTACCATCAAATCGGCGATGCCCTGGAAAAAGCATATCGGAATTTGCCCCGAGAGTTTGCCGGCTTCGGGCCCAGAAAAATAAGTGCCGGGGAAGAGGGCCGGGAGGGGGTAATTGAAATCAAAGCCTTCTACCGGATATATTCAGGCTTGGATCATCCACCGCAGAACCTGATGGAGTGGTTAGGGCTTCCGGAACAGGCCCTATCTGTATGCACAAATGGAAAAGTGTTTTATGATCCCAGTGGCATTTTTACAGAGTGGCGAAATCGGTTATTATTGTTTTATCCTGAAGATATCAGAATCAAGAAAATTGCCTCGAGATGTATGACCATCGGTCAGTCAGGCCAATATAATTTTAGGCGCTCCTTGCAAAGGGAAGATTATTTTGCAGTTCGCCACGCGGAAGCCCAATTTTGTTCTGATGTCCTATCTTTGGTTTTTTTGTTGAACAGGATTTATAGCCCATACTATAAGTGGATGCATCAGGCCGTTGAGGAATTGCCGATATTGGGAAAGGCCATATATACAAAAATTTCTGAAATGGTAATGCTAATGGATTATAATGCAAAAATAGGGGTAATTGAAAATATTTGTGCGATGCTTATCGATACACTTAAGGATGAAGGCTTAACTAATTCAACCAGTGATTTTTTGGTCGAACATGCTCCCCGAATACAAAAAAAAATTAAAAATTCTGATCTGAGAAATCATTTTGTTTTAACTGCTTAAATTTTTTCACTCCTTATGTCTTTCTGCAGCACAGTTCACCGCCGGGAAATATCTTATGCAAAATACTGAGGAATTTAGAAAGAAAAAAACACTTATTTCTGCGATAATAAACATCGAACTGGATATGTTTATCAGGGTACCAACAAATGGTATATGCAGATGCAAAGAGGATTTGGACAGTTTGCGCATCCATAGAAAGGCTCAATTTATGGCGTGGTCCTTGAGAACATTGGAAAGCTACTTGGATGATCTTGAAGTTGCCCAACGGACAGGCCTGAATTTGATGCATCAAAAATATGCGATTATGAACAAACAGATAGATGGACAGATAGACGATCATATTTTTGATAGAATTCTGGATATTCAACTCAAGTGGCAAGTTGCGGTGATAGAGAAATATCCCCATATGATGAGACAGGCAAGGCCTCTTTCAGCCTTTGCCGACACGGATGATTGCATATCTTTTGAGACCTATCTGCGTGGTGAACTCGCAAGCTATTCTCGCAGAACACTAAGATTGCTGTATGAAGATTTTAGAATAAAATTAGCCCAGGGCATCAACATATCTGAAGAAATTTATTCTTTTCTTGCAATTGATTTGGGTTACGCTAGCTTACAGGAAGCTGAGATGATGGCGAAATAGATTTGCATTGCGACGAATAAAATTTTATTCTAACATCGAAAACCAGGTCCTCTGGGCCAGGATTCTTTACTATTTTTGCCAACCGATAAAGATAAAAAATTCATTGAGTGATTTGCGTTAAGCCATAAGTGGGGTTGAAAATCGTACCGGTTAGCGGACAAACTCTTAAAGGAGCGATATCATGAAAAGAAGGCGGATTTTGATTGTCGGCGGCGTTGCCGGCGGGGCTTCCTGTGCTGCAAGGGCCCGCAGACTTTCTGAAACTGAGGAAATTATTATGTTCGAGCGGGGCGAATACGTTTCGTTTGCCAACTGTGGCTTACCCTATTATGTGGGAAATGTGATTAAAAAGGAAGAAAGCCTTCTGATGGCCACATCGGAGATGTTCCGGCAGCGATTTGAAATCGAAGTGCGGCTGCAGTCGGAAGTTATCGCGATCGATCGTGAAAACTGCCGGATCGAGGTCAAAGATCTTAGAGCCGGTGAAACTTACTATGAAACTTATGACGTCCTGGTTCTGGCCCCTGGCGCCAGGCCGATCAAGCCACCTTTGGCGGGGATCGATCTGCCGGGAATTTTTTCTCTGAGAACCATACCGGACAGTCGTCAAATCAAAGCGCGAATCGCCGAATTCAAGGCACAGCGCGCGGTGGTCGTGGGCGGTGGTTATATCGGCATGGAAATGACCGAAAACTTGCGGAAGCTTGGATTAACTGTCACCATCGTAGAGATGCAGCCCCAGGTGATGCCCCTGCTGGACCCGGAAATGGCGGCGCCCATCCATGACGAATTATTGAAACACGGGGTCGTACTGCGGCTGAACGAAACTGTCGTTGGTTTTGAGCATAATGGTGATCGTTCCATCTCCGTCCAATTGAATTCCGGGCAGGTTGAAAAGGCCGACCTGGTGATCCTTTCTATTGGCGTCCGCCCGGAGACTGAATTGGCTCAGGATGCCGGGTTGAAAATCGGATCACGCGGAGGCATAGAAGTGGATGACCATATGCGAACGAATGATCCAAATATCTGGGCAGTTGGAGATGCCGTTGAAGTCAGGGATATCGTTACCGGCCACTGGGGGGTGATACCACTGGCGGGTCCGGCCAACCGTCAGGGGCGTATCGCCGCCGATAACATTATGGGCCGGGACAGATCTTTTAGGGGGGTCCAGGGAACTTCAGTTGTCGGTATCATGGGCCTGGTTGCGGCCTTCACAGGTCCCTCAGAAAAAACCCTCAGGCATATGGCGGTTTGGGATGAGACGGCCCAACTCGAAAAAGTATATCTGCATCCCGCACAGCATGCCGGTTACTATCCCGGATCAAACGCCATCAGTCTGAAGCTTATCTTCAGCAAAGGGGACGGTCGTATCATCAGTGCCCAGGCTGTCGGCGGGGAAGGTGTCGAAAAACGTATCGATGTTATTTCGATGGCAATTCAGAAAAACGCCACAGTTTTCGATTTGGAAGAAGCCGAATTGTGTTATGCTCCCCAATTTGGTTCCGCCAAAGATCCGGTCAATATGGCCGGTATGGTTGCCGCCAATGTGTTGAGAAATGATGTTCAAGTATCCCATTGGGAAGATCTTGAAAAAGAAAAAATTATGGTGCTGGATGTCCGCGACCCATCTGAATATAAAAATGGACATATTGACGGTTCTGTAAACATTCCATTGAACGATCTCAGGAAACGTATGGGAGAAATCCCAAAAGATCGGGAGGTATGGGCACACTGTCTCGAAGGCCAAAGATCTTACTACGCCGCCAGGGTGTTGAGTCAATATGGATATGACATTAAGAATCTCAGCGGCGGCTATAAAACGTATACCTTCAGGTCTGCGACGGGTTCCAACTAGCGATTCGGCAGATTGAGATGGAAGGAGACGTCTTCAATGCGTGCCTTTCCAAAAAAAAGGAGTTGATCATGATCAAACCGATTTACCTGGACTACAACGGGACGACACCCCTTGACCCGGAAGTGATCGAGGCCATGCGACCGTTTCTGGAAACCGAATTCGGCAACCCTTCCAGCTCCCACTGGTACGGCATCAAACCCAAACAGGCCGTGGAGGCTGCCCGCAAACAGGTGGCCGGCATCCTTAACTGCAATCCAAGCGAAGTGCTTTTCACCAGCGGCGGTACGGAATCGAACAACCACGCTATCTTCGGTGTGGCGCGGCGGTTCAGGGAAAAGGGAAATCATATCATCACCAGCAATTTCGAACACCCGGCGGTACTCGAGGTCTGCCGCTACCTTGATTCGCATGGATTCGAAACCACCTACTTGCCGGTTGGAGAAGACGGTCTGGTGAACCCAGACGATGTGGCGAGGGCCGTCCGCCCTGCGACCATCCTGATCACCATTATGCATGCCAACAACGAAGTCGGGACCGTCCAGCCGATTGACGAAATCAGCCGCATCGCGAAAAACCACGGCATCGTCATGCACACCGACGCCGCTCAATCGGTGGGTAAGATCCCGGCCGATGTCGAAGCGCTGGGGGTGGACCTGCTCTCGCTGGCCGGTCACAAGGTGTATGCGCCCAAAGGCATCGGGGCGCTGTATGTACGTGCGCCCTTGGTGCCCGAAAAATTCTGTTATGGTGCCGGTCAGGAAATGGGTTGGCGGGCCGGAACCGAGAACGTGCTGGAGATCGTCGGACTGGGAAAAGCCTGTCAAGTCGCCCAACGGGATCTGGAAAAACATAGGGCCCGGATGAAATTTATGCGTGATCGGCTGCACGAGGGGCTTTTGGGACGGATTTCGAACATTCGTGTTAACGGCGATCTCGAACACCGCCTTCCCAATACCCTGAGCATATCCTTCAAGGGGCAGGAAGCCAATCGTATCCTGGAAGATATCGGCCTTGAGGTGGCCGCATCCGCCGGCGCTGCCTGCCACTCCGACACCGTGGAAATCTCCCATGTGCTGGAAGCCATGGGTGTCCCCCTGGAATGGGCCAAAGGTACCTTGCGGTTCAGCGTCGGCCGGATGACCACCGAAGCGGAGATCGATAAGACAATTCGGGTGGTGGCTGAGGCCGTAAACCCCAACCCGGACAACCTTAGCCGGTCCTAGCGCAGCGGAGATCCCGCTCGCGGGGTTGCAGCGAAGCGTAAATCCCGTATCATCGGGGAATTGAAGATCGAAGATTGAAGATTTGTGGTATTCTATCTACTTTATTTCGCCTCCATCATCAAAAAAGCAAGAGTCAGAAAATTTACATCAATTTCTCGTGGGAGCGGCTTCCAGCCGCGAAAAAAAGTGGCTTTACAGCTATCATCGCATAATCGCAGCTGGAAGCCGCTCCCATGAGAAATCAAAGCCGATTTGGTGCCTCTATATATTGACGACTTTGTCGGCCAATTGCATGGCGGTGACGATATCCAGCATGTTGGTGGTCTCGCCGACCTGCTTTCTCTCCAGAAGTTTGAAATGGGTTAAGCAGGTACCGCAGACCAATATTTTAAGCCCGCCTTTCTCATATTCCCTAAGGTCCTCCAGTACCTCCGAGCCGTCGATGGTGAGCTTTACCCCATTGTTCACGAATACCAGTCGCCACAGTTCGTCACCCATCTCTTTGAGCGTGCGCAGGAAATTGACCATCAGCGCCAGGCCCAACTCGTCGTCGCCGAATCCGATGCGGTCGGAGGCGCACATGACCATGATTTTTTTTGCCTCGGTTTGCTGTTCAGCGGATGGCTGCTTGGCAGGTGAGTGGATTTGCTCTGCCGGCGCCGAATCACAGGCCCCGATGACCAGGTAGTCATCTCCGGTTTGTTCAAGCTTCGTCTGGAAACCCTGGGACTCCAGGAACCGCTGAACATTCTGCTGGGAAGCGGCGTTGTCGACAATAACATTTACGCTGTTGGGTTTTTCTTCCTGCAGCGTGGCCTTGGTTTGAAGCACCGGCGCCGGACAGGCCAATCCGCGGGCATCGATTTCTTTCATGCTAAAACCTCCTATTTCAAATATCGTTGATTGGTTGAGTGGTTGAAAAACATGGCCCTTTACAGTCCCCAACTGACAACAATCAACTCACAACATACAAGTGTCGAGCCGACATCTCACACCACCCATATTTTTTCTTCCGGGCCGTCGAGTATTTCCCCAATCTGGGCCGCATCACCGATTCCCGCATCTTTAAGGGCTGCCACAAGGTTGTCGCCTTGATGAGCGTCCACGCTGATCAATAGTCCACCCGAGGTCTGGGGATCGACCAGGACATCCTGCCGGGAACGTGACACCGTTTCTGCGAATTCGATCATGGATTCCCGGAATTCCCTGTTTTTGTAGGCACCGGCGGGGATGAGCCCCATGGCAGCGAAGTCCGAGAGCTTCCGGAATCACCGGCACTTGCTGGGAAAAGACCCGCACGCTCATGCCGGATCCGCAGACCATCTCGGCCAGGTGTCCGAGCAGGCCGAAACCGGTCACATCGGTGCAGGCGCTGACATCAAAACTCGACATGATGCCGGCGGCGGTCCGATTGAGCGAGGCCATCAAATGGGTTGCTTTGTCTGTAAGTTCCGCAGAAGCCATGCCCGCCTTGATGGCGGTGTTGACAATTCCGGTGCCCAGCGGTTTTGTCAGAACCAGCCGGTCTCCCGGCCGCAGGTTTTTCTTGGTGAGGACCCGGGCCGGATGTATGGTCCCGGTGACCGACAGGCCGTATTTCAATTCCCTGTCCTCAATACTGTGGCCGCCGATCAGTACCACGCCGGCTTCGGCCAGTTTGTCGATCCCGCCCTGTATGATTTGGCGCAAAACCGACAAATCCATCTGTTTGACCGGAAAAGCCACCAGGTTCATAGCTGTCTTGGGTGTTCCGCCCATGGCGTAGACATCGCTCAGGGCATTGGCGGCGGCAATCTGTCCGAACCAGTAAGGATCATCTACAATCGGCGTGAAGAAATCGACGGTCTGGATCAGCGCCAGGTCGTCTGAAATCTTATAAACACCGGCATCGTCGGCGCGGTCCAAGCCGACGAGAACATTCGCATCGGTCGGAAACACCAGTCCGCACAGCGCCTTGTCCAGGTCCCCTGGAGGCAGTTTGGACGCTCAGCCGGAACCCGTTACGGTTTCAGTCAATCTAATTTTTTTGGGATCGCCCATGGGTTTTCTCCTCATTTATGCATTCTGGTCTCAATCGGACCCGGTAAACGGGCAGGATAGCTCACTGGCATGATAGGTATGCTTTTGTCCGCAAAACGGGCAGGGTTCGTTGAGGGCCACCTTCGCATCCAGGGTCTTGTTGCCGGCCTCGTCGGTCAGGACGCCTTTGTTTTCTAAAACCCTGAAATCCGCACTCTCAAACACTTTATTTTGAATCGGACAAACAAAAATAAATTTCATGTCTTTCGTTGCCATTGTTTTGATATCCATTAATTCAAGATGATGCTATCAGTTCGGATGAATTCTATTGGCTGATTCTTGCAGCAGGCAATCGACGGTTTCGGTCCACAGTTGCGTCTAACAGACCCGGTTAGCGTGAAGTCATTCTGCTCAGGTGAAACCAAAGTCGTCGATCATGGGAAACCTCTTGGAAGATTAGATTTGATGAAGGTTGTATCTCATGGATATTGCCAATATGTCAAATCGATAATTTAAATGAATCGAGTTGGATCAATTGAGATACCCAATACCTGTGGTGACAGCTGTTATAAAGTATAAAGGACGTTGGGACCTTTAAGTTGCAGTAGCCACATCAAGGCTGCATAAAACGCGCTGGACGGATAATGGGTGCCCTGGCCCATCAGCCCCACCGCTTCGCCTTAGAATTAATTGAAACGATCGGGCGGTATTTAGACGGCAACACCGTATTCTTTTTGAATAAACTTGAGATTCTCTATCGCATTATCATATTTGGTCTTGCCGTAACTGTAATAATCGAATTCGATTTTAGAGATATTGAGTTGAATCAGGCTCCACAAGAACCAGTAAATATCCGGAAATGGTTTGAACAGATCGATTAAGAAAAGGGTCCGATCAAAATTGTCGCCGTTGCAGTATTCCGTAACAATTCCCTTTTCCGACTCACGGGGGACCAGGATCTCCTGGAACATGTCCGCGATATCATAGTATCTGGGTGCCATTCCGGCATACTCCCAATCGATGATATACATGGGCGCAGCGTACCTGTCGCGCGCATCGTCGTTGATCAGGATAAAATTGTCCGCCAGCAGGTCATTGTGGCAAGGTGTATATTCACTTTCCGGGATGTTGATGATGCTCGACAGCTTGATCAGTCGTTCAATGGTCCCCGCAATATCAAATTCCTCGTATTCGGCATCGAGCCGTCGGAGAATGGCCGACATTTTCATTACTTCCACGAGGGGGTTGAAAATCTGTTTCAGCCGCACCGCGCTCGAATGGATTTTACGGATCGGCGCCACGATTTTTGGATAGAGCGACGGATTCAGAAAATCCTCATTCGTGAGAACGATGGAATCTCCGATAAATTCCACGATGGTTACCCCGAGCTCGGGCATATATTTGATCATATTGGAGGCAACGCCGACCCTGGCCATTTCCTGAATCGTATGGGCCTCGTAGTCACGGTTGATGAACAGGTCTGTTTTGTCACCGTAAATCCGAACCGTGTAATCTCCTTTTTCCGATTGAATGCGGTACAGTTTGTTGGTTATCCCGCCGCTGAGCTGGGAGATATGGATATCGAGGCCTTTCCAATCCGGTAAAAGCCGATGGCAGACTTCCGCTGTGAATTCCTGGTCCAAAAGACGTGTGGTGTCGGACATGTCGATTCCCTCTTTCTCGATCAAACCTAATGATGAATGTCTGTTTCCTGACCGGTGGAATGCAAAGCCTATTTCGCCGGGGCGGACTTCGGCAATCAGTCAAACTATAAATAATCGGCGTGCTTGCTGCCCTTCAGGGGTCACTTTTTCCGAGAGCAGTCTCGGAAAAAGCTTAGTACCTATTTATTAAATCACATCATACCGGGTTAGGATTCAATGCTGTAAATTTAAGCAAACTAAATATAACGGGGTAACCACTGAGTCAATCCCTTTTTCCAATTCTTGGAGGCTTGCGATCCTCGCCCCCCAATTGTCCCAGGGTTCCTGCGCCACGCGTGGCAACATATCCGCTCATTCTTATGTAAAACTACCATTTTTAGTTAACCCCTTATATCGAACATCCAACTGTTTTTTCACAAAAAACTTGACAGCATATGCACAGACGCTGTATCTCACTAATTTACCTGATGCATTTTTGGGAGTTATGGTGTTAATGAACTATCAATCCTTGACGCCTTTTTAGCAGCACCATAAGATATTTCGGTACATTTAACACACGTTTATCGATTCAGTTGGATGTTAACCCTAAAACCATGAAAGGAGCCAGGTAAAATGAAAAGACGCGATTTTCTCAAAAAAGCAGGCGTGGGAGCTGCTGCAGTGGCAGCCACAACGGTAAACGCGCCCTTTGTGCATGCGCAAAAGAAAACGACCATCAAGTGGCGACTGCAAACCTATGCGGGTCCGGCTCTGGCAGAGCATGTCATTAAAAACTCCATCGATGCGTTCAATAAGGCCGCCAATGGAGAGATGGTGATCGAATTGTACAATGCCGACCAGTTGGTGCCCCACGGTGAACTGTTTAGAGCACTGACGAAGGGTACCATCGACGCCGTCCAGAGTGACGATGACTCTATCGCGGCGCCTGTTGATGTGGCCATATTTGCGGCTTACTTCCCTTTTGCATCACGCTACTCACTGGATGTTCCCGTGCTGTGGAACTGGTATGGGCTGAACGAAATCTGGGAGGAAGCCTACGCCGAAGTCAAAGACGTCACCTGGCTGAGTGCCGGGGCCTGGGACCCGTGCAATTTCGCTACTTCCAAGCCAATCAACCGCGTTGAAGATTTCAAAGGTCTGAGAATGTATATGTTTCCCACCGGGGGCCGATTCATGCAGCAATTCGGCGTTGTCCCGATGTCCCTTCCTTATGAGGACGTCCAGATGGCCCTTCAAACGGGTGAACTCGACGGCGTTGCCTGGTCCGGCATCACCGAGGACTATACGGTCGGATGGGCCGATGTCACCAAATATTATCTGACCAATCCCATATCCGGTGCCTGGGCGGGCTCTTATTTCGCGAATCCGATTCATGGAACAAAGTGCCGGATCACCTGAAAACGCTGTTTCGGCTTTGCATGGACAGTTCGCACTACTACCGGCAACACTGGTACTGGTGGGGTGAAGCGCAATACCGTACCAAAGGCGGCAAGCTGAAGCTCACCACCATCCCCAAAGACGAATGGAAGGTCGTGGAAGATGCAGCCCTCAAATTCTGGGACGATACCGCGGCCAAGAGCCCCAGGAATGCCAAGGTCGTAAAAATAATCAAAGAATACGTCAAAACCATGGAAGAGGCCGGTCCTCCCTACCGGTACTAACGAGACGGTGACCGTGCCTTTAGGATGGCATCGAGATCACCTTCCCCGGTTGGGAAAGGGGAGCCAGCAGGAGAAGGCGACTTTAGCGACGCCGACTTAGGCCCAGTTGAGCGATTTGTTACCTGCAGATGTGCTGGGAGATTGACACATAAGGGTTTGTCGAAACCACGTTACGCCTCTTTCCGAGCTGGAAGCCGGGGGATCGAAGAATTTTCGCCAATCCGCCCAGGTTGACTGGGCAATAGATCAGTACAGATCGCGTAAAATATCGCGTGATTTTAAATTAGGGTAAAGGAATTCCTGGAAAGGGGCCGACATGCCTCGATCAGTGATGCTTTTCGTTCGATATTTGAAGCAGCCAACAAAGCGGTAGGTAAGTTCTCGATGTATTTCGTTTTCGGCATGGGCAGCATTCTGCTGTTTGAGTCGATAGCCAGAACCATATTTAATAAGCCCCACATATGGGTCGTAGAGATAGCGCAGTTTCTGATGGCCGCT
>CAVXXE010000059.1:0-116787 GCA_963765595.1 uncultured delta proteobacterium
ATGACTTTTGAATTCAGCGATAAAGCCGATTATCAGGAGTACTTCGGGCCTGCCCACAATATGGTTCGCCGGTCTGTTAAGGAATTCGTGGATAAGGAAATCATTCCCCATGTCGATGAATGGGAGGAAATGGGAGAGTTTCCCCGGGAACTTTACAAAAAAGCCGGAGATGTCGGTCTGCTCGGGATCGGCTATCCGGAAGAACTCGGCGGAACACCCGGTGATATTTTTTTTCAAATTGCCGCCTGGGAAGAAATTATGCGATGTGGATCCGGTGGTGTTGCCGCCGGAGTGGGTTCTTTGAACATTGCGCTTCCGCCAATCATCAGACATGGAACGGAGGAGCAAAAAGAGCGTTATGTCAAACCGGTGCTTTGCGGGGAAAAAATTGCGGCCCTGGCGATTACCGAACCCGGGGGAGGTTCCGATGTGGCCGGACTGCAAACCACAGCCGAACGCGATGGTGATGATTATGTTGTCAACGGCAGCAAAACCTTTATCACCAGTGGTTGTCGTGCGGATCAGATCACCTGTGCCGTGCGAACCGGAGGCCCCGGGGCACAGGGGATCAGCCTACTGGTGATTGAATCGAATACACCGGGATATTCGGTATCTGAAAAATTAAAAAAAACCGGATGGTGGACATCTGATACTGCCCAGATTTTCTTCAATAATTGCCGGGTTCCGTTTCGAAATCTCATTGGAGAAGAGAATCAGGGGTTTTACGGCATCATGGAAAATTTTCAGGCCGAACGGCTTCAACTGGCAGTGATGGCCAATATGACCTCCCAGATTGCTGTGGAGGAGGCAATTAACTATGCCCGCCGCAGAGAAGCATTTGGTAAACCCATATCCGGCTTTCAGGTCATCCGGCACAAGATCGTGGACATGGCGACCCAAGTGGAAGTCAGTCGGGAATTTACCTATCGCGTGGCCGCCAAAATCGATGCCGGGCTCAATCAGATCAAAGAAATTTCCATGGCCAAAAATTTTGCCTGTTCGGTTAGTGACAAAGTGACCTATGATGCGGTGCAGATTTTCGGCGGCTACGGATTTATGCGTGGGTATCCTGTGGAACGGCTGTTTCGCGATAACCGGGTGCTGTCCATCGGTGGCGGGACAACCGAGATCATGAAGGAAATCATTTCCAAGCATATTTTTTAGGATAGGATTTGTTTCGTGAGACACTAATGCTTCAAAATTTTATATGAAACAGTCTGGATCGATTGCGGGTCAACTCGAGCGGGAATTTGTATTGATTACACGGTCGCACATCGGCACCAAATGTCTCATTCGTATCAAATAATAAGGTGATGTTTTTCACGTTTGAAAAGGTGATGTGTTTCTTAAGCTTATAAGATTAATACACTTTTTCTTTGTAGCTGGAAATTTCTGTCTTTGGCACAATTTTTGATTGTAATTGGTATTGTCATTTACTTATCTTCCCATTACCAGCAAAGAGACCCATGGTATTTCCATACAATACGGGAGGGGCGGGGAGCCTTTGCCTTCTTTTTAAAGGCGGTAAGAATCACCCATTTTTAGGGTGCCGGGGAGATTTAAATAAACATAAGGAGGAAATCAATGAGTAAGACCGAACAAAATTTAAAGGATGCCTTTGCCGGTGAATCCCAGGCCAACCGGAAGTACCTTGCATTTGGCGAAAAGGCGGAGAAGGAAGGATATGCCCAGGTGGCCAAATTGTTCCGGGCCGCCGCAGCGGCGGAAACCGTTCACGCCCATGCGCACCTGCGAACTCTCAAAGGGGTCGGCAGCACGGCCGACAATCTCAAAGAAGCCATCTCCGGAGAAACTTTCGAGTTTAAAACCATGTATCCGGCCATGATCGCAGAAGCCGAAGCCGAGGGCCAGAAGGCCGCCCTGCGCAGCTTCAACTATGCCAACGATGTGGAAAAAATCCATGCCAATCTCTATACGAACGCCCTGGATAAAATGGAGAACCTGGCAGAAGTCGATTATTATGTCTGCAGCGTGTGCGGGTATACCTGTGAGAGTGAACCACCCGACGTGTGCCCGGTTTGCAAGGCGACTGCCAAGGCGTTTTTTAAAGTGGACTGATTGGTGATCAATTAGGAATGCAATTATGAAATGCCCGCTTTGTGGTTGTGAAAAGTTTTATGTCAAAGATCCGGATGATGAATACGAGACCTATGAGTTCGAATTACACGACGGTAAGGTCGCATTCGGCCCGGATGTAGATACTTCGAGTTGTCCCGAAGTGTGCCATGACACAGAGACCTATTGCGATAAGTGTTCATGGCATGCAGAATTCAATCAGTTGGCCGATAATCCCGAATAGGTCTAAACTCCTGGTCTTGGGCCTATAAAGATTCAGGGGTTCAAGGTTGCATTCTCGTCTTTGGACTGCATTTGGGATGCGTATATGCGAGACAAGTATCAGCTTCGTCAGGCCAAATCCAAAATTTGGAGTCAAATTGGCAATTATTTAGGAAAATAAGCCTTTTTTGACAAGGACGTAGGGCCTTTATTGCCTTCTTAGCCCTTAACCCTGAACGTTGAACCCCCTGGCCCAGACCTGACTTTACTTTGCTCAATTATTTAGATTCATATTTGGGAACCTGACACGGAACGTAATATGATCTTATAAGTCGCACCAGGGCGGGCTGAACCTGTGAACGGTTACTTTGTGTCTCGAATCGCCGCCGGCATGATCCACGCAAACCCCCACCCTCCTTGTTCAGCGTGATCATGCGCGACGGCGGTTTCTTTTATTCTCATTTCTGCTGCCGGCTTTGAGTTTTTGTTCCCTCTATGCTCCATGCCCTATGCCCCATGCCTTACTACCAATACCAGTAGGGGTGCAGTGTCCGGCCGGAAGGATACGGCCAGGGATAGAAGTATAGGGGTTTATTCGTGTAATTCGACCACAGGTAGATTTCGCGGTTTTCGATTTTCAGGTACTGAATCTGTTCATCGCCAATTTTTTCCACGCCGGTACCGATCACCTTGCCGGCCACCGTTATGACTTGATCCTTGGCGTAGACCTCCGGGTCCAAAAAACCCTTATGATACACCATGAATCTTCCCTGGGAGCGCTTTTTTAAATCCGGGTCGTCACCTAAGCGCAGGGGTGTCTGCAGAACTTTCAGGATTGTCTCGGATTCCAGATTTTTAGTTTCCAGGATGTAGCCGCCCAGAATCACTGTGTGTCCGAGGAATTTGTCGACGTCCCTGATAAGGGTTTGAAAGGGGACTGGCGAATCGGCTTCCGTGCGAACCTGCTGCGAAATTACGGAACAGGATACCGTTGCGATCAATGCTAGTATAATTATAGTTATTGTGTGTAGTTTTTGCATTACCTATCTCTCGGGGCTTGTGTGTATGCTACCGCTGTTGGGTTTCGCAATTCGCAATAACACAGGCAAAATGTAGGTTGGGTTGAGTGCAACGAAACCCAACAAAGCCTGGAGTAGGCTCAACCCAACCTACAAAATACCAAGTGGCCCAGGATAGAACCAACTCCAACATTTGAAATGTAGTTTTATATAAGCGACGCCTCTGGCCTGAAAAACGGCCAGTCTGATCAAAAAAGAAACCTAACGAAATGCAATTCTATTTTTCTGACAGGATCAACAGGATGGACAGGATATAGCTATGCTAAAACAAAATTATCCTGATAATCCTGTAAATCCTGTCTAAATAAATGTAGTTTCATATGAGGTTTCAGAATTTCGCGTCTTTAATGCTGACACCCGACACCTTTATCTTTTTATGGTACGCTTTTGTCTTGGTGGCTAAAGTTTCACTATCCGTCCAGAATCCCTTTTTTAACTAAATACCGCTCCAGCCACTTAAGCCGCCCTGGCTCAGGCGTTGCCGTTGCCGAAGCCTTTGCAAACATCTCCACCGCTTTTTTCCTGTAATCGGGTCGCCTGGGATCTGATGTGGCAGAATTCAAATATTGAGCTGCATAGGTCCGGGACAGTTTGGCAAAAGCATAACAGTTATCCGGTTTTAACTCAACGGCCCTGTTTAACTCGCTGATGGCCTTGCGATACTGTTTCACACAGTAATAAAGATATCCCAGATAGTTGTGCCCGAAAACATCATTCGGGCGTTGCTCCGTATAAGCCGACATTTCTTTGATGGCCGATTCAAACTGATAAAAAGCGTCCAGGTGGGCAATGCCAAGATACTTGTATGGCTCCGGGTTGCCGGGGTTTAGCTTTCCGGCTTCTTTTAAAAAGGCAATCCTCTTTTTAGCATTGAGAGATGTGATGGTATACAATTTTCCCAACTGCATTACCGTCTTGAAATCTTCCGGATCATCTTCATATGCTGATTCCAGGTCTCTGATCGCTTGCGCCAATCTGAGGTCGTCTTCGATGCGGTAGATGTCATCGCCTTCCAGGGGAATGTCCTGGTTCATCCAGAAGGGACAGCGTGCCAAAAGATCTCCATAGGGATGGCTGGAACGTTCGACACCCCAGTGAGGGTTTTTGCCCATACGTACATATTTGCGCTGATGCACGATGTTAAATTGCCAGCCATCATTTTTTCGACAGAATAAAAATGGTGCATTCTCCCAGCCCTTCTTTTTTCCAAAGAATATTACCGCATAGTTTTCGTTTTGAATGATTTCATAGGGTTTATTTTTATAGGTGAGAACATCTTCTTCATAGCGGGAGTCCGGCAGATTTTGGAAATTCCGGTAAGCCAGCCGGGTGATCTGGGTGTAGACACCCAGGTTCGGATCACGTACTTTATTTTCCCAACTGCGGATCAGGGTATGCCACGCTTTCTCCGGGGTACTGCCGGCCGGATAATCGTGTCCTTCTATGGTAATTTCTTCCGGTTGATATTCTGTCAATTGCCGTTTGGCGCCGGCGCCGCCGGACAGCAGTTCTGCATCGAGCCGGTCAATGCCTGAAACCGTGTAATTGGCCTGATGTTTGATTTGGGCCCGTTGTTCGATTTCTTCCAACACAGCCACGAGCCCGACCTCCACCTGGTTGTTTAAAAAATAAGCTCGAAGTTGTTTGTCTTCGATATGACCGCAGAATATGTCCGTGAAAACATCTTCCAGTTCATAGGAGACTTCAATTTTAACGAGTTTTTCCTTGTTCGCCAATAGAAGCAAAATGCCTCTGCCGCCCGTATTTTTACCGATCTGCCAGTTGCTGAACAGCTCGGCCGCCAGCGACTCGATCGTATGGGTTTGGGGCAAAGCGGGGAGTGTCACAATGACGGTTTCAATGGCATAATCCTTTTTGAATATTTCAAGGTAACGGCCGGTGGATTCTTTTATGTCACCAAGGATACCGGCCTTGTCATAATTATAGACATTATTTCCGACCGGTCGTTGGGTGATATAATCCCGCGGAGACGTATTCTTAAACCCTATGGCAATACCGAAATAAGCAATGGAGATCAGAATAAGACCGGCTGATAGGCATATGATGGTCGTTTTTTTTAAATTCGAAATTTCCATCCTTAAATTATAAATGAATCATTGAAATTTGTCTATTGCAAGCACAAACGGATTTAGTGTATGAATCTCAGGTGAATAGTTAAAATTGATATGAACCCTTTTATGAGACTTCATCAAATGACGAATGAAGATTGACGAATTGTGGATGTCGCTTCGCTTATATGAAACTCCTTAATTTAGACAGGATTTACAGGATTATTTTGTTTTAGTATAGCTATATCCTGTCCATCCTGTTGATGCTGTCAGAAAAATAAAATTGCATTTCGTTAAGTATTTTATTCGATTAGACTGGCCGCTTTTCAGACCGGCGGCAGGGCTGAACCCTGAACCCTGAACCCTCAGACCGGTTCTTCACTTTTCCTTTTCTGTTGCTCTTGCATTAAGCGGATCCTGGTGGAACTGGCTGGTGAACTTTTTCTTCTTTCGCATTGTTAATTTGAAAAATATGATAGAGCAAAGCGATACAACAAATCCCCAATCCAAAATCTAAAATTGCCCCAGAAAGCTGATTTAACGGAATTAAAAATGGGATGAAAGTTAAAAGCCACGTTATGCGTGATTTTCATCATTCTTGGTTAAAACTCCATGCTCGAAACCGTAAAAATACTGGCTCACAAACACTTTCTAAGTGCCCGGGGCAGCCACAAATGGGACCACACCCTCAGGGTTTGCCGGTTGTGTGAACGCATCGGAGTCGCCGAAGGGGTTGACATGGATGTCCTGTTAGCGGCCGCTTACCTCCACGATATCGGCCGCAGTTATCAGGATGAATCCAATGGTGCCGTTTGCCATGCTGAAAAAGGGGCGCGGTTGGCAGGGCCCATTGTGGAAAAGCTGGCCCTCTCCGAAGCTCAAAAGAAAAATATTCTACACTGCATTCGATCCCATCGATTCCGGGGCCGCCACGAACCGGAGACACCTGAGGCCAGGGTATTATTTGATGCCGATAAGCTTGATGCCATCGGGGCGGTGGGAGTGGCGCGTGCCTTTCTCTTTGCCGGGGAAGTGGGGGCCCGGCTTCATAGCGCTGAAGCAAATATAGAGGATGCCGAACCCTATTCCGTCGACGATACCGGCTACCGGGAATTCAAAGTGAAACTCAGCAAAATCAGGGATCGCATTCTGACTGCAGCAGGCCGCAAACTGGCCGAGGACCGCCACGTGGTTATGGTAGAATTTTTTAAACGGTTTTTAGAAGAATACGAAGGCAGGAGGTGAACATTATGGCGATGAATATTGTAGACAGGATAGACAATCTGGTTGGCGTTCGTCATTTGCTGGCCAGCGTGTCCGATAAAAGCGGTCTGGACACATTTGTGCCGCAACTGGTGGCCTTGAACCCTGATTTGAAAATATTTTCCACCGGCGGTACCTATGCCCGGCTGCAGGAGATCCTGGGGCAGTCGGCCGCTGCGCATCTGGTTCGGGTTTCCGATTACACCGGGCAGCCCGAAACCCAGGGAGGGCTGGTAAAAACACTGGACTTTAAAATTTACCTCGGGCTTCTGACCGAGACTTACAACGATGCTCACCAGGATGATCTCAAGCGAACCGCCGCGGTACCCATCGACATGGTGGTGGTGAACCTGTATCCCTTCCAGGAGACCATATCAAAGGCGGATGTGACGGTGGAGCGGGCCAGAGGAAACATCGATATCGGGGGGCCCTGCATGATCCGGGCATCGGCAAAAAATTTCATCCGGGTGGCCCCGGTGGTGGATCCCTCTGATTATGCCGGGATCATAGCCGAGTTAACAGCCAACACTGGGGCGCTTTCCCTGGGGATGCGCTACCGTTTGGCCCAAAAAGCGTTTGAACACACCGCCGTCTATGACCGTGCCATTGCTGATTTTCTTAATACGAAGGCGTTGCCCGATGTGGAGGCATGCTACAATCTGTAAATAAAGTAATGGAAGGATGATTGACCTGCCTTGTTTCAACAATCTAAATCACAAATATCAAATTACAAAAATCAAATAAATAACAATGATCAAAATTCAAAATCTGGATAGTAACCGTTTAAAAGAAAGGTAACCCTGAACCGCTCAACTTAGTACCTACTGTATTGAAATCACATCATATTTTCACATGATTTATGGTATAGCCAAATTGATTATTTAAGCAATCCTATCGATTTGATTAGAAAAGACAGAGCGACACGCGGCGCAAGCGCCTGCGCTGCGCGAGCGAAACCATAAATCTTTAATTCCGGCTTGTCCGGGTTGGGCTAAAGGAGGCCAACATGGCTGAAGATCTAAAAAAAATGTACCGCACGATCATGGACGATCACTTTCCGCCGAAGGTGGAGATCAGCTTCATCGATGAAAATAATCGGCAAACGCTGTGTTATGAGAAAGTTACCTGGACCATCGACAATGTCCAGAAAGGGCTTCGCTATGGAGAGAATCCGGGCCAGGAAGCCGCGCTTTATCGAATGGTCAACGGTAATCTGGTGTTGGGGGAGATCCAAACCATCCAGCCGGGACGGTATCTGGCATCCGACATCGAGCTGCTGCAATCGGGCAAGCATCCCGGCAAAACCAATCTAACCGATGCGGATAATTCTCTCAACATTTTGCGATATTTTAGCGACAAACCGGGGGCCGTGATTGTGAAGCATAACAACCCCTGCGGGGTGGCCTTGGCCGATTCTCTGGAAGATGCCTACCTGAAAGCCAACATGGCCGATCGGGTTGCGGCTTTCGGCGGCTGCATTGCCTTGAACCGGGCGGTGGACAGGGCCACGGCGGAAGCCATCGTCGAGCAGTATGCCGAGGTTGTGGTAGCGCCGGAGTTCGAGCCGGGTGTCATGGATATTTTTGCCGCCAAAAAAAATCTCAGGGTGGTCAAGATCGGCAACATCGAACGATTACAGTCCTTCGTCGGGCAGCGCTGCGTCGAATTCAAAAGCTTGATCGACGGCGGATTCATTGCCCAGTGGTCCTTTGTGCCGGCCGCCCGCCGCAGGCAGGACCTTAAACTTGCCGAGTGCGATTACAAAGGCAAACTTTACCGAATCCGCCGGGAGCCGACGGACAAGGAATACGAGGATATGCTTTTCGGCTGGCTGGTGGAATCCGGCATCACGTCCAATTCGGTGATTTACGTGAAAGATCTGGTTACCGTCGGCATCGGCACCGGCGAGCAGGACAGGGTCGGCGTCGCTCAGATCGCCCGGGACAAGGCCTACCGCAAGCTGGCTGATCGCTATTGTTTTGAAAGCCTTGGCATGCCCTATAACGATTTAAAAGATCCGGCTAAAAAAGCGGAGTTCGATGAGCGTGTGGCCCGGGAAAAAGGCGGGCTGATCGGGTCGGCCATGGTCAGCGATGCCTTCTTTCCATTTCGCGACGGCGTGGATGTCGGTATCGACGAGGGAATTGCAGCGGTGATTCAGCCGGGCGGGTCCGCCAATGACTATCAGTCCATCGAAGCCTGCAACGAAGCGGATGTCACCATGGTCTACACCGGGCAGCGCAGTTTCAAACACTGACGGCTTCGTAAAAAATCCACCTGCTGCGGCGCGCTTCGCCCCTCTTCAATTTGGCACAGCTGTCGGTGCGACGCGCTCCCCGGAGCGGGCGTCCTTCTCATTTGAAATTTTATAGCAAGTTGTCTAATTTTGAAAGGAGGGAATTGGCGTGGTTGATCGACCCACCTTAAGCGAATTCAGAGCAGCGGCAAAACTTCTTGAATCAATCATTGTACATACACCGCTGATTACCTATCACGGTGAGGAAGATGAGCCGCAAATTTTGCTAAAACCCGAAATTTTCCAGGCAGTGAATTCGTTTAAACTTCGCGGCGTATTCAATGCCGTCGCCTCACTCAGCCCGGAGGAAAAAAACAGGGGCCTAAGCACGGTCAGCGCGGGCAACACGGCCCAAGCCCTTGCCTGGTCCGCCAGACATTTTGGAATATCCGCCCGCAGCATTATGCCGGATACGGCACCGCTTCCCAAGATTGAGGCCGTGAAAGCATATGGCGGGATTCCGGTACTCAAACCCATATCAGAAGTCTTTCGTTTTTTGCAGGAGCATCTCTGGGAGCAGGAACCCCACTCTTTTATACACCCGTGGACAAATCGACTGGTCATGATCGGCCACGGGAGCCTTGGTCTCGAAATTATGGACGATGCACCTGACATCGACGCCGTTTTTATTCCCGTGGGTGGCGGTGGATTGTTGGGTGGCGTCGGCAGTGCCATCAAGGCAGTCAACTCTGCGGTCCGAATATTTGCAGTTGAGCCTGAAGGCTGTCCGGCCCTACGTTCGGCCGTCGATCACGGTCAACCGATTACAGTGGAATGCAAGACAATTTGTGACGGTGTCGCCGTGCCATATATCACGGATGAGTTGTTTCCCCTTCTCAATGAATTGATCGACGACGTCATACTGGTCTCAGAGCGCTCGGTGCGCCTTGCCATTCGATCCATGTTATTGGGTAATAAAATGTTGTCTGAGCCGTCCGGTGCACTTGCACTGGCTGCGGCTCAGAAGATGGCCCCCTCGCAAAGAGGCAAAAGTGCTTGCCTCGTCACCGGGGGCAGCATCAGTTTTGATCTTTTGTTGGAAATTCTTCAGGAAAACCCGTAATATGAAAAAAAAAATCGTACAAACATCGGGTGCACCCGCTGCTTTGGGTCCTTACAGTCAAGGTATCCTGGTGGAAGGCTCTCAGACGTTGTATATCGCCGGGCAGGTTCCCATTGACCCGCAAACCGGCAGTCTGGTGGGAGATGGTGATATTCGAATTCAAACTGAAAGAGTACTGGATAGTATGGACGCCATACTGCAAGCCGCAGGAATGGGATTCCAAAATTTGGTAAAAGTCGGTATTTTTCTCACCAACTTTGATGATTTTGCCGCAGTGAACGAAAACTACGGCAAGCGTTTTGGTGATGCCCCCCCGGCGCGAACCACTGTGCAGATTGCCAGGTTTCCGATGGGGTTTTTAATTGAGATGGACGCGATCGCTGTGGCTTGAGCAGATTTGATATCCAGGGCAAAGAGCTAATCCGCTGCAGCACAGGATCGTTTTATTTCAAAATTTTCGAAAAAGCGTTCAGTGCAAATTCGATATCTTCACCTGTGATCTGGTAATAGGTCACGGCTCGCAGGAGGCGGGGTCCCATTGCCGCAATCTTTATACCTTCTTTGTCAAGGCGTCTGACCAACTCATCTTCGAATAGATCTTCACGAGTCGTCTCAAAATAAACAATATTGGTTTTGATCATGGCCGGATCGATGGACAGCCCGGGCATATCAGCCAGGCCTTCAGCCAGTTTGCGAGCGTTGGCGTGATCTTCTGCTAAACGATCGATCATCTCGGTGAGCGCGACGATTCCGGCGGCTGCCAGAACACCGGCCTGGCGCATGCCACCCCCTATGATTTTACGGGCTCTGCGGGCTTTGACGATAAAGTCGGCAGTGCCGCATAGCACCGACCCGACCGGAGCAGCCAATCCCTTGCTGAGACAAAAATTGACCGAATCGGCATCGGCAACCAGATCCCGGACGTCTACTCTCAGAGCAACTGCGGCGTTGAAAAGCCGGGCGCCGTCGACATGAATTTTTAGCTTATAGTTGTCTGCGATGTCTTTCACAGAGCGCATATATGCTGCATCTAGAGGGCTTCCGTTTTTGCGATTATGCGTATTTTCCAACATGATCAATCGGCTGCGCGGGTGATGGATATCATACGGCCGAATGGCGGCTTCAATATCCTTCAAGGCAAGTTTACCATCGATCTGGTTCGGTATCGTGCGAGGGTGGATACCGGCGATGGCAGCTGAGCCACCCTGCTCAGAGTAAAACGTGTGTGAATAATCTCCCAGGATGATTTCATCACCGCGACCGCAATGGGCCAGCAGGCTGACCAGGTTGCCCATGGTGCCGCTGGCAACGAACACGGCGGCTTCTTTCCCCAAACGATCTGCAGCCATCTCCTCTAATTTGTTTATGGTGGGGTCTTCCCCGAAAACATCGTCACCGACCTCTGCCTCCGCCATTGCCTTCAGCATGGACGGAGTGGGTCGGGTCAAGGTGTCGGATCTAAGATCAACTTGGCGCATAGCAGGTCTCCTTATGTAAATTATTGAACATTTTCGATTGAAGATTGAATATTTAAGGTCCGCCTCTGCGGATCGATTTTAAAGAGAAAGACTGTAAAAATGCCACTGATATCGGAAATCGGAAGGTACTGCAAGAATTAAAGCTCTTGAGGTTCTGTTTTTTCGTTCATCATCTTGACTATTTGGTGTTTATAACGGTAGAAACGGAATAGAACTAAAAACATTTAAGCTCAACATCAGTAAAGGGAGGGATCATGGCGAAACTATTGTGGAAGCCTTCGGAAGAACAGATTAAAAACAGCAACATGTATCGATTCATGAATGTCGTCAACGACAAGTATCAACAAAATTTCAGCAAGTTCGAACCCCTTTATAAATGGTCGATAGAAAACATTGCTGATTTCTGGGAGACTTTTTGGGAATTTGCCGACATCATCGCCTCCAAACCCTATGGGCAAGTTATTGACGATGTAACCAAAATGCCGGGGGCTCGGTGGTTTTCCGGTGCGCGACTTAATTTTGCCCAAAATCTTTTGCGCTTCAGAGACGATAAGGTGGCCCTTATCTTCAAGGGTGAAGGGCAACAATCAACCAAGATGACCTATGCCGAACTCTACGACGAGGTGGCGCGTCTGGCCCGCAGTCTGAAGGGGGCGGGGGTCCAAACCGGCGACCGGGTGGTGGGCTTTATGCCGAATATGCCGGCGACCATTGTGGCCATGCTGGCGGCAACTAGCCTGGGAGCGACATGGTCGTCCTGTTCTCCTGATTTCGGCATCAAAGGCGTGCTGGATCGATTCGGGCAGATTCAACCCAAAGTTTTGTTTACGGCCAACGGCTATTCGTTCAAAGGCAAAAAGATGGATTCTCTGGCACGGATTGCCGATATTTTAGAAAAACTTCCCTCCATCGAAAAAGTGGTCGTGGTTCCGTATACCGATCAAAATGCAGATATCAGCGCGGTTGCCAATGCCGTGCACTACAACGATTTCCGATCTTCCGAATCCAGCCTTGAAATAGAATTTGAACAGCTGCCCTTTGATCATCCCCTCTACGTCATGTATTCTTCCGGAACCACCGGTTTGCCAAAATGTATGGTTCAAAGTGCCGGCGGCATTCTGGTCCATCATTTAAAAGAACTCATGCTGCATACCGACTTAAAACGAGAAGATACCATTTTTTATTTTTCCACCTGTGGCTGGATGATGTGGAACTGGCTGACAAGCTCTCTGGCCGTGGGCGCCACCCTGGTGCTTTTTGACGGCAATCCGTTTTACCCCAATCCGGGCGCCTTATGGGAAATGGCCCAGGATGAAAAAATCACGGTTTTCGGCACCAGCGCGGGATACATTGCCGCCCTGATCAATGCCGGTGTCAAGCCCGGTAAAACCTACGACCTCAGCGCGCTGCGAGCGGTCCTTTCCACCGGATCACCGCTTTCGATTGAAGGGTTTGAATATGTCTACAATGAGGTTAAGGCAGATCTGCAGCTGGCTTCTATTTCCGGCGGCACGGATATCAACGGCTGTTTCGCACTCGGTAACCCCATAGGGCCGGTTTATGCCGGCGAACTGCAGTGCCGCGGGCTGGCCATGGATGTGAGGGCGTTTGATGAGATGGGCAAAGAAATAATTGATCAACAGGGTGAACTGGTCTGTTGCAAGCCTTTCCCATCCATGCCGATATATTTCTGGGACGATCCGTACGGCCGCAAATATAATGATGCCTATTTTGACGTTTATCCGAATACCTGGCGGCATGGCGATTTTGTCATCGTAACCGAACGCGGCGGCGTGGTCATGCTCGGGCGATCAGATGCCACCCTGAATCCGGGTGGTGTCCGGATTGGTACGGCCGAGATCTACCGGCAGTTAGAACAGCTGCCGGAGGTCGATGACAGTGTCGTGGTCGGGCAAAACTGGCAGGATGACATTCGAGTAATTCTCTTTGTCAAGTTGGCTGCCGGGTATGAATTGACCGAAACATTGAAAACGAAAATCAAGCAAACCATTCGGACCAATGCCTCACCGCGGCATGTGCCGGCAAAGATCCTGAGTACGCCCGAAGTTCCTTACACGCTCAATATGAAGAAGGTGGAGCTGGCGGTTAAAAAAATAATAGAGGGCCGGACCGTGCTTAACCGGGATGCACTGGGCAATCCGGACGCGCTGGATTACTATGCGAACTTGAAAGAGCTTCAGGAAGACTAGCGAAGCGATGTTGGATGCTCGATGCTCGATACTCGATACTCGATACTCGATACTCGATACTGGATACTCGATACTGGTTTTGGGTTGCGGGTAAAAAGGGCAGAGGGCAAAGGGCAGGGCGCATAGGGCATAGAGCTAAGGGCGCAGGGCAAGGGGCTAAGGGCATAGGGCAAAGGGAAAAAACAAAAGAAGATAATTTCAAAATTGCAATTTAAAGCAACTTTTGGGCGGTTCTATTGAATGGAGAAATTTCAAATGAATGAGTTCTTTCAAATTATTCCCGTGGGCATTGTCAGAAAGACGGACACCGCTGCCAGTATCGAAATTTTTAACGATTACACGGATGCTCTTCTGGGTCTTGACGGTTTTTCGCACATCGTGGTGCTTTTCTGGTTTGATCAAAACGACACCGCCGCAAAACGTCGGGTGCTGCAGGTTCACCCACGAAAAGACCCACGCAATCCCTTGACCGGGGTCTTTGCAACCCATTCTCCGCAAAGGCCCAATTTGATCGGACTCACGGTGTGCAAAATAATATCGATCCGGGGCGAGTCCATTGAAATAGAAGATATCGATGCCCTTGACGGTTCACCGGTGATTGACCTTAAATGTTATATTCCGGGTTCGGTCGGGGAGAAGGAGGTGCGGCTACCCGACTGGGTGTGAATGCCAAAGCGGATAAACCTTTTTATTACAAGGTGAGTTATCTCGACTGCCTAAGGCCCCTATCGGGTTTTATCTGACAACTTGTTGTGAGAAAATGATGGTTTCCCCGCTTACGCTTCGCTTCAGACGGGATCGTAGACAGGTGTCGGTGTTCAGGTGTCAGCCCAGCCGCCGGCCTGGAAAGCGGCCAGTCTAATCGAAAAAGAAACTGATGAACATCGAACGCCGAATTAATGTATTCTGTCAATTTTAAAAAAGATTTCGCGTAGCGATTCCATGATTCATCATTCGATATTCGTTATTCTGCGGTTCGCTGTTTAATCCAGGTCATCCAAGCGACCCGTCTAATCATCAAAAAACCGTGCCATTTTGGGGTAGTTTCACACGAGCGACGCCTCTGGCCGCGAGCGTCCAGTCTGATCGGAAAAGAAACTTTGTAGTTTTGAATCTGTTGTTCTTGGATTGTGGGAGCGGTTTTTAACCGCGATTGCCCGGGTAAATCGCGGCTGAAAGCCGCTCCCACCAACCTTTAATCACAGCTTAAAGGACATTGAATTAAATGTAGTTTCACACGAGTTTCAGGATTTAGCGACTCGCCTTCCTGACACCCCTGACCCAGACCTATACTTGTATGAATCTGGAAGATATGACAATATTGGGATCTCTAGCAGCGAACAGTGAGAATCCGTCATATCGCACCTGGGCAGGCCGAAACCCGACACCTGAAACCTATGCGTTTCGCCATTAGATAATCAGTGCAATTGCTGCCCCACGGGGATTACTTTTTCCGAGTCTAGTTTCAAAAAAAGCTTAGTACCTGTCATTGGATCTATTCCTTTTGTAACAATTTCACAATTCTTGGCGTTTAACCGGGATAATCGTATGCTTTCTAAAAAGTTGCAAAAATTTATTTAATACTGAAAGGTCTCCAATGAAGGAATTACTCATTTCAACCGAGAAAATTATCGATTGTCTAAACGACGGTGTTTACGTGTGTGATCGCGACCGTCGCATTGTATTCTGGAGCAAATCTGCAGAGCGTATCACCGGATGGCGGTCTGAGGATGTTTTGGGCCGTGCATGTTTGGAAGACATCCTTAACCACGTAGATAAGGATGGGCACCGGTTGTGCGGTGAGGAGTATTGCCCATTGCATCGTGCTATGATCACCGGGGTCACCACAAACGTTCCCATTATTGTTTTTGCGCTATGCAAGGATGGCCGCAGAGTTCCTACACAAGTTACAACCGCTCCGATTCAAAATGAGGCTGGTGAAATCATCGGCGGTGTGGAAACGTTTCGTGATGTATCTCCGATGCTGGTGGACCTTGAGCGGGCTCAAAAAATACAACGCCAGGCACTGCAGCACGACCTGCCGGAAGACCCGCGATTACGCTTTTCGACCTTCTTCATGTCATATGACATTGTGGGTGGGGACTATTATGCCATCCAACCGCTGGATGCTGACCGGTATGGATTTTTACTTGCCGATATGGAGGGGCACGGTGTCGCCGCGGCCCTGTATGCGATGCATTTAAGCATCCTATGGAACCGCCATTTTCAGCTACTGAAAAACCCGGCCGATTTTGCCGCTGCGGTTAACGAAGACCTTGTCAAAATATTTGGCAGTGTGGTCACCTTTGCAACGGCAATGTGTGGGATTTTTGATGCCCGTGCCGGAACGCTTTGTTTCACTGGCGCCGGCGGTCCAACACCGTTAATCATCCATGAAAACTGGGTCGTTGAAGAGCCAAAATCAACCGGTCCACCTCTAGGAGTCATGGAAGATATCCCCTACAAGGAGAAAACGGTGAAATTGGATTCCGGTGACTCAGTCCTGTTATTTAGTGACGGTGCAACCGAGATACAAAATGCTCAGAATGAATGGCTTGGTGTCGAAGGATTCACGCAAATATTAAAGAGTCTCGACTATCCCAAGGCACCCCTAAGCATGCAAACATTGGAGGAGAAATTATTGATGTTTTCAAACGATATCAGGCTTCAGGACGATATAACAGTTATCGAGGCACGCTACTTCGGATGAAAGCGTCAATATTTTCGGCAATAAAACGTATCCTACATATCTTGTCGGCTATAAACTGCGGCTACTGGCAATAAACTTGGGTAACCGCTTTTTTTCCAAATTGACCTCCCTTAACTGGAGCCTGAGATATTTTAGATTGCTCCGCCTAATACAAACTGATCTGAATCATTACCAATGTTTTCATAAGGCAAGAAATCTGTCGCCGGACCACCGTCAAATTAGAGGCAATCTTTTAGCATATCACAAGGGACGTCCGAAAGGGATAGTCAATGTATCTGTATTCGGCTGATTTGTATTTTTTTTGAGGAGATTGACATGATGTATCTAAAGTTCAGGCTTAAAGTCTCATTGACTGCACTCTTCTTTCTGACCCTCTTCTTATCGATTCCTTTTCCACTCTGCGATCAGTCAGCGGAGCATCCAGTGCGCGTCGCAGCACGTATTTGTCCACCCTTCGTCATGAAGGATGCAGGCCATTATTCAGGATTAAGCATTTTTCTTTTGGATAATATTGCTGGAAAACTGGGCTTTGAGTACTTACAGGAGAAAGGCATCAACAGCCGTACTTTCAGCGACAGAAAAGAACTCCTTGCGGCCCTTGATGACGGTCGGCTGGATGCAGTGGTCTCCGACGATGCAGTCTTGAGGTACAAGATCAAAGAAGCCCAAGCGAAAGGAAGGTATGAATCGCTCTCGGTCCTTCCATTCGTATTCGAAAAACAGAATTATGCATTCGCACTACCGGATGAAAGTCCATATTTGGAAGAGTTAAATCAAGCGTTGTTGTCTGCACGCGATAGCCCTGAGTGGAGCGTGGAACTTGTCAAATACATCGGGAAAGAATAGAGAGATATCGAGAGCTTGTGTTTTTGGCGAAATCTGTAATACCAACGTACTACTATCCTGCAAGCCTTAAGTTGCCTGTAAATAGTATAGCGTATCATTTTCAAATGGTCTGCTTTTAAACCTGAAACCGTGTTCTTTGCATATTTCTCCCAACGTCGCTTCTGAATATAATGTACCCCAGATTTTTCGGAGTTGGTAAACTTGCCAGAAAAACGTCCATGGCCGGAAAAAAGCACCTACACCATCAGGTTCATCAATTTGTCGTGAAGTACTTCGTAGGAATAGAACTTTTTACCAAGGGCATAGTTGTTTTCCACCATTTCTTCCCGGAGCCGGGGGTCTTCGATCAGGGCGCGTGTCTTTTCGACCGCCGTGTCGGTGACGTATCCGTCAATTTCCACGGCTAAAAATCCCTTTGGCTTGATGTCAAAGGTATAGATGGAATAATGGTTGACCAATATCGGCTTCCTGAAATAGACCGCTTCCAGAAAAGCATTGCCGAATCCCTCGCGGGTGGAGGGATAGGTCACGAAATCGGCATGGTGGTAGATGTCCTGGAGGGTGTAGATCTTTCGCCCGTCCGAGGTGGTTCCACGGCGTTCGCTGATGATGTTAGATACGAACCGGGTGTTGACCTGCATGCGTTGCGAATAGTCGATGATCCGCTGTTCGTAATCGTGCCCCTCGTCCCCGGAGGCGTGAGAAATGACCAGCAGCGCTTTCATTCCCAGGCGGCTCACCAACTCGATGGCATTTTCAATTCCCTTGCGTTTGACCACACGCGTCGGCTGAAGAATAAGCCTTTCATCCGGGTCGAGTCCCAAGGCCTCACGGACGTCGCTGGCATAGGCATCCGGGGGGAGGGGCGGATGCGCGAAATCCATGACATTCGGAATGGTCGTGGCGGAAATACCCGTTCTGAGACTGAGCTGATTGCTGGCCGATGAATTGATCACCACGTGCCGGATGGTCGGCAGGTGGGCCGGAAAAGCCATGTTGAGATAATCCCAAACCGCGTTGGTCTTGAACTGCGGGCGCTCCCAGAAAAAATCGTGGTGGTGAGCGATGGTCAAGAGACCGGTTTCGGCGATGATCTCGGTGATGGCCAGGCCAAGGGGGATATTAAGGGGGATGGTCAGCGCGTTTTCTGGAATCAGAAGATCGATCTTGAATTTGGTAATAAAATCGTATAACTTATCCTTGAGGTGTTCCTTGAAGTCGTGTATTTCTGTGGTCAGCTGCCGCGTTCGCACCCCATTGGCATGACTAGCGAAAACAGCGTTGAAAATAGATCGGATGCCCGGGTCCATAAAATGGGCTGCCGGCACCAGGTGGGACTGTGAAGATGGCCTGTCCAGCTCACCGGCAAAATAGAAACAGTCAAAGCCCTCTTTTTCGAAGACACGCGCCCATTTTTCCGTTTCCAGTGATACGCCGTCGGTCCCGGCAAACCGAGTGGAAATGAACCCGATGTTGTTGACCTTGTCGAAGGGGATATACATTGTGGCGAACTCACGTTGCATCAATCGAATAATTCGATTCGTTTAGACCCGATAAAAATACACCAAACACTAATAAAGTCAACGATATTGTGCGACCGGGTGTTGCGGCGGGAATCATTTCCCTGCGATCGATTCTACACAACATCTACGGCGAGCCAGACGGGGAAGCTGCCTTTTCCCGTATCAAGGCCGTTCTGGACGCGTTTTTAAAGAAAAACGAGTTTGGGCGGGCGGCCGCTTTTTCAACCCTATCGGAATATGATCCGTGTCCGGATACTCCAGCCGGCTTTTCATCCGGGTTCCGGTACGCAGGTTCACCATCTCGACGAAAGGGTGTTGACCATTGAGCGTTTTTGCCAAAATCAGACCCTTTTTGCGCTGACCAATCTGTCTGCCGACAAAGTGACCATGACCCTTCCGAATATAGAAAACGGCCACGCCCTTACCGATCTCATGAGTGGTCGAAGATTTATCGCCGAAACCATAAGCATGTCCCCCTATGAGATGCTGACGCTGGAATCTGGCCAATACCCGACCATTTCATGAAATCGTCGGGTTACAGCGTTTGTCAAAATGATGTCCCGAAGCGGAGCATGTTTTTGGCAACAAATATAGCACACCCGAGTTAGACGTTGACAAATCGGTCGAATTTCTTATAAATAAACATTATGAGTTTAACTAGTTTATGTCCTAGATTTTTTGTTCGCCATTCCATATCCGGGTAAACCTTGCGACCTCAGGGCGACGAAGTCGTCTTTGATAAATTCGTGAAACAAATTTATTCGAGTAAGGATCATGAAGATTGCCTTTCTCCACTACCATCTCAAAACAGGGGGGGTGACAACTGTTTTGAAGCGGCAGGTCTCAGCCCTCCAGGGTCGATGTGAGGTCCTTGTTTTGACCGGAGATCGTGCGGGAGTTACGCTGCCGTGCCGCGTAGTGGAAATTCCCGGGCTCGGGTACGACCGGCCGGACGTCCCACCCCCGACACCCAAAATCACAGCCGACCGGGTCCTGAAAACGCTTTCAGATGTATGGCCGGGAGGATGTGATCTGCTGCATATTCATAACCCGACACTATCCAAGAATCAGAACTTTATTCAGTGCATCAAACGGTTACAGGCTTCCGGGGTCACCCTTTTCCTTCAGATTCACGATTTTGCCGAGGATGGACGGCCAGAGGTCTACTCCCGGGAATCTTACCCGGCGGACAGCCATTATGGCGTGATCAACGCCCGGGACAAACGGATTCTCGTTGAAGCGGGACTCGAGGATTCCGGGGTACATCTCATCCCCAACGCCATCTACCCTTTGCCCGCAGTGACGGGATTCTTTTCTGAAGAGTTCGTGCTTTACCCGGTTCGTGCCATTCGACGGAAAAATATCGGCGAAGCCGTCCTACTGTCCCTGTACTTGAGACCGGGTCAATACCTGGGTGTCACCCAGCCTCCGAATAGCCAAATTGACATGGGGAGCTATCAGGACTGGCGGGTATATGTGAAAAAAGCCCGTCTGAATGTCCATTTTGCCGTCGGGCGGCAATATGACTATTCCGTCTTGGTGGGGGCTGCGTCATCGATGGTCACCACCAGCATTGCCGAGGGGTTCGGTTTTACTTTTCTAGAACCCTGGACCGTCGGGAAGGTGCTATGGGGACGAAGGCTCGGAAGTATCTGTACGGATTTCGAGGGAAACGGCCTTTGTCTGGATTTTCTCTATAACAGGCTCGATGTTCCCTTGGATTGGTTCGATGCAGACCAGTTTTTTCAGACCTGGCAAAGGACCGTCATGCATGCCGCAGAGATCTTCGGTCATTCGGTTACACAGGAGAAAATGAATCATTTTGCCTCCTGTCTGGCACGTGATGGCCGGATGGATTTTGGTCTTCTGAACGAACGGTACCAACGCCAGGTTCTTTCACACCTGCTGTCGGACCCAGGGGCTAAAAAACACCTGGCATCGCTGAATCCACGGATTTTATTTCCCGGGCCGGAAAACGATATGACGGCGGTGCTCGAAAACAACCGCGGCATCGTGACGGCCTACTATAGTGAGAAACATTGCCGGGAGCAACTCCTCGCGGTATACGAACGGGTTATCCACCAGCCGGTTCATCAGCGGCTTGACAAACAGGTCCTTGTCGACGCGTTTTTCGATCTTGAGGGATTCTCCCTGCTTAAATGGGGTGCATATGAGTGATGAGGGCGCCGTATTCGATAGACACATCCACCCCCTGGCACCGATTCCGACAGGGGAGATACCGACCGGTCTGTCAAAGATAAGACGCGTGAAGGCCATACTTTTCGATGTGTACGGCACACTTGTGATCAGCAGATCGGGCGACATGGATTCACATGTGCTGAGCCACGAACAAAAGCGGATGCTCGCGGGGGTACTGCGACGCCATGGTATCGACAGGACACCGGAAAATCTTATCGATTCCCTGAAGCGGACCATCGAAAATGATCATGAAAACCTTCGGCAAGAGGGGATCGATTATCCCGAGGTTGACATCGTCCGGGCATGGGAAACGGTACTCGGCAACAGGGATACCGCCCGGGTGAAGGCGTTTGCGCTGGAGTATGAACTGGTCGTTAATCCGGTTTATCCGATGCCGGGACTCGAGGATCTGCTGTCGACCTGCCGGGGGCAAAACCGGCTGCTTGGAATCATCTCCAACGCACAATTTTTCACACCGCGTCTGCTCGAACGGCTGTTGGGCGCATCGCTGGACATGTGCGGATTCGACCCGCAATTGACCTTTTTTTCTTATCGCTTCAGATCCGCCAAACCTTCAAGCTTCATGTTCGAGAAGGCGGCCGAGGTTTTTTACCATCGGAGGGTTGCTCCGGCCTCGGTTTTGTACGTGGGAAACGACATGCGCAACGACATCCTGCCGGCGAAGACAGTTGGATTTAAAACCGCCTTGTTTGCAGGAGACCTGCGCTCGCTGCGAAGAAGAGCAGATGAAGCCCGCTGCCGCTATCTTGTGCCAGACGTGATCATCACAGATCTGCGGCAATTGATCGTCGATACCGACAATCCGTTAGCGAAGAGGCGTCATGGATAAATACCTCGAAGCACTTCCCATGTTTGTGGACAAAATCCGGGAAATCCGGGAGATTGTCATCAGTAACATCGTGCTTCTGGGCCAGATCCCCGCACCGACATTTAGTGAAAAAAGGCGTGCGGAGCACCTGGTGGAGCGTCTGGCCGAGGTTCAAGTGGACGAATGTGCCATTGACGATTACGGAAATCCCATAGGGGTGATTCGCGGAACATCTCAGACGAAACCGCCCATTTTTGTCGTTGCACATTTAGATACGTTTTCGGAGGTGAGGGATGACCTTCATTACGAGGTGACGGACAAGATCATCAGCGGTATAGGGGTTTCGGACAACTCGGCTGCTCTGGGTGTGTTGGTTTCACTGCCGGAAATCTTCAAGCGCCTCGATCTGCAGTTTGCCTCGGACATCGTACTGGTGGCGCCGATTCATTCACTGGGTCGGGGAAACCTCAAGGGGGTCCGCAAGCTCCTTACTCACTGGCCCTCGCCCATCCGGGGAGCTCTCTGCCTGGAAAGCGTAGAACTCGGCCGGCTCAATTATTTTTCCTACGGCATGATTCGCAGCGAAATTTCGTGCAGCATCGCTGTGCAGGAGCATGGGAGACGCCGTTACGAGCCCAACGCCATCCTGATCCTCAACGAGGTGATCAACGCCATTCTGGGATTGGGTCTGCCCCAGAAGCCCAGGACCCAGATCGTGATCGGCAGGATCGCCGGCGGGTTCGACCACGGCAAGATCGCCCACGACGCCAGCATCGGGTTCGAGATTCAAAGCGACTCTGATGCCATGGCGAAAGTGCTCTATGCCGATATCCGGGATATCGTCGAGGGGATAAACAAAATGTTTAAGGTGGAGCTGAAGCTCAATCGTATCAGCAATCTGAACGCAACCCGCCTTAACTACAACCACCCCCTGATCAAGTGTGCCTCCCAGATTCTAAATCACCTCGGGGTGGAAGTCTTCAGTGAACCAAGCGAATCCGCCCTGTCCATTTTTCTGCACAAAAAAATCCCCGCCATCACCCTGGGCATCACCTGGGGAACAAATTTTCACCAAAACGACGCCATGATTGAAATTGAACCCATGTACAAAGGAATCGCACAGATACCAGCCTTGCTCATGGCTATAGACAACGGGGTGTGTGATGAATAAAAATTGGATCAAATCGAACACGTTTCATCATTCGGCGTTCAGCGATCTCAAGCGCCTGGTGGCGGAGAAGCAACGTAAAAAGGTCGCTATTTCCCTGTGTTTTCCAACCTTGAACGAGGAAAAGACGATCGCCAAGGAAATCATCATCATGAAATCGGAACTTATGATACGCTACCCGCTATTAGACGAGATCGTGGTGATCGATTCCGGATCGACGGATCAAACCCGCAACATTGCCCGCTCTTATGACGTAAACGTATATGAGGCCAACAACATCCTGCCGCATCTCCAGAAATTCAAGGGGAAAGGGGAAAATCTCTGGAAGGCGCTCCATGTGACTCACGGCGATATCATCATTTACATCGATGCGGATATCAAGAATATTCACCACCGTTTTGCATACGGGCTGCTGGGACCGTTGCTGTTTACAGATAAAATCCGGTTTACCAAGGCGTTTTATGATCGGCCTATCGCGGTGGGGGAAAATAAATGGCGCCCTACCGGGGGTGGCCGAGTGACGGAGCTGGTAACCCGTCCGCTTTTTTCACTCTTCATGCCAGGCCTGACCCAGATCCTGCAACCGCTATCGGGAGAGTATGGCGGGTATCGCAGCATATTTGAAAGCATCCCTTTCCATATCGGTTACGGGGTGGAAACCGGCATGCTCATGGATATTTACGAAAAATGGGGGCTCGATGTCATGGCCCAGGTCGATCTGGACCGGCGGGTTCACAAAAATCAGGATACCAAGGCGCTGGGACGGATGGCGTTCGTTATCATCAAGACGTTTTTGAGCCGCATTGAAAGTCAGCTACGAATCACCATCAGCCAGGACATGTGCGATGAAATGATCCAATACAGCCTCCTTAACAATCAGCTTCAGCCGGACATCTGCCCGCTCGAACAGCACGAGCGTCCGCCGATAAAAGAAATCCCCGAGTACCGGGAGAAATTTATGACAAAAAGGAAACATTGTTAAGTATATCATAATATTAGATCGGTGGTTTCATCAAGCGTCAAACCGCCGGGGCTGGGATAGAGTACTCCGGGGGCGATGGCTAAAGCATCGGTACATATTGCTTGTATGAAGAAGAATGCGGGGCACATGACAAAGAGGGTTGTGAAAAATTTGTTTGCTGGTTAATAGATTTTTACAATGAAAGAGAACTGCATTAATTGTCATAGAAAGCATCAAGAAAATTCCAAGCAGCCAAATCCATAGCGCAAATGGTTCGACAAGCCGTTCGACAGGCTCACGGTCCTGAGAAAAGTCGAAGGACTCACCACCCTAAGCCAAGTCGAAGGGCAATTACGAATGACCGAAATCCAAAATTCAAAACAGGCATAATGGTCGCGGAACGGTTTGACACTATAAACACATTTGCCTATACTTCTCCGGCATTAATCCCACATTTTCGTAACCCTCAATGTGTGATAAGGACGATTAACTATCATGGAATTCTCACCATTAGAAGCCATTTCGCCGGTGGACGGCCGCTATCGGCGTGCCACTGAAAAGCTGGCGGATTATTTTTCCGAGACGGCGCTGATCCAATACCGCATACGGGTGGAGGTGGAATATTTTATCGCCTTGTGCGAGCTGCCTTTGCCCCAACTGAAAAAATTTGATCCAAAGGCCTTCAAAGCGCTCAGAGCCGTTCATGAGAACTTCTCCCTGGACGATGCCCGTCGCGTCAAGGAGATCGAAAATGTCACCAATCATGATGTCAAGGCGGTGGAGTATTTTTTAAAGGAAAAATTCGATGACCTGGGTCTGCAGGCTTTTAAAGAGTTTATCCATTTCGGGCTGACCTCCCAGGACATCAATAATACCGCCATTCCCTGCTCACTGAAGCAGGCCTGTGAGGCGGTCTTAACACCTGTTTTCGAGGAGGTCATCGAAGTGCTGCGGGCAAAAGCCCATGAATGGAAGGAAGTCCCCATGTTAGCCCGCACCCATGGGCAGCCGGCATCACCTACCCGTCTGGGCAAGGAAATCTATGTGTTTGTCGAGCGCCTGACGGTCCAAAAAAACCAGTTAAGTGCCATCCCCTTCTCAGCCAAATTCGGCGGGGCCACCGGTAATTTCAATGCCCATACGGTTGCCTATCCGGATGTCGATTGGCCGGCGTTCGCCGACGATCTGGTGAACCAGGTGCTGGGCCTTTCCCGTTCAAGAGTGACGACCCAGATCGAGCATTATGACAACCTGGCGGCCTTCTGCGATAACATGAGACGGATCAATACCATCCTGATCGATCTTGATCGAGACTTCTGGACCTATATCTCGATGGATTATTTCAAACAGAAAATAAAAAAGGGAGAAGTGGGCTCATCCGTCATGCCGCACAAAGTCAATCCCATCGACTTTGAAAACTCAGAGGGCAATCTGGGGGTGGCCAACGCCATCTTTGAGCATCTGGCAGGAAAATTACCGATTTCAAGATTACAGCGGGACCTGACCGACTCTACGGTGACGCGCAACATCGGGGTGCCCATTGCACACACGCTCATTGGATTGAAATCCCTTTTAAGAGGCTTGAACAAATTAATTTTGAATGCGGATGTGATCCGTGCAGATCTGCAAAACAACTGGGCGGTGGTGGCCGAAGCCATTCAAACTATTTTACGACGTGAGGGCTATCCCAAACCCTACGAAGCCCTGAAAGATTTGACCCGCACCCATGTCGACATCAACCGGAAAACCATTGCAGAATTTATTGAATCCCTGGGTGTGTCCCGGACGGTGAAAGATGAGTTGCTTAAGATTACACCTGAGAATTATACGGGGATCTGCGACTTTGATTGAGTTCAGCGTTTTTAATTGGGACTCAGATGAACACAAATTACACCGATACAGAATTGGAATAATAGGATTGAGGAGTCTTGGAACGATTTTAGCAACCGTATAAGTGAACTTAGCCACAGTCTCACACGGGCAATTTGTTTGAGAAAAAAAACCGTCTATGTATCTCTGGGTGGGTTTGTGGCAAATTTCAGGGGAGATCATCGCAATAATGGAAAAATTTAGCGTTCTTATCGAATCCAGACCGTTTTGTGCCTTTGACAACACCCCGATGGAGCAGCTGAAAGGTTCGGGGATGGATCTCGTTGATATGCGAGGATCGGGTGTGCAAGACCCCGAATTTGTCAAAGCCTTAAACCAGGTGGATGCCATTCTGTGCGGCAACGACCTGGCGGTAAATGATGCGGTGCTGGACATGGCTCCGCGGGTGAAGGTAATTGCCAAGATGGGTGCCGGCCTGGATACCGTGGATATCCCTGCGGCGACCCGCCATAATGCCATCGTTTTTCACACTCCGGGAGCCAACAACCAGGCTGTTGCGGATCACACGTTTGGTTTGATTTTAAATGTGGCCAGAAAAATGATTTATTGCGATCGGAGTCTGCGTGAAAACAGGTGGGAGCACACCAAAATCATGGGACTCGAGATCTGGCAAAAAACCCTCGGCTTAATCGGCCTGGGGGCGATTGGCCGGTGCGTGGCCCTGCGGGCCAAAGGCTTTCAGATGAAAGTCGTGGCCTATGATCCGTTCTGGCCGACGGAATTTGCCCTTGAACAGGGCATCGAGCAGATGAAAATAGAGCAACTGCTCAAGGTTTCCGATATCGTCAGCCTGCACGTACCGTTGATTCCGGACACCAAATGGATGATCAACGAAAAGACCCTGGGTCTCATGAAACCGTCGGCGATTCTAATCAATGCCGCTCGTGGCGGTATCGTCAATGAAACCGATCTTTGCCAGGCCTTAAAAAACAAGGTGATCGCCGGTGCCGGCCTTGACGTGTTTGAAAATGAGCCACCCACGGATTCAGCGTTGCTGGAACTGGACAACGCAGTCTTAACCCCTCACACGGCCGCTTTCACTTTTGAAGGCATGAACAACATGAGCGTGGGGGTGGTAGAGCAGTTGATCGCGTATTATCACGGAAATAAGCCTGTTCACACGGTGAATCCGGAGGCTTGGGACGCGCAAAAGGCTTAGGCCGTTGAAATCTAATATACCGTTTTGCTCCACGAACTGCCTCTTTGCATTTTTGGGCAATTCCGTAAAATATGACGGCAAAAATGTGCAGCCTTTTCTGATCTGGGTAGTTGATTTTCAAAGCGGCGCCTGGATCAGCGGCAGAACCGGATATTATGTGGTTGGTTCCGACCAAATGGGCCCTATGGGCAAAGAAGCCATCGCGTTTGACAAAATGGCGGACGCGAAAAAATTCGCTGCAGCCCATGGCGGTAAGCTTATTACTTTTACCGGTGTAACTTCTGATAAAATTAAAGCCTAACACGACCTTAACAAAACCTGGCTGAGGCGGTCGTCGCAAAGGCTTCGGAAATACCAACCGTACCCCGGTATCATTTCGACAACCATTGACAGCGGAATAAAAGGGGCCTGCGAGTTAGATGATCAGCTGGCAGACCCCTTTCTTTGATTCCCATTTTATGTCCGATGTCTAAAGAGTTAAGATGTTACAATTAGATTTGCTTTATTCTGTCTCCAAAACCTGGTCCTTTGGGCCTCCGGCTCGACTCCGTCCCGTAGGGGACTGAGACTACGCCCCGGAGGGTAGACCCTACGCCTCGGAGAGCCAGGTCAGAGATAGTGGGCTCTGCCAAGGAAAAAATACAAAGTGTGGAGTGATCTAAAGTTGATGTATCGCTCGCGCAGCGCAGGCGCTTGCGCCGCGTGTCGCCCTGTCGTTTATAAAAAAAGATAGAAATCCTTAACCTGTCGAGAGCCTCTTGGCCGAACGGCTTTAGGCACTTTAGTTCATTTTTTTGAATCCTGTTTGGTTCGGATTTATCGAGTCTATATTTTTTTGTTTGGGTCATTTGAATTTTGTTGATTCGAATTTGTTTCGAATTTCGTTTTTCGAGCTTCGTATTTCCGGTTTATCCGGGTTAGGGGTTATATATCTTTAATTTCCGGCCCTTCAAGCAGTGCCGTGGAGACCCGATTTACAAGCGCCCAGATGGCATCGGCAGCCAATACATTTTCAATGGAACGATCAAAAAGAACAGCTAGACGAGGTTCAAATTCTTCATCACCCTCCCAGAGCAGGTAGTACAAATGGATCCGGGGAAACGGCGACAGCCTGTAGGCGGCATCGGCCATTTCCCGGGCTTCACCTTCCAGATATTCGGCCGATTGCCTGAAACCTTTTAAATCGTGACCATAGCGTTTTAGTAGGGAATCGGTTTTAAGCACGTGGGGACCCTGAAAAAAATGGCTTTCTTTAAGGTCTTTGACACCGACAATATCCCTGCCGATGGGATATATATCGTTGACGTTTATCAGGTACATGACCGTGACCAATTCAAGCAGCGGATCATCACTCATTTCCCAGCCGGTTTCGCCCGCCCGCTTCAAACAACGGTTCTCAATGTCCACCATGACATCCTCCCGCAGGAAATGAAAAAGCACCTGGCCGGACGGAATCGGATTAAAAAGCGTTACATTGCATAGGGCGGTGAGATCTTTGACCTGCAACTGGTCCCAGTAGTGCGCTGACACATTGACCCGGGATCCGTCAGGCGCGAAAGCTCGAGGTTTTTCCTTCAGCCGTCGCTGCTGCATATTTAAAAAGCCCTGGCTGAAAGGATAGGGGCCGGTACGGAAATTGTCGCACGGAAACTGATCGCAGTCGCGCATACAATATTCAATCTGATTTTCTTTGGCACATGCCAGAATAGCGCAGGTACCTCCCAACAACCGCTGCTGGGCGGCCAGCTTTTTCTCAGCGTCTGCACTTGTGCCCAAGCCGCAGCTGGAGCAGTTTCCCAATAAATTTAGTTTGCAAACATCGCAGTTGATTCCACAGGCACCGGTGGGCATGGTGTTACCTCAAAGGTGTTCTTTCGTAAGATTTCTCTGGTGTTATTAAAATACATATTTATTACAGATAGCCAAAGGGGATCTGGAGTGCTGGAGTAGTGGAGTATTGGAGAAAAATTATGTCCCAGACCCGTCGTTCCCTTCCTTATAATACTCCAATACGCCATCACTCCATTTTTACAATTTTTGGCATTTTTGACAAATATGTGTACTTCTTTGCCCGACGATGAGCCGCTCGATGGGTGATTTGCAGCGGGGGCAGGGCAAATCCGTCCGACGAAATACCTTTAATCGATCTTTGTTACGGCCCCGGCGATTGGCAACCGAATAAAAATTGGCCCGACCGGTTCCCAGAGTGGTGCCGAGATTTTTCAGACCCCCCTTTAAAACCCGGCGCATGGTGCGATGCAGCACTTCAATTTCCGATGGCGAAAGGGAGGCGGCCAGACGGCAGGGATGCAGCTTGGCCTCCCACAGGGCTTCATCGACATAAATGTTGCCGAGTCCGGCGATAAACGTCTGGTCCAAAAGCAACGGCTTTAATAACCGTTTACGCTGTTTCAAACCTTCGGCCAGGGTTTTTGCGGTAAATCCGGATGCCAGGGGCTCGGGTCCCAGACGGTCTAAAATCCGTGCCGGATCTTTAAGCAGGTGTAACCGGCCGAATTTGCGCGTATCGTGAAAACGCAATTGCCGGCCGTCATCGAAACCGAGAATGACGTGTTCATGTTTGTTGCGGGGGGTATCCGCTGACACCAGATGAAGACGGCCGGACATTCGAAGATGCAGCAACATCGTATGGCCATCGGCGACATCAAAAACCAGATATTTTCCCCGTCGCCGGATTGCTGTAAATTTTTGATCTTTTATCCGCCGGCAAAACAATCGCGGGGAAGGCTCGGCGACGGTGCGCGGCCAGTACACTCTGGCGGCAATGATTGGGATACCGGTTAAATTGGCGGCATTCAGATCGTTGACAACGGTTTGAACTTCAGGCAATTCGGGCATTTCGGCTCCGGATGAAGGAAGACAGATGTCTGTGAACAGATGACAGAATACAGATGTCAGAATACAGAGAACAGATGACAGATATTGGAATTCCGAATTCTTGAACCTGTCTTCTGATTTCCGACTTCTGTCCTCTGGCAGTTTAACATTGACAACACTGGACCATCTACCTATAAAAAGCCTCATTATGACAGACATTTTTTTTTCGTCAAATATAATCATGAAACAACCCTAAGCATAAGGAGTGACTATGGATTTTAGCCTTTCGACGGATCATGAAATTTTACGGGATTCGGTGCGCAGTTTTGCTGAAAAAGAGATCAAGCCAATGGCCCGGGAACTGGACGAAAAAGAGGAATTTTCCTATGAAACCATGCAAAAAATGGCAGAGCTCGGTCTTTTCGGCGTCTTTGTTTCCGAGACATACGGCGGACAAGCCATGGATTACCTGTCCTACATTATCGCCGTGGAAGAAATTGCTCGGGTCGATGGCTCCCATGCAGCCACGGTGGCGGCGGAAAACTCTTTGGGTATCGGGCCGCTGTATTATTTCGGCAATGAAGATCAAAAGAAAAAGTATCTTCCGAAACTGTGCAGCGGCGAAGCCCTCTGGGGGTTTGGCCTAACCGAAGCCAATGCCGGTTCGGATGCAGCCAACAGCGCGACCACCGCAGTGTTGGACGGTGACGAATGGGTAATTAACGGGAGTAAGATTTTTATCACCAATGCTTCCACTGATATTACAACAGGGGTTACGGTCATGGCCCGCACCGGAGCCCTTGATGACGGCCGCCCCGAACTCTCCTGCATTATCGTCGAAGCGGGGACTCCCGGATACACAGCCAAAGTGATGCACGATAAAATGATGTGGCGGTCCTCCAATACCAGTGAGCTTTATTTTGAAGATTGCCGGGTTCCCAAAGAAAACCTCCTGGGTGCCAGGGGACACGGATTTCACCAGATGATGCAGACCCTGGATGGCGGGCGCCTGTCGATTGGGGCCATGGGCCTGGGAGGGGCTCAGGGGTGCTTTGACATGGCCATCAAATACACCAACGAACGTGAGCAGTTCGGCCGACCCATCGCAACCTTTCAGGCCAACGCGTTTAAACTGGCCGACATGGCCATGGAAATCGAGTGCGCCCGTCTTCTACTTTATAAAGCCTGCTGGTTGCGGGACAACGATCTGCCCTTTTCCAAGGAAGCCGCCATGGGCAAACTTTATTGCTCCGAACTTATGTATCGGTGTGCCAATCATTCCGTTCAGCTTCACGGAGGATACGGATTGATGAAAGAATATGATGTGGAGCGTTTTTACCGGGACCAGAAACTGCTTGATATCGGAGAAGGAACCTCCGAGGTGCAACGGGTCGTTATTGCACGGCATATCGGTGCCAGATGCCTCTAACCTAATCTGGATAAACCGGAAATATCAGATATAAAGGCCTAAATGGCCGTAAAAAAATATTGACAAGAATCGCAAGGAGATAAAATGGAAGAAAAAAGTCGCAAGCATATCCTGAACGTTGATTTTTTCGAAGGTCTGACCGGTGATATAAAGGCCGAACCCGCAAAAGGCCTGGAAGACATCGGTCAGCGGATTCGAAAAATACGGGAAGAAAAAGGACTGTCCCTGGAAGAACTCTCCAGATTGACCGGGTTTGACGTGCACTTTTTGTCGAATTTGGAGAAAAATAAAGCCCAACCCCAGCTTGGTACCGTGATCAAACTATCCAAAGCCCTGGACAGCGCCTTTGGACGGCTGGTTTCGGGAGTGGGAGACAAGCTCTATTCGATCACCCGAAAAAATGAACGCCGGACGGTATCCCGTTCCACCTCCCATGAAGGCCAAAAACAGGTTTATATTTACAAAAGCCTTGCCCCCGACGTCAAAGGCCGTCACATGGAGGCCCTGATCGTCCAGCTTGAAGAAGACCCCGAAAAGGAGATTTCGGTGCATGAGGGGGAAGAATTTATCTTCGTTCTGGACGGTGTGGTTGAAATGGGGATCGGTGAGGACAGTTTTGAACTGGAGCCCGGCGACAGTGTCTATTACCTGTCCACAACACCGCACCACATCGCCGCCAAGAGCGGAAAGGCAACTATTTTGGCCGTTTTATACGAAGGTTGACCTCGCTGGTATATTGTCATGGGGGTTGCGAGTCACGGGTTACGGGTCACGGGTGTTCTGCCGAAGTTGGAACAAATAGATTTACTCGCTTGACTATTGTGATTTGGAATTTTAGTGCCCTATCTGGAAGGCAGATCGCTTCTATCTGAATCAGTTAGCATTGACTCTGACGTTTCTCTGGGTCACCCATGGCAACACTTCGAACTCACAAACGAGGGGGGTGTGATCGGAGAATTTGACCGGAGGGATCTGAAAGTCGTTGATTTTTATTTGGGGACTGTGAAAGATGTAATCCAGTTGTCGGCGCGGTGCCCGGCTGGGGTGCGAGGGTTGACCGTTGCCGTTGGCATTTTTCAACCCGGTGGCCGCCAGAAACAATTCCAATTCCCGGTCACCCCAAAAGACGTTAAAATCTCCGGCCACAATGACCGGCTTTTTTTCCTTGTTTATCATGGCATGCAGATCCTGCAGCTGATATTGCCGGTGACGATATTTTATAGACAGATGTACCAGAAAAATCGAAAGATCTGCCAGCTCCAGTTCAATCACGAGCCGCTTGACACCTTCGCGAAAATAATGAAATTTCTGGGAAACAATTTCCTGGTTGGTCAACATCGCATTGCCCTGCTTATTCAGCAGGGGCACTTTCCGGGCCATGGATGATGCGGGATATTTTGACTGATAGATATGATCGTGCTGCAATTCCCAGGCAATACCCTCAGCCTGGTTGTTCTTTTCAGAGCGAAAAGAGCCGCTGTCCACCTCGATCAATCCGATGATATCCGGATTCACCGATTTTATGAAGTCCACGATCTTTTTTAAATTGCCGTTGGTGTTTTTAAAATAGCCGCTGTAGGGTACCGGAAGATGGAAATGTCTCCCAATTCCTGCTGCATACCGTATATTGTATAAAAGAAACCGCATATGATCGTCATCTGCCTTCTCGATTTTTTCTGGATACCTTTAATTATAACCTTTTTCTGGATAATGTAAAGTTTTGGATAGCCACTCATTATCGCAATATTTGAGAGACTGAATGATTGATTTGTTAAGTGTCTGTAAACACGAGCTAAGTGTTCACAGGTTGAGAATCCCTAATTTGGGGGTTATTTTGAAAATAATACGAATTGTCAAGGCACTCGAATGAAACTACGCCAAAATGGTACGGTTTTTTGCTGATTAGACGGATCGCTTAGATGACCTGGAATAAACAGCGAACCGCAGAATACCGAATTAGGCCCTTAGGCCCTATTTATTGAAATCACATCATATTTGCACATCTTTTATGCCATAGCTGGATTGAATATTTTAGCCTCCGGCTCGACTCCGTCCCGTAGGGGACTGAGACTACGCCCCGGAGGGTAGATCCTGCGGCTCGGAGAGGAAAACCATCGATTTAACTAGAAAAGACAGAGCGACACGCGGCGCAAGCGCCTGCGCTGCGCGAGCGATACCACAAATCTTCGTTCTTCAATATTCAATTCCGGCTTGTCCGGGTTGGGATTAACACCCGATTAGGCTTTTTCGCTCAATCGGGTGCGTTTTGGTTTAACCTCATGCCAAGTGAATTACCATCAATCCGCCATTCATGCGCTTGACGAGCAAATTAATTCCATCCCCTTTCTTATGTTGATCGATCAAGTTCTTGAAATCTTTCACCGATTTAACATTTTTACGGTTGACCTCGATGATGAGATCACCTTGCTGAACACCGGCTGCCTGGGCTTTGCTGTTGGGGTCGACATTGACCACGATCACACCCGCAGTTTCTTTGAGATTATAGCGTTGGGCGACTTCCGGTGTTAATTCCGTTACCTCAAATCCATATTCGCCTTCTTTTTCCTTCTGCTGATTTTCGGAAGCGGCGGCCATGGTCAACGGTCTTTTCCCGACTTTAACCTTGAGAACCTTCGGGCGACCGTCGCGTAAAACCGTTACCCTGGCCGTATCACCGACACCCAGTTTGGCAGCCAGGTTGGTCAGGTCGCGGCTGGTGGTCACCTTTTTACCCTCGACTTCCGTAATGATATCGTTGGGTTGAATTCCGGCTCGATCCGCGGGATCACCGGGAACGACACTGGCAACCAGCACACCGCTTTTGTCTTGCACGCCATAGTATTCCGCCAGGCTGCCCTTAAGATCCTGAATGGTGACTCCCAACCAGCCGCGGGTGACTTCACCGCCGGTTTTCAACTGAGCGATAATATCTTTGGCCTGATCGATGGGAATGGCAAAGCCGATTCCATTGCCACCGGCAATGATCATGGTATTGATGCCCACGATCTCGCCCCTCATGTTGATCAGGGGGCCGCCGCTGTTGCCCGGGTTGATGGAGGCATCGGTCTGAATGAAATCGTCATAAGGACCGGAGCCGATCACCCGTCCTTTGGCACTGACGATGCCGGCGGTCACGGTGTGCTCCAACCCGAAAGGACTCCCGATGGCTGCGACCCACTCGCCTACTCTCAGATTTTGCGAACTTCCCATGGGCACCGTGGGCAGGTTGCCTTTGGCCGCAACCTTGATCAGGGCGATATCCGTTACCGGATCACGCCCGACAATTTCGGCATTGTATTCGGTATCATCTTTGAGGATGACTTTGATCGTGTCGGCGCCGTCCACCACATGGTTGTTGGTGACAATATAGCCGCTTTTATCGATGATGAACCCGGAGCCCTGACCCGGCTGTTTGAATTCCGGCTGACGTTGCCGTCCGAAATTACGGCCAAAAAAGTCTTTGAACTGCTCGTTGCCGCCAAACGGATTTTGGTTGAACTGATGAAAGGCCGGTCCGCCACCCTTGACGGTCTTCTCCACCCGAATGTGAACCACCGCCGGGCTGACTGTCTCGGCCAGGGCGCTGAAATTTTGCGGTACCATTTGCACCGGGGCATTCTTGGATGCCGTTGCCATTGGAAGGCCGGAGCCCATCATCAGCCCGACCATGACCATTACCACGATGTATCTTGTAAACTTGAATGTCTGTTTCATTTTCTTTCCCCCCTGTGTTGGTTTTGGCCAAAATTGGCCTTTGATTGAACTTACCGTAAAGCACAAAGCTAACGCTAAGATGACGGCAAGATGACCAAAATGTTATGATTATCCGGCACAATTTCGGTGGTCCGGGCTAGGCTTTAATAAAACTTAGCAGTTGACCCCTCATTTTGGGATTGCGCAACTTTCTCAACGCCTGGGCTTCGATCTGTCGGATCCGTTCACTGGTTAATGAAAAATCACGGCTGATTTGATCCAGCGTATGGTCGTCTTTTTCACCGATGCCAAAGCGCAGGCGCAGCACCCTTTCTTCACGTGGTGTCAGCGTGGCGATTATCTTGCGGACTTGTCCGGCCAGGTCTTGATTAACCACGGTGTCAAATGTTCCGGGGACGGTTTCATCTTTGATAAAATCACCCAGGCAGCCACCGTTTTTACCCTTGACAGGCGCATGAAGTGAAACAGGTTCACCGTTGAAATCAGGCAGCTTGCGAATTATGTTGCGGGATATTTCCATCCCTGCCGCAATGTCCACCAGCTTAACCTCCTTGCCTTGTTTTGTTGATATGCTACGCTGGGTACGCTTGAGTTTATTCATTGTTTCAGACAGATGGACCGGAAACCGAATCATCCGAGATTGGTTGGTAATCGCCCGTACAATAGCCTGCCTGATCCACCAGACCCCATGGGTGCTGAACTTGCAGCCCCGGTGATAATCGAACTTGTTCACCGCTTTGATCAAGCCGATGTTTCCCTCCTGGATCAGATCCAACAGGTGCAGACGGCTTTTGTTGTATCTGAGCGCGACCTTGGCGACCAGGCGCAAATTGGCTTTGATTAATTCATTCTTGGCAGCTTGCACCCTTGCCCGGCTTTTATTGATGCCTTCCAGGATGCGTCTCATTACAATGGCATCCGTTTCGGGTAGATTTTCCTGTTGACGAATCGTTTCTTCAATGACGTCAATGATCTCGGACTCAATACGCCAATTGCGCAGGAGGTAATAGATGGTGTCCGCACCAGAGACAATATGCCTGTAAATGCGCCGGCTTTCGCCGGAGGTCGATGGAAGAGAAAGCAGTTTGGCACGATGCACCGTGTTTTTTGCATCAATTTCTTCAACCAGCGTGATGGTTGCTAAAAATTCTTGAATTCGAGCCGCCTCATCGGTGCAGTTGTTGATAGTGCGCATCGCCCTTGAGACACGTTTTGCCTGCATTTCACCGCTATTAACCTTTTTCCCGAGATCCACAATATGTTGTACGGCATTAGAGGTCTGTAAAAGTGCCCGCAGGATTTCATGTTCAGCAACTTCAATCCTTTTGGCGATTTTTACTTCATCTTCGCGGCTTAGCAGCGCATGAAGCCCTATGCGACGAAAATACATAGCGACCGCACGGTCTCCTGAATCCCTCTCGGGAATATCGGTTGCATGATCCTTAGAAAGGGACCGGTGTTCGGGTTCGAAAAAATTGATTTCTTTGCAATGTTTATTTTCGGCAAACATTTTATCCATCTCACCTGCTCCTTTGATTGCGAATGTTCTTGGATCTGACCCTGTTTGCATCCGGATGGTAACACTCGAAGTTAACTGCAAGATGACGGTAAGATGATCGAAATGTTATGTTGGGAGATGGTTTCGGGAACGAAACAGGCAGTTTCGGCAACTGGTTCGCGGATTAAGGTTAGAGGTTGGAGGCAATAAACCGACCGGCACTCAGTAACCCGAAACCGGACGGCCGGAGGCTTTCCACTGTTGACACCTTATGAAACATTGCCAAGGTTTCTTTTTTGATCAAACCGGTCATTTCAGCGGTCAGCGGCTGGGCTGACGCCTCTGGCCCAGACCAAACTTTGAATGAATGGCGTTGCTACCAGGGTTTGTCAAAGCGCCATCCCCCGCCTTCCATTTCAGCCGGTTGATCCCCTTCCGCAGCCCGGCGATCTTCCTCGGCAATCTGTCTTTGGAGTGCGAGGTCCTGAAAGCGTTTATAGGCCGCCTCATCGCCAACATAGGCGCATTTACAATCAGAGGCATCCGCATAAATATAACTCACTTTACCACCCCAATTCTGGGCGACCAGTTTGCGCTGGGGAAGTTCTTTTAGCTGAGCAAGTTTGCTTTCGCTGTCGGCCAGCCTCATCTTAAACCCGGAGGCCGCCAGCAGCCGTTCCATCTCGACCGCTTTTTGATTCCGATTCATGGCACACCCGGCAAGTGCCAGCATTAGAAACACTGAGATCAAATTGATAATGGTACTTTGAATATTAATTTCAACCATCGTTTTACCAGCCATTATTTCAGTTTGATTTGTTGTCCGGCCGAATTTAATTGGATTTAAGCATCTTGGTGATCGTATGATACTCATGAACGGTCCCATCGTAATCATAGGTTGCTTCTATGCCGGTCATGGGAATTAAAATGAGGCGGCCATGGAAAAAGGCCGAAACAATGTTGGCCGTCTCATTGATGCTCAAATCCTTTCTTAGAAAATATTTTGAGTACACATTCGGGTATCCCAGGCCCCGGGTAATCCGAAACAGTTTAAGTTGAACGTTGGGGCTCAGGCATTTTCGAAGGTTGTAGGCCGTGTTGGCCGTGTTCACATCAAAACGGTGCGGGTTAGCAGATATCAAAGAAGAAAGCCGAAAACCGTGCCGGCCGTAATCATCTTTTATACCTTTGAGCTGATATTGCGAGTCGTTGAGAAGGCGCAGAGGCAGTCTGCCTAGCTGGTCTTTCTGATCGCCCACCACTATGGCTGGAAGAATTATTGCGACTTCATTCTCGTACTGCTGAACCAAGTTCAAGAAACGATTAATAAACTCATTGGTCGTCAGGGGTGAATCCGCCGCCACGAACAAAGCATGTTGCTCCTTTTTACAGGCGTTGCTGGCAGCATATCCTTTGATCAAATTACCGGCGATAGAGTTGTGTTTAACTTTTCTGGGATTAATGTTGAAACGTCGGATAACGTCATGCGGTATTTTCGAGCTCTGGTTGACCAGTTGACAGGGTTTTTCAGAATTTTGGATAAAATTTCCCAGTCGCTGCTCGAGCAGCATCTGATGTCCGACAATAAGTATTTCATCAATGTATTCGTTCTCAAAAAGCCTTTCAAGGGTATATTGAATCAGGGGCTTGGTTTCCTGCCGGCCGTTTTTAACAGATTTAAATTCCCGCAAAGGTTTATAACCCGCCTCAATGAATTTCTCGCCGTAATGTTCCGCGACCATGCGGCTGTATTTTTTCACTTCGCGTTTGTTGTTATAACCTGCCATTACAATTGCGCTTGTCATTTTTCCGACTTCCCGAAATCATCGTAAAGATAGAAAATAATAGTTAACCAATTCAACATGAAAAATCAATTCTTTAGTGCCGCGAAAATATAAAACGCCCAAAAAACTTCATGGCAGCCTTGAAAGTTGGATTTTTTGGACGTATGTTTTCAGGTTAACAAGACTAAGCTCGGGAAAAGTGACCCATGAAACCTAACGCTCCTTGCAACATGTTGTCAGATAAAAACCGATAAAAGCTAAGACCGGATCGGATGCTCGAAATCAGAATAAAAGAAATTTAGAGCTAATCCGGATGAACCGTAAAAAACAAAAAAATTAAGGAGGCACAATCGATGCGATTGCATAAAATTTTTGGGCTATCAATCATCTTGCTGGTCTTCGCCGGAACTGTCCATGGAGTGACGGATACGGCTTATGATCTCAACATCGACGTCAAAGCGTTTCAGCTTGAAAACGGTATGCAGGTTCTGGTGGTCGAACGCCCGGCAACCCCGCAAGTGGCGTGCCGGTTGGCGATTCGAGCCGGTTCTGCACTTGAACAGGCCGGCAAAACCGGCATTGCACATTTGCTGGAGCACATAATGTTTAAAGGCACCAAAAATTTTGGCAGCCTTGATTATGAGAAGGACCAGCAGTTGCAGGACCAAATTGAAGCGGCCTACCAAGCCGTGCTATCTGAGCAAAACAAACGACACCCGGATCCGGAACTGATCAAAAAAAAGCAGGCTGAAATGAACGAGCTGCGGCTTAAAGTACAAGAAATATATGTGCCCCAGGTGTTTTCATCCCAGTTGGGGAAGAACGGCACCGTCGGTGTCAATGCGTTCACGACCAAAGATCAGACCCAATATATTGCATCCGTGCCGTCGGATATGCTGGAGCAGTGGTTTTCCATTGTCAGCGAACAGCTGTTCGAACCGGCCTGGCGCGAGTTTTATGTCGAAAAAGAAGTCGTGCAGCGGGAATGGGCGTTTCGCTATATCAACAGCCCCGGTGGTGCTGCCTGGCTGGATCTTAGCGCCACAGCGTATGCGGCTCACCCGTACCGCAATCCAACTATCGGCTGGAAGGCGGATATGGAAAAATACAGTACCGAAGACGCAATTGCGTTTCACCAAACCTTTTACAATCCCTCAAATGCCGTTTTGGTTCTGGTGGGCGATGTCACCCTGGAAAATGCCAGGCGATTGGCTGAAATTTATTTTCAGCGCTATCCGGCAGGCGAGCGGGCCCCGGAAAAGGTGACCCGGGAACCCGCACAACAGGGACCGCGAAAAAGTGTTCGGTATTTAAAGGGCGCCCGCACGCCTCTTGTCCGAATCGGTTTTCATGCTGCTGCCATGGACACCAAAGATTTTTATGCTTTAGATGCCATGACAATGATCTTAAGCCACGGCCGCAGCGCCCGCATGACCCAGGACCTTATCTACAAAGGTCGGGCCCAGGAAGCCTGGGCTTACAATCCGGATAATCGATACGGCGGTATGGTCATTTTGGGAGGCTCGCCCAATGAACCCCAAATCGTCAAAAACAAAGGGGTGAGCGACGAAGAAAAGCGCCGTGCCTATCTAGAAGCCTGCGAGGAGCTGGAAGATCTGCTCCTGGCTGAAGTGGGAAAAATGAAAACCGAGTTGGTTTCCGAGCGTGAGCTTCAAAGAATCAAGAAACTCAACCGGCGTGATTTTATCGACAGGATGCGCAGCAATGAGAGCCTGGCCGGGACCCTGGCGACCCTCGAGGTTCAGGTGGGCTGGCGCTACATGATGAATTACCTTGAGAAACTGGACGCCGTTAGCCCCGAAGACATCCGTCAGGCCGCTAATAAATACATCCGAACAGAAAATAAAACCAGTGTCTATGTCATACCCGGCGGTCAGCCGGACGGTCCCCCAGACAGTTACTCTGAGGTACGTTCCATCACCGGCAGTGCCGCTGCCAAGGCGGACCGCCCCCATGATTTCAGCAACATCTCCCAATACCCGACGCCGGCCGGCTGGAAACATCCGCTCTCCTTTCAACGCAAGCCCCAAAAAATTGAATACCCTCAAGCCGAGGCCATGGAGATCACCGACGCCAAGGTCTTTTACCTGCCGGATCACGAGCTGCCGCTGGTGGATTTGACCCTGCTGGTTAAAGCCGGTTCGGTGGATGTCGATGATTCCAGGATCGGTTTGGCGGCGTTGCTGACAGACAGCATTATTCGCGGCGGAACCGAGACCCTTTCGCCGGCGGAACTGGCCCGGGTGCTGGACGAAAACGCCATTCAACTCAGTGTTGCGGTCGGCGAGGAGGCGGCGGTCATTCAGCTTTCCGTGCTCAAAGATGATTGGCGATCCGGTTTGGCCGTATTGCAGGAAATATTAACGCGTCCCGCATTTGATCCGGCTGTATTTGAGGTTGTCAAGACCCAGCAATTAACCGAACTTAAACGCCAGGGAGGCAATGCTCAGGCGGTGGCGGGCCGCGAGCGGGACATCCGGTATTTCAAAGGGCATCCCTATGGTCGTGATCCGCTGGCGGGCCTGACCACCATACCCGCTGTCAGCCGAGAAGATCTTAAGCAGTTTTTAAGAGACTTTTTTGTGCCCTCCAACATGGTTGCCGCCATCGCCGGTGACATTGACCCGGAAGAGGTCAAAGCGGGTCTGAGTCAATTTTTCAAGGCGTTGCCCCAAACCCGGGCACCGCAACGGAATCTCGCCGATCCGGCAGAGACACCACCGGTATTGGCGCTGATTCACAAACCCGGTCAGGTGCAGTCCCAGATTGCTCTGAGCCTGCCCAGCGTCAAGCGCACCCATCCGGATTATTGGAAAATAAGCCTTCTGATGAACATTTTCGGCGGCAGTGATTCCCTGATGTACACCCGTTTACGGGACGATCTCGGTTTGGTGTATTCCGCCGGATTTTATCAAACCTACAAATGGAACGCAGGGGTTCTGTCCGGCTACATCGGCTGCCAAGGGGACAAAACTGCGGCCGCAATTGCTCAGGCCATCAAAATCATGAATTCCCTGCGCCGGGATGTTCCCCAAAAAGAAATCGAGCAGAAACGACTGGACGCACTCAACAGTTTCGTTTTTAATGTGGATACGCCGGCGGACCTGGTAAACGTGTATGGCCGTTATTACTTGCGCAACGAACCCCTTGATACCCTGGGAAAAATTCAGGATGCCTTTGTCAATGTCAGCCGGGAGGATCTTGGCCGGCTTGCCCGGCAATATCTCGATCCGAGCAAACTCCAGATTATCGTGGTTGGTGACAAGCTGATTCAGGTAAAAAACGATCAAGGTGCAGAGATGACACTGGAAGCGGCCCTGATGGACCTGGCCGAATCGCTGGGGCTGCCCTATCAGGAAATAGAATTGCGATGATTATTTCCACCAGCCGGCCATATTTTGCGCCTTTTCCCGGATTTTTCTACCTGGCAAACTTTTGTGATATTTTTGTCATTCTCGACACCGTTCAGTTCCCGCGAGGATCCACCTGGATCACCCGCAACCGCTTCAAAAACGACCAGGGGACCCTGTGGATGACGATACCCGTATGGAAGAAAGGATTGGGGCTGCAACGTATCGACGAGGTGAGGATATGCCACGAAGGCCGGCAGAACCAAAAACATCTGCTCAGCCTGAAACAGGCCTATGCCGCTGCTCCCCATTTTACCGATCACCTGCAGTTTGCGGAAAAAATATTTTCAACCGCATTCGACCGGCTCATTGATTTTAACATGGCGATCATCGACCACCTGATGCTGAATCTTGGTGTAGACACCGAGATCAGAAAACTTTCCAAGCTGAATATCAAACCCAGCGGTGATCATTTGCCCATTGAGATATGCCGGTTCTTCAATGCTTCTACCTATGTGGCTCCGGCTGCAGTCGGCAAGCATCTTAATGCCGATCTTTTTGAGAAGGCCGGCATCGAGCTGCGTTTTGTTAAATTCCCATCCCGGGTATATCCGCAATTGTGGGGCGATTTTATCCCCGATCTTTCGGCATTTGACCTCCTGTTTAATTTCGGCCCCAAAGCACGGGAGATACTGATCTCCGACCAACTATTGCAACAATCGTCGAATTCACCGTTCACGAGTTAGGTGCTTCGTCCCAATTGGCCTCCGGGCCGCAGGGAAGCGCCTACGCCCCGGAGGGAATATTGGAGTGCTGGAATATTGGAATAATGGGTTTAAATAAAAAATATCAAAGTGAATACATTTACAATGTATTTCATCCGTTCATATGAATCTAATACTCCATTGATTGTCACTTAGAATAAGAAGTACAAAACCTCAAATCATCATTCGTTATTCATAAATCGTCCTTCGTCAATCTCTCTGCCGTGCTGAAATCAGCCAGGAAGTCGTACAGAAAAGTTTCCATTCCACGATGGGGTGGCGGTTGGGTGGGGATGAGGCCGGGTGAATATCCCCGTTTGCGAAACGGTTCCAGCAGCTCATTTTTGCGGCTGATGACATGCACGGGAACCGACCATGGTTGCTTCTTGCCGGTTATTTGAACATTGGGTTGATGGTCGCCCAGTACAATTATCAGGGCGTTATCGTCTAAATATCGCATGATGAAATCGCTAATGACATCGAGCTCATATTTAATGGCCGTCACATAGCCCTCTGAGGCATTACTCAGATCGGGCCACACGATGGGGAAGGCAACGGCCTGCACTTGGTGGTAAATTTCACCCGTCCCCAGACTGGGCCAATCCTTCAGATACGGTGGTTGGCGGTGAAATGGGGCGTGGCTGGTCACCAGAATAAACTCGATGAACAGCGGTTGTGTCCGGTTTTGAATTTCATGTCGGTAGATGTAATCGAGCACATATTGGTCCGGCATGGTGGACCATCCGTACATGGGCCCCTTGTAGTCGAAATTCCAGGCGTAGTATTTTTTCTGATAGCCAAAAAAGGCGCCTTGCGGCCAGGGCCACTGTGTGCCCGGCGTGGCACTGATGGTTCGGTAGCCGGCTTCGTTGAAAAACCGCGCAATCGTTTTGGCTTGCGAGGTGATCATCAGATTATAGTGCATATGGCTGTCGAGTTTGACACCCCCGGCCAGGGTCCCGTGAGCCAGCCAGGAGGTCCCGCCATAGGTCGGGGATTGGAAAAACGTTGAGCAAACCAGGAAGCCCCGGTCCTCGAGATTCCTTTCAATATCATCCAGCACGGGTTTAATTTTTGAGAAATGGCGATTGTCCGCAAATATGGTATGCCCGTAAGACTCGACAAAAAAAATAAATACATCTGCACCGTGCAGTTTATCCAGCGATGACGGGATTTGCCCGCCGGCCTCGACAGCGCTTTCAATGACGCCCAGTTGCCGGGCACGATGGCCTTTAACGTGCAGAATAAAATTAAATTCCGCAACTACCCGTTGAAAGAAACCCTTGGCAAGGAATTCGCCGGGCAGGCGGGCTATGCCGACCGGAAGATATGACAGCGCCATGAGACCGACAGTGATCAGCACCAGAATAACGCGGCGGTTTCGATGATATGCCAGGAAGTTGTGGATGGTTTTAAATGACAGCCAGACACCCCAGCTGAGACCGGCCAGCAGGATCACCGCAAGAATTGCAGCAAAGATAAAGGTTTTCAGCGAAAAGGTGGTGTATAGAAGATGAATCAGGTCCGGTATAAATTGGGCATCCAGGTATAGATTAAAGGGGCGGAAAAAATACATGGGCACCAGGATATCGCCGATGCGGAAAAAGCGGAGAAATATTAAGAAGGCAGTCAACGGCAGGTAAAGCGCAGGGTGAAAAGGCAAACCCATCCAGGCCGCCGCCAATGGGATCATTATAATCCCCAATACTTCCGGTGAGATCTTAAACAAGGTCAGCATATGCAGTTGCTGGGCCGGATATTTTATATTCATCAGAACATTGAGAAAGGCCCATGCCAGTATGAATGCCAGGGTAGGTTTAATTTTTTCAGCTATTGGGGCAAGAGACATTGGGAGATTTTTTTATATAAAAATTTGTCGGTAATTCTTTAATATAGAAGCTAACATCTCTCGCTGTCAATGATCTTTAAAGACGCTTAGAAGGGAATTTTTACGGCAGGCCTCGAGACTTTCGAGCTGGATTTCTTGGTTCATTCACGCAAAAAAAACAAGACCGTCCCTAATCTATAATCTATAATTTTAATAGCAAAGGGGGAGCAGAATGAAAACCATGTCATCTTTCCGGCATCTTCTCCCGTTCTTTTTGGCTGTTGGAGTGCTTCTGTGGGCACAGGCTGTGGTTGCAGACATGCGATCGGGCATTGACTGCACCTGTTCGGAAGACGACAGGACATACCAGCAGGGCGCAAAGGCCAAAAAGCCATTTTTGGATTGCGTGCCTCCCATTAACCCCGACTATTGCAGATCCCCCAACGACAGATACTGCGTGACCGCTGCCGGCACCAACCAGATTACCTTGACGGTGAAAACGTCAGGTGGTCAGACAGTGCTAACGACCGAGCCCTTTCCTTTTACCGATTCATATTGGGGCTTCAGTCCGGACGATGACCGCTTTGTCTTACATTACTATACGGCCCAGGGAATTGACGCCGTGGTTCACATCCGGCTGTACAACCTTTTATACCGAGAACAGGATAATCGTGTGGCTTTACAGTACCAGCACCTGGGCCGAGTTGGCCAACGAGGATTTTACTCCTTCGGTTATTCAAGACAACGGTATATGGGAACAACGATTCGGGCTAGCATTTGTCTCTGCGGCGATGTGGGGAACTCGGCCAGTATCGGTCCTGCCATTAGCGGAAACGGGCGCCTTGTGGGATTCACCTCTCATGCCAATAATTTGTTGGAGGGATTGGGCGATATCAACAACGCCTATGACATTTTTATCCACGAATTGCCCCTGGTCAACGCCTGTGAGGCCGATTATGATGGCGACAGGGATGTGGATGGTACAGACCTCAAAACTTTTGCAGAAGACTTTGAATTCGATAAGCTGGAAGCGTTTGCATTAGAGTTTGGTCGGACCACTTGCCTGGACCCGGCGCCGTAACCTTAGAAACTTATAATTTGAAAGATGTCCCCCGGCACGATAATCTATAACCGACTCATCATATGGATAGGATAGGTGAGATATACAATTTCCGGGAATTGTGGGTTTAGGTCAATTATCTAAAATGTTACGATGTGGTAAAAATAAAAAATGGATAGAGGTAACATCACTTTTCATTTTCTTGATACTTCTGCAATTTTATGAATGCATCTGCCAAAATATCTTGATTAATGCAACCAGCACATTTTTGCATGCCCACACAATTTTCACATCCTGAAGGAAAACACGCAGCGGTTTTTAATAATCGCTCCATAATATCAGAATAGTCTTCTAATTGTATTCTTAAGATGTTGGCTTCATTATCGTCGCATGAGGATAGGCTCGATTTTTTTTTAACATATGTCTTCAGGAAATCATGGATGATGCAATCGATTTTGAATTTGTCAAAATCGAAACTCGATACCAAATTATCAAACGTTTTCATGACGTTTCCTCCCGTTTAATCGGAGCTTTTCCTGGAATTTTAATTTGAAAAAGTGTGCCTTGTCCGACCTTGGATTTCACCTTGATTTCACCGCCGTGTTGCTCAATGATCGTATTAGCGATAAAAAGACCAAGACCTGTTCCTCTGGTTCCCTTTGAAGAAAAAAACGGTGTAAAAATTTTTTCTTGGGTGTCATCGTCCATACCAATCCCATTATCGCTTATTTCCAAAATAATTTCTTTTTCATGTTTTCCGGCCCCGAAAATAATTTTGTGAGATTTTTTTATTTTGTCTCTTAGACAGGCATCTGCCGCATTTTCAATAATGTTGAGCAGGGCAGAATGGAGATAGGTAACATCTACTTCAAATTCTCCCAGATTCTCGCCAAAATTATTTACAAATTTGATATTTTGACTTTTGAATTTCGGTTCAATTTCTTTGGCTATTTCTTTGACAAAATTCCGGATATTGATCCGTTCTAATCGAAGATCTCTTTCTTTGGCATAAAAGAGGATATCCATGACCATTTTTCGGATTCGTTCGACCGTTAATTTTACGGCATCCCATCCTTCTCTGACCTGATCGCGGTTCCCTTTGGCAAAACCTGAATCCAGCAGATACATGCCCCCATCCAGGCCGGTTAAAAGCCCTTTGATACCGTGAGAAATGGACCCGATCATCAAGCCCAATGACGACAGGTGGCTTTGCAGCTCCGATTTTTCGCGCAAGAGGGTTTCCAGATTCTCGGTATATTCCTTTAATTTCTGTCGTGTCAGGATTCTTTCTCTGACCCTGCGAAGTGCTATTTCAAGGGCATCCACATTGACCGGCTTGGTGATGAACTCCGTAGCTTCATACTTGAGGCTTTTGATAGCCAGGTCCATATCGCCATGGCCGGTAATCATAATCACCTCGGTTTCAGAGTTATCATGTTTAACTTTCTGCAGCAATTCGATGCCGTCCATCCGGGGCATCTTGATGTCGGTCAGCACAATGGGAGGATGCACTTCTTTGAAAATGCGCAAGGCTTCGGCACCATTTTCGGCTTCGAACACCTCATATCCCATATCCGAGAGAGCTAAATGCAGAACATCACGGATATCTTTTTCATCATCGACTAATAATAATTCTTTATTTTCCATTGTTTTTGTCCGGTACGGGGAATTTCAAAACAAAGCATGCCCCTTCAGGCGCATGGGGTATAACTTTGATACTGCCGCCACAGTCTTTCACAATTCCATAACTGATGGAAAGGCCCAGACCGGTCCCTTTGCCGACCTCTTTGGTTGTGAAAAAAGGATCAAAAATTTTATCCGCAATGGTCCGGTCAACCCCTTTGCCGGTATCACACACCCTACATACAACGAAGGGTCTGGCAAATTTTGTCTTGAGGACGATTCTTCTATCAATCTGCCCGTTTTCCCGGGCACCCCATTTTTCTTCGATGGCATCTCTGGCATTTAGCAAAAGATTGATAAAGACCTGTTCCAGACGGCTTGCGTCTGCATTTATTCTCGGCAAATCTTTTTCAATGTCCCATACCACCTTGATTCCTCTTAACTTCAGCTGCTGACTGAATATTTCGAAGGCATTTTTCAGCACTTCGTTCACCTGAACCTTTTCAAGGTCCAGGTCGGATTTGCGGGCAAATTGCCGCATGTGATTGATGATTTTGGCGGCCCGATCCACATTGCTGTCGATTTTACTGAGCATTTTAAACAGGATGCTGTCTTCAATCGGTTCTTTTTTGTTAATTTTTTTGATAAAGAAACTGCTGGCGGTTTTGATGACCGAGAGGGGTTGATTGAGCTCATGGGCAATACCGGTGGCCATTTCCCCCACGGTTGCCATTTTACCGGCCTGGATCAATTGCTGCTCGGTTTCCAGCCGTTTGGTAATATCACTGGTGGTCACCAGCAGCACTTTTTTGCCCGGATACTCGGCCGGCGAAATCCTGATATTGACTGTGAGAGGCACGCGCTTATAGTTTAATTGCTTAACCTGATTTATCACCGCCGAATTCTTAATCGTTTCTATATGCCGATCGCGTTCATCTTCCAGAAACAGGTCCGAAAATGATTTTGTGAGGATCTCATGTTTGCCATAGCCGTAAACTGACTCTACACTGTCGTTACAGTCGATGATTTCTAGTGTATCAATATCCAATACAAACACCGGATTTGGAATATTGTTGAAAATTTCGTGATATTTCTTCTCGGACTTTTCCAGTTTTTCTTCAAGCTGCTTCCGCTGGCTGATATCCAGACTCATTTCCATGGCCGCAATGATTTCACCTTGATCGTTTTTAATCGGGGTTGTTCTAAAAATCCAGTGGGCCTCGGATCCATCCTTGTTCAAACCGCTCTCCTCACCATAGTGGGTGCAACCGTCTTCAAATGTTTTTTCGACGGGGCAATTGACACACTTCTCATGCCGCCCTTTGTAGGCGTGATAGCAGAAATCACCGCGCGCGGGATCAAAGCTGCGAGCAAATTCATCATTATATCTCAATAGTTTAAAATTTTTATCCTGAACTGTAATCAGGCAGGGCACCTGCTCAAACAGGGTCTGATATTCATCTTTCTGTTTGTTCAGCTCCGCCTGTTTCGCGCCGATTTCCATGCTCATCTGGTTAATCGCCGTTGCCAGCTGTCCCATTTCATCGTCCTGGTCCACATCTACTTTGCCGGGATCCCCCCCGCGGGCAATCATCCGGGTACCGTCAATTAACTTGCGAATCGGTTGATTGACAAATCTCAACACAAAAAGAAAGATGATGGTGGACGTCACTACAAAAACGATCCCGGCCAGACCGATAATTCCTTTTTCGGCGGTAAGGATTTCTTTATCGGTATCTGCCAGGGAAATCACCACATCCAAAGCTCCCAGGATTTTTTTTCCTTGGGGATGCACATGACAGTCATCGGTGGCACAACCGGGTTCGTTGCAAATGGGGCAGATGATTCCCAAAAGGCGATAACCTTTAGAAGAATCGAATATTCGTATCCGCTCGGTCAGTTCGAGCTGGGAGGGTGCCGGATCGGTTTTGTGGCAGATGTCACAGGCCTCTGCTTTGACATTGGTGATTTGGTCAACTTCAGACGGCTGATTGGAATATTTAATTTGTCCATCCTTATTGTAAATCCGAATGGTTTGGATTTCCTTCTGCTTGCCGATGTTTGTGATGATCTGGTTGATGTCGTCTCTGGAATTCGACATCATGGCATAGTGGGTACCCAGCTTGATGGTGTTGGTTAACCGGTCGGTTCCCACAACGATATTATTCATCAGCTTTTTTTCCTGATAATTGACATTAAAATACGCCCAGGTGGAAATGGTAGCGAGCAGGGTCAGCCCGACAGTTATAATGAGCTTGGAAGCCAGGCTGCGGCGAAAATTTATGATTCGTTTTAATATCATATGCTATTTACCGACGGTCATTTAAAAATGAAGCGTCGCCCTGAAGCGTTTGGTTATGGACAGGTTCAAATTCAGTCCCAGATCCTGTTTTGACAATCCCAGTGCAAGTCCGATGAGCTGAGGAAGGTATAGGACCGTCATGTGCAGATCCTCGTTGCACCTTCGGCTGATTTTTTGCTGGTAGGCCTCCAGGTTCATCTGACACATGGGACATACCGTGACGATGGCATCGGCTCCTTTGGCCCCGCGCAATATGGCCGTCACCAGTTCAAGGTTTACGTCCATGTCGGTATTCATGTGAGAAGCACCGCAGCATTTACCCCCTAAATTCCAGGGGTGAATTTGGGCACCGGTGGCCTCAATCAGCGGTTCCATGGTGTACGGCGTTTCCGGGTCATCGAAAACAGCATACGGTCTCAAGCATTGGCAGCCGTAATAGGGCGCAATCCGAAAATTCTGAAAAACGTTTTTTACCTTGGGTCGGAAAGCGTCCGCACCCAAATCATTGGCCAAAATATCCAGAAGGTGTCTGACGTGCACACTCCGGTTTAATTGCAGATGATCTTCAGCTAAGATACTGTTCAGCGTGTCAAGCAGTTCCGGTTCCCTGCGCGTTTTTTCTTCCACCTTTTTAAGATTTAAATAACAGGCGCTGCAGGGCACCAAAATATCCCGCCCATCTTCCTGTTTTTCGGCAATAGCCAAATTCCGTGCCGGAAGCGCCAAAGACAGAAGATAACTGATGGTCTCCGCCGCTCCCGCACCGCAGCAGGCCCAGTCTTCGATTTCCATCAGTTGAGCACCCATCGAGGTCATCACCGCCCGGGTTGAAAGATCGTATTCGCGGGCCGTCCCTTCAAGAGAACAACCGGGATAATAGTGGTATTTCATGGCCTATCCTCCAGGGTTTCGACTTTTCGGAAGATCGCTTCAAGGGGTCGCCGGGCGGTTAAAGGCACTGCCACGGACACTTTCCTTTTTAGCATCAGCCTCGCCCCCAGAGGGGCAAACCGCAACGGGAATAAAAGGATTTCTCAGAGCAGCAAAATAGAAAGCCATAAACTCCATCTCATTGACGCGTCCGTGACGGCGCACGCTTCGTAGAAAATTTTTATAAAATAGCGTACTTTGCCGATATTTTGCAAGATTCTCCCTGGCGGCGATTTGCTTCAGTGCATCCATGGCCTCGGTGAGTGGGAGTCCCCGGGGACAGCGTAAAGTGCAATAATAGCAGTTCGAACACAACGAGAAGGTCTTGCTTTGAAATATTTGATCTTTCAGCCCCATCAGCACCATGCGCCACAACTTTCGTGGCGTGTGGTCCATGGCAAACTCATTGGGACAGGAAGCGCTGCAGGTACCACATTGGATGCAGGCGCGGACCATCTCCTGGACGGGGGCCAAAACATCCGGCGGCGGAAGTTTAGCTGTCATTCGCTTCTTTGGCTGCCAATTGGTCCATAAACGTTCTCCTTATATGGGTACTCGGTACTGGATACTTGATCCTTGATGCTGGATCCTCGATCCTCAATCCTTGATGCTCGATACTGGATATTTCATAATAGGAGTTCTGTCATTTAGATTCACATAAAAAGATAGAGCGAAGCCTCCGGCTCGTAGGGGTTTTAGCGCCTACGCCTCGGAGAGCGATTCCAGCCTTCGTCACTCGTCATTCCTTGTTGGTTGCCTCTCACCTTCTAATCTTCTTATCTTCTCAGTTTCTATCCCTTCAGCTTTCAGCTCTTTTATGTCTGCGTGTGCCCGTGTGCGTCTGTGGCTAATCTTCTCATCTTCTAACCTTCTTAACTTCTCCGTCTATAGGCCTTCAACTTTCACCTTTGAGCTTTCAGCCTTGAGCCTCCCAGCTTCTCTTTCCTTCATTCCGGATTCCGCCTGCGCCCCATGCGCCTTGCTCTCTGCCTCTCACCTTCTAATCTTCTTATCTTCTCAGTTTCTAAACCTTCAGCTTTCAGCCTCCCAGCTCATTTCCTATTCAAAGGCCTCTCTCTACCCTATGCCCCATGCCCCACGGCCGCATCGATCATTTCAAACATCTGCTGTTCTAAAAATCCCTCTAGAACTGAAGCACTGTTGGGACACACCGCGGCACAGGCACCGCAACCCTGGCACATGACCGGGTTGATTCGCACTTTTTCATGATCAAAATCAATGCTGCGGGCACCATAAGGGCAGGCATCAATACAGCGTTCACACAGGCTGCAAAGGCTGTGATGCACCTGTGCCAGGACTTTACCCGCCGGGAGGTGTTCACGCGATATTATTCTTAAAGCCCGTTCGGCCGCCGCCTCGGCGGTGGCAATGGTTTCGGCGATATTTCGGGGGGAATGGGTCAAACCACAGGCAAACACCCCCTCTTTCAGGGAATCAACCGGCCGCCACTTGGATTCGGCCTCCTGAAAAAAACCGTCCTGATCGACGGATGCAGCGAAGCTTTGGGCCAGATCTTGCGTCAGATTCGATACCACGCCGGTGGCCAGGACCACCAGATCGGCCTTGATCTTGAGCCGGCGCCCGAGAATCGGTTCCAAAATCGTCACCTCCGGGCTTTCTTTTGCGGTTTGAACCCTGGGTTTAGCATCGGTTCGATACTGGATGAAGATCACATCGGCTTCTCGGGCCCGGGTGTAATAGGTCTCGGCAAACCCATAGGTCATCATGTCCCGATAGAGAATATAGACCGAAAGCGCGGGATTTTTTTCCTTGAGATGCAGAGCATGTTTCAAGGCCGTGGCACAGCAGACCCGGCTGCAGTAATTGCGGGGCTCTTCGCGTGAATCCACGCATTGGATCATCACCACCGAATTTAATTGCCCGGGATCCATCGTACCGTCAGCCAGCTTTTGCTCTAATTCTTTCTGAGTGATAATTGACGGGCTTGTGCCGTACCCGATAAGAAGTGGTAACCGCCTCTCTGCCGCCGGTCGCCAAGATGGTCACCCCGTGAGACAGCACCCGGACCGACTCTTCCGGGCCTTCGATGGTTGTGTGAAACCGTCCCACATCACCGGTCGCGGTGATCACCCGCGTTCTGGTGTGAACGCAGATGTTGGGATGTTTTTCCACCGCGGCCAAGCTATCCTCCAGCAGCGTAGTTGTAGAGTGACCCTCCAGGGTTCGCTGCAGCCAGTTGAGATTACCCCCCAGATGCTCGCTCGCTTCCACCAGGTCCACTTTGAAACCATGATCGGCAATGGCCAGGGCCGCCGTCATGCCGCCAATACCGCCGCCGATAACCAGCGCTTTTTGAATAATCGGAACTGTGGCGACCGGCCCGGGCTCGGCCCATTTAAGCTTGGCAATTCCCATTTGCAGCGCTGAAAGAAGATTACCAGCTCTAGAATCTTTGCTTTTAATTTCCGCCTTCCCTCCGTGGCGTAAGCCGTATTCCGAATTCAGGTCCACCACCTCCATCAGCACAGTGTCCAGACCCACCTGCCGGCTGAGTTCCTTAATTTTGCGTTGATACACATAGGGAAGGCAGGCACCGACCAGAACCCGGTTGGGTTTGCTCGTTTCAACCAGTTGCACGAGACTTTCCCAGCCCTTGGCCGTACAGGTTTGTTCTAAAAATTCGACCCGATTCACCAGGGGATCGTTTTTAAGTTGTTGCGCAATTTTCTGCGGCTCAACAATCTGCGAAAGTTGTCCCCCGCAGGTGCAAACAACCACCAGGATTTTGGGCAGCTCCCGTATGACATCCAGCGGCGGCGCAGTCAACCGGGGTTCCAGCGCCAGGCTGCCCCCGCCGGCATGGATCACCCGCGACGCGTTCAAAGCCGCCGCCGATCCATGGATCACCGAGTCGCCGACGTCTTTGAGGCCGCTAGAAGAGCCGCCCAAGACAATTCCGGCCCGGCCGGTGCGGACCGGGGAAAAAGGTTCGGTTTGTCCGAATCCCCATTCGTTCAGTTCAAGCCCCAGCATTTCGGCCAACTCCGATGTGCCCGCGGCCGGTCGCTGCCCGACAGTGAGAACCACCAAATCAAAGCGGCTTTCTTTGATTTCACCGGCAAGATTAACACTGCGGATAATCAAATCCCCGCTGTTCGCATCCTGGGCTACCGAGTGAATCCGCCCTCTTTCAAAATGAATACCGTGAACGGTTTCAGCCTGTCGGCGGTAGCGGTCAAATCCTTTGCCATAGGTTCGCATGTCCATATAATAAATAGTTGCTGCCAGATTTTCGTTGATTTTTTCCTTGGCCACCAGGGCTTCCTTGATGGCAACCATGCAGCAGACCGAAGAACAAAAACCGGCGTTTGTTTGTAAATCCCGCGATCCCACACACTGAATCCAGGCCGCTTTATGGATGGGCTTGCCATCCAAGGGCCGCACCGGACGTCCCCGGGAAGGGCCGGTGCCGCTTAACATACGCTCGAACTCGAGGCTGGTGACAACGTTGGGATACACCCCGTAGCCATAGGTGTTATTCCCTTCACGCGGTTCAAAAAAATCAGTACCGCCGCAAAGTACGATGGCGCCGACTTCCATCCGTCGTCCTTCAGCTGCCGAAAAGTCTTGGTAAATTTTCAAGACCATGGGGATCATGGTTTCAGGGTCGAAGGGTTTAATCAGATAGTCGAGTGCCCCGATTTTCATGGCTTCAACCGCGGTCTCCACGGTGGCATAGGCTGTCATCATGATGACATTTAAATCCGGTGAGTTCTCCTTGGCCGTTTGCAGGACCTCGACACCGTCCATGCCCGGCATCTTAATATCCAGCAGCATGAGATGATATGCTTGCCTGGAAAGCTGATCCAGCGCTTCGGCGCCGGAAGCGGCCATGTCCACGGAAAAACCTTCCTCTACCAGCCATTCCTTGAGGGAATCGCGTACGATGAGTTCGTCATCGACCACTAAAATGTGAAATCCCCCGCGTTCCTGCTCCGGCAGCCGAATGGCCCCGGTTGGACAAACTTCGACACAGGCGCCACAGCGGGTACAGGCAGCGAAATCAATCACATATGGATTGGGAATGGCATGCGGAACCGGCAGATAAATGGCCTTGCGTTGGGTCAGACCGGCATTGAAATCATCGGCGATCTCCACCGGACAGACATCTGAGCACGCGCCGCACCCGACACACCGGTCCGCGGCTACCCAGTTGGGATGCTGCTTGAGCATCACCCGATACTGGCCGGCTTCGCCTTCGACGGAAATCATTTCGGTGGCAAGCAGAATTTCGATGTTCTCGTGAAACAGGCCTTTGCGCAGACAATACTGGGAGCCGGCATCCCGATCGACCATCGGCAGCATTTTGCACATACCGCAACGATCGGTGGGAAACTGGTAATCAAGTCGGCTGAGGATACCGCCCAGATGGGGCGCGCGGTCAATCAGCGTGACACCATAGCCGAATTCCGCCAGATCCAGTGCTGCCCGGATGCCGCTGATACCGGCCCCAACCACCAAGGCCTTGCCGGTTTTTCTTGTCATAAATTCCTCCGTATATTCCTATCAACTAGTCAACTAATCAACTTAATCAACAATCAGCCATGTGTGCTGCCCTCCGACATGGGCCCTATTTCCTTATATGAAACTTCATTTCAAAAGTTGGAGTTGGTTCCATCCTGGGCCACTTTGCCTTTGTAGGTTGGGTTGAGCCTACTCCAGGCTTTGTTGGGTTTCGTTGCACTCAAGCCAACCTACATTTTGCCGGTGTTATTGCGAATTGCGAAACCCAACAACAGCCGATTTCGGAACCGAGCCCCAAAAGTCTCTATTTCGATTAAACTGGCCGTTTTTTTGGCCAGCGGCGCCGCTCATATGAAACTACATGGAATGACGAATGAAGATTGACGAATTGTGGATGTCGCTTCGCTCTACTCTTTTTAGCAAATAAACATAGATAGAATTCCTTAATTCGTCATTTGTCACTCGTCATTTGTCATTCCAATATCCTCCTTCCGAATTCTTTCAAATCCCGACCACCTCGGAAAACTCATCTTCACGAAATACGGACAGCGGCGGTTCTTCCTCAAGGCTCCTGCCTGCTTCGTAGTCAAAGGCCTTCTGGGTATCCTGTGCAATGGTGCGAAACAGCTCCATGACCGGAATATCATTGGGGCATGCATTAGAGCATTGGCCGCATCCCACACAGGCCGTACTCATATGCGCCAGCCGGGTGATGTGAAAAAAAAGGGTATCCGTGGGCATTTTGATGATACCTTTGCGATTGGCCCATCGCAAATACTGGGAAGGATCATGATTAAAGACATCGGTGACAAAGACACATTCCTTGCAGTAGCACACCGGGCAGGCTACCCGGCAGTTATAACAATTGACACAGTTGGCAAAGTAAGTCGTCATTTTTTCCAAACTGTCGGTGGCTTCACAAGTCTTGGCAAACATGTCATCGCGGTATTGCGTGCGCCGCTCGATCAGCAGACGGATGGCATCCCGGCGGGAAGCAGGTTCGGCTGTTTCAGCAAGTTTGAGCTGATTTAAAATATTCGTTCCGACGTCGGTTTGCGACTGGACCAGACAGTGATCTTCAACCTCCACGCCGAACAGCCCGATCTGGATATCGGCATTGGCGGCCACTGGATATTCGCAGGCCTGGCAGGCGGCAGCAAGATGGGTACCTTCCGTTTCCGTCGTTTCACCGTTTAGAAAAGTGTCAAAGAATCGCATGGTTGATTCCGCCCCGCTCTCCCCGGCATACTGAAGATAATCCCTATTCTGAAAAGCCCCCAGGCAATCAATGCCGATCAATATGATGTCATCCGGTCGACCCTGCTTGAGTTTTACCAGCTCGACAAAGGCTCTAATCTCACAAGGGCGCAGTACCGCCGCAATTTTTCCGCCCAGGGGTTTGCGCGTCAGCCGGGAAACAATTTTGGCGGCGTTCATGGCAAAGGCCGGTGCCAGGGGATCGACGCCCGTAAGTTGGTCGGGATTCGTCACCAGCGTGGGCATCACCATGTTTTTCATGGAGAGGTGTTGGGGAACTAAAATTGCACGAATGTCCTCAAGCTCCAGAATATCTTCAAAAAAGTCCCGCAGAGATCCTAAAATGCCATTTTCTTTCACATCAATTTTAGCCGTAACTACCATGACTGCCTCCGGCACTTGTTATTAGTTATTTGGTACCGCTATCCGTCCAACTGCAAATCTTGCTTCGAGATTTTCCTAATTACTATTAATTAATAACGAATAACTTACCGCAACCCGCATCTCGCAACGCGCAACCCGTAACCCGACTCCCGCAACCCCTTTGATCCTCCTACACCTTCCAATGAGCGATGTCTTACTCTATGCGCCATGCTCTTTGCTCAATGCCCCCATTACCGGGACCTGATACCCAATACCCAATCCCTAAATCACCATCTTCAACTTCGCCTGACTGGGTCCCAAAGCCTTCACCTGGGTCACCAGTTCTCGCATAATCTCCGCAAACTGAATGCCGTCGCTGGCACCGATCCAGGTTAATCGCAGCCGTTGTTGATCAAAACCAAATTGTGGTAGAATCTCTTTGAGCAGCTTAATTCGCCGGCGAGCCTTGAAATTTCCGTTGATGTAATGGCAATCCCCGGGATGGCAGCCGCTGACAAGCACGCCATCAGCCCCTTCCAAAAAGGCCTTGATAACATACTGGGGATCCACCATACCGGTGCACATTACCCGAATCAAACGAACATTTTTAGGGTAGGACAATCTCGAGGTTCCGGCCAGATCCGCTGCGGTATAGGTGCACCAGTTGCAAACAAAGGCAATGATGGTCGGTTCAAACTCTTCCATAATTTCCCCCATTAAGTCCTATGCTTCTTCCGAAACTTCACTGTGAAAAAGTGAAAAATGTTTTTATATAATCCACTTCAGACGGTCTAAACGTTATGATGTTAAACCTTTTATCCTATCCATTCCCACTTCCGCCTTCCCTCCGGGGCGTAGGCCCCGATGGCCCCTACGGGCCGGAGGCCCCATTCCCACTTCCGCCTTCCGATATTCCCCTTCACGCTATGCCCTCTGCTCTATGCTACACCTTTCCCCCTTCCGCATTCCAACTTCCGAATTCCACTACATCCCCACTTCATTCAGCGCATCCATGATCCCGTCAAATTCGGCAAAAATCTGCTCCTGTTGAAAATGTCTGATCCGGGCGGCACCGCTGGGGCAAAATCCGGCACAACTGCCGCAGCCCTTGCAAAGCGCTTCATTGACCACCGAAACGGCATGGCGTTCATCAAATTCGATGGCACTGTACGGACACAGCCCGATGCACGTTTGACAGCCGGCACAAATATCCGGATCGATCCAGGATATGGTGGAGGGCACTTCGACCTTGCCCCGGGTGGCCAGGGAAAGGGCTTTGCTGGCCGCACCGGATGCCTGGGCCACGGTATCCGGGATATCCTTGGGGGACTGGCAGGCACCGGCCAGAAAAACCCCGTCGGTGGCCGTGTTCAGAGGTCCCAGCTTGGGATGTTCTTCCAGGAAAAAGCCGTCCGCTCCCAGATTGACGCCGAAAACCCGGCCGACCTCCACGGCGTCCCGGCGGGATTCCATGGCGACGCACAAAACCACCATATCCACCGCAATCCGTAGACGCTCCCCCAGAAGGGTGTCTTCCGCAATCGCAATCAGCTTACCCGCTTCTTCCGGTTGCAGGGCCTGATCGGTTATTTCCGCCACCTTGCCCCTGATAAAGTTGGTGCCTTCCTGCTGACAGCGATGATAAAACTCCTCATAGCCTTTGCCATAACAGCGTTGGTCAATATAAAAATCGTATACCTTGGTATCGTGCCCGACCTTTTCTTTAATCAAATGGGTGTATTTGAGCGCATACATGCAGCAAACCCGGGAGCAGTACTCGTGATAGTTCACGTCCCGGCTGCCGACGCAGTGGAGAATGGCGACCCTCCGGGGAACTCGTGTAAACTCGCCGTTTTCATCCCGTATCAGGATTTTACCTCCGGTGGGTCCGGTGGCATTGCTGAGACGCTCGAATTCAAGACTGGTGAATACATTGGCATAGGTCCCATATCCGTATTGCTTTATCCGGGTGGGATCAAATGTATCATAGCCGGTCGCCAGAATGATGCTGCCGACCTTCAGCTCAAGTTCTTGGGGTTGCATGGCATGATCGATGGCGTTGGCTTCGCAGACCCGCACGCATTCCATACACTCGCTGCAAATCCCGCAATTGAGGCAACGCAGCGCCTCCTGTTGGGCAGCCTTTTCTTGAAACCCGAGATCCACTTCCTCAAACGATGACGTTCTTTCCCCTGAGCTCAGATAGCGGGAAGGCAGGCGGGATCGGCCGGCAATATCCGGCGGAATCTCCCGCCAGTCTCGGCCGGGGGACTCCAGGTCTGTTTCAGGTTCGGATATAGTGGTCAAATCTCCGTGGTTCAGGAAGCTGCAGATCGCTGCCACCGCCTTGTGGCCGGCGGCCACGGCCTCAATCACCGAAGCCGGACCGGTCACCATATCTCCGCCGGCGAAAACATAGGGAATGGCAGTCTGCAGGGTCGCGGTTTCGACGGACAGGGTCGTTCGGCGCGACCACTGCAACTCGGGTAGCTGCGCTGCCCAGGCACGATCAATTCTTTGGCCGATGGCCGCAATGACCCCATCGCAGGCAACCACGAACTCAGAGCCCTCCACCATCACAGGCCGGCGCCGCCCGCCGGCATCCGGCTCCCCCAGTTCGGTCCGGATGCATTCGAGACCGCAAACCTTACCGCCTTCCGCAATGATGCGAACCGGCGCCGTGAGAAATGAAAATTCGATGGCTTCATCCCGTGCGTCCTGGATCTCTTCGGGATAAGCCGGCATTTCTTTTTCGCTGCGGCGATACACCACGCGAACCGTTTGTGCCCCGAGTCGCACAGCCACCCTGGCGGCATCGACAGCCACGTTACCGCCGCCGACGATGACCAGGTGTCTGCCGGGAAGGGTGTTATCACCCAGATTTGCCTGTCTTAAAAATTCCACGGCATCCATCACGCCATGGGTGTCGGTTTCACCGGCAATGTTCAGTTTTACGGACCCATGGGCGCCGATAGCGAGAAAAACAGCTGCATACCCTTCCGATTTAAGATCATCCAATGTAAAGTCGGTGCCAAGGCGCATACCGGTGCGCACGTCCACCCCCAGGCGTAAAATGCTGTCGATCTCCCGGTCCAATATTTTTGGCGGCAGCCGATAATCCGGAATGCCCACCCGCAGCATCCCTCCCAATTCCTGCAAAGCCTCGAATATCGTAATTTGATACCCTTTGAGCCGCAGATAATAAGCCACCGTCAACCCCGCCGGACCGGAACCGACAACGGCCACTTTTTCGCTGAGATCTTCAATGGGTGGTATCGGCAGGGTCGCCGGATCTACCTGATCGGCGGCAAACCGCTTCAAATCCCGAATGGCGACGGCGGCATCCACTTGGGCCCGGGCGCATTGGGTCTCACAGGGATGAGGACATACCCGGCCCAATACCCCCGGCAGTGGCAGCCGTTCCCTGATCAGTTCAATCGCTTGGCGGTATTTACCCTGGCCGATGAGCTGAATATATCCCTGGACATTAATGCCGGCCGGACAGGTTATCACGCAAGGTGCCCGATCCTTTTTGTCGATACAAAATGTAATGGGGACTGCCTGGGGAAAAGATCTGTAAATGGCCTTTCTCGCTCCCAGCCCTTCATCCCATTCACTGGGCAATGATACCGGACAGACGTTGACGCATTCTCCGCAGCCGGTGCAAACCCCCTCCTTCACATAGCGGGGTTTGCGAAGAACCTTGACGGAAAAGTTTCCAATGTATCCGGAAACCTCTTTGACTTCGCTGTACGACAGCAATTCGATATTCTGATTCTGGGCGACTTCAACCATTTTGGGGGTACCAATACAGGCCGCGCAATCCAGGGTGGGAAAGGTCTTGTCGAATTGCAGCATATGACCGCCAACCGTGGTGTCCTTTTCCACGAGATAGGCCTTATGCCCGGAATTGCCGATGTCCAAAGCGGCCTGCATACCGGCAATGCCCCCGCCAATAATGAGAACATCCGGGTGAACCGCTACCTCCCGGGTCTGGAGTTCGTGATGATGACCGACACGGTTGACGGCAGCGGCAGCCAGGGTTTTGGCTTTGCGGGTGGCCTCCTCCTCACTTTCCGTCACCCAGGAAACCTGTTCCCGGACCGAAGCCATCTGAAACATATACGGATTGAGCCCGGCACGCTGACAGGCGCCTTGAAAAGTTTTCTCGTGAAGCCTGGGCGAGCAGGAAGCCACCACCACCCGGTTTAAGCCGAATTCTTTAATGTCGTTTTCGATCATTTCCTGGCCGGGATCCGAACACATAAACTTGTAGTCCCGGGCCACAACCACATTGGGCAGCTTGCGGACAAATGCCGCTACCTCTGCCACGCGAACTTTGTAGGCGATATTGATGCCGCAGTGACAGATGTAAAAACCGATATTTATCGTCATGGATGCTCCCTTTAACGCGCTGCTTTTGAACTCGAATAAAAAAGACTAATCATCTAAAAATTCGGTGCATTCAGCGTTCTTCGTCAGCATGCGGACCGTATTGATAAGTTCCTGGGCCTCCAGAGGCTTCTCCAGATAAGCACCCGGATCAGGCACGTCCCAATCCTTATGGGTACGATGAAATCTTTGATATTTTAAGAATGTCTTGCGATCGATGGTGGAAAGCATGATGACCGGAACCTCCTTGAGGTTCATATCCTGCTTGAGTTCGCGGTACATCTGAATTCCCCCTTCTTTGGGCATCATCACATCGAGGATAATCAAGGCCGGTTTTTCTTTTCTGGCTTTCTGCAGTCCCTCTTTGCGATCACCTGCATCGATCGGGGCGTAGCCGCAGGTACCCAAAAGATTGCACAAAAAAATCCGCATATCCAATTCGTCATCGATAATAAGAATTTTTAATCGTTGTGTTTGCGGCGCCAAGAACACCCCCATAGACTCTATCGCTGATGGACTTTTTCGATTGAAATCAGTTTTTAATAGGTCAAGTAGGTTGATCCAGAGGACCAGGCCTACGGGATTAATTAGAGCAGATTCCATGCCAATTAGTTGATCAATACATTTTTATGTTTTTAATCGGATAGTTATATCGAAGTAATTCAAGGATGAGACTTTTATGGTGCTCAAGTGATGTTGCATAAAATGCAACATTTATTGCCGGAAAATTCATTTAATCGGCTGATTTAAAATGATTTTCAATGATTATTGGGGCGTTGCGCAACTATTTATGAAACATTTGTTGCAACATTGGGTGGATAGGATTTGTCCATTGAGGAATGAAGTTCACGCTTTTTTGGGGGCCAATATTCAGGATAACCAGATATAGGATACTATATCAGAACCTCGGCTCAAGACGGTATTTTTTTATCTTGCGCCACAGGGTGGTGCGGTCCATTCCCAGGCCGCGGGCCGTCTTAACTCGATGCCAGTTGTGCCGGCGAAGCATCGCAAGGATTCTATCACGTTCCCCGCTGTCTGCCGTGGCTGCATATCTCCCGTTATCATCCGTCAAAGATTTGCGATGGGCATCGCGCTGTTGCAGATATTCCGGAAGATGGGTTGTCTGAATGGCATCTTCCTGGCTGACGATCAAGGCGTGCTCCAGAATGTTCTCCAGTTCCCTGACATTACCCGGGTAATGGTAGTTTAGCAATATTTCCATCACGCGTTCGGAGATCCCCGGTGGACGAATATCCTTGGCAGTACAAAGGCGCCTTAAAATGTGATCGATCAGAATCGGCAAATCTGTGCGGCGATCTTTCAATTCAGGCAGCCGGATGCGAAACACGTTCAGGCGGTAGAAAAGGTCTTCCCGGAACAGCCCGCTTGCCACCAGTTTTTCCAGACTGCGGTTTGAGGCGGAGATTATGCGGACATCCACCTTGACTGTCCGGTGACTGCCCAGACGATAGAATTCCTTATCTTCCAGGACTCGCAATAGCTTGGCCTGCAAAGACAGCGGCAGATCACCGATCTCATCCAGAAAAATGGTCCCGCCGTCCGCCGCTTGAAAACGGCCGGGTTTGTCCCTTTCTGCGCCGGTAAACGCTCCTTTGACATAGCCGAACATCTCCGACTCAAGCAGATTGTCCGGAATCGCCGCACAGTTGACTTTAACCAGTGGTTTACTGGCCCGAGGGCTGATGGAATGGATCACTTTGGCCAGCAGGTCTTTGCCGGTTCCCGTGGTGCCCTCGATCAGGATGGTTGCATCGGTGGCCGATACCACGTTGACCATTTCAAAGATTTTTTGCATGGCCGGCCCCTTGCCGATCATATCCTGAAATGTGTATCGATCTCGCATGGCCTGTTTGAGTTGATGGACGAGCGTCTGGTCATGGAAAGTCACCAGGCCTCCTACCACCGTTGCCTTTTCGTTGCGAAGCACCATATAATTGGCTCGGATTGGGAGGATCACACCATCTCGCATGATCATTTTCCCCTGTTGGCTGCTGCGAGATGTGCCGTCGGCAATGGTCTCTTTCAGTAGACAGACTTCCTGGGCCGCGGGTCCTTCAAATATCGCCGTACAGGGCTCACCCAGGACTTCACGGCGATTATAGCCGGAAATTTTTTCAGCCTCGGAATTGAAAAACGTAATATGACCGCCCCGGTCCACGGTAAAGATGCCGACATCGAGATTTTCGAGGATGATTTTCAAACTTCGTTCTTCATATTGGATGCGGTCAATGAGGTCGGCGATGGGGGAATGATCCTGGAGAATGGTTAAACAACCGACAATTTGGTGAGCGGGTCCAAAAACGGGTGTTGCCATGCGTGTTACCAGATGGGATTCATCTTCTTCCACCTGAATTTCAATAAACGGTTCATCCGTAATCGGGGCACAGTGCCCTTTAAACATGCAGCTGGCCAGGCATGGAACGCCGACAAACACTTCCCGACAATCTTTTCCGATCGCTTCGCGTTCCTTTATTCCCATCAAGGCCTGAGCGCTGAAATTCATGGAGGATACCCTCCGTCGGGTGTTCACGGTGAAGGCACCGATGTTCAATTCGTCCAGGATCGTTAACCATTGATCACACGAAATGCTGTTTCCCATTTCCGGGATTGACTTTTCGTAATCGTTCACAGGTTCAGTGTTCACCGTTGCGGGTTTCCTTTATTTTTAATACACAAGCCGGAGAAGTGCCGAGTGAATATTGAAATTTGAATACTAGTGGGAGCGGCTTTCAGCCGCGAATATCGCGTTAACATCGAACCCTCACAGGGCATCGCGGCTGGAAGCCGCTCCCACAAATTAGAAACCGAATTCATGTAATAGCGAGCCGCCACAGTATAAATTCATAATGTTTTGAAGGTGCAAAACTTAAGTCCATGCACACCACCTCCCACTCAATCTCCCGGCCCATCCGGGGAAACCGGAAGCCGTAACATAAAAGCGGCTCCTTGCCCCGGTGTGCTTTCAACCGTCACCGTTCCATGGTGGTGCTGGATGATACCGTAAACGGTTGACAGACCGAGCCCTACGCCATAACCTTCTTTTTTGGTCGTATAAAAAGGCTCAAAAATACGGGGGAGATCATCCGGTGCAATTCCCGGCCCGGAGTCCTTTACGGTGATAATCACCCGCCCCTCGCGGGAATCATAGCTCCCTTCCAGCTTCAGATCGCCGCCATCACCCATGGCGTCGATCGCATTGAATATGAGATTGATGACACATTGCTGCAACTGATTGAAATCGCCTTTCACCGTCGGCAGGTCCGGCAGGATGCTTGCGTCGAGGCGGATGTGGCTCAACTGCAGACGGTGCTGACTCAGTATGATGCAGCGCTGCAACAGCTCGTCGATATGAACATCTCCAAAGGACGGCGAAGATTTGCGTGAGAAACTGAGCAGATTGGATACGATCTGAGAACACCGTCTGGTTTCGGTTTCCACCAGCTCCAAATAGCCCCGGAATTTTTCTTTTCGCTCCTGGGTCAAGGTGTCCCGGCCCATTATGCGGGCCATCAGCCGCAGATAATTTAAAATTCCGGATAAGGGATTGTTGATTTCGTGAACCACACTGGCGGCCAGTCTGCCCAAAGACATCATTTTGTCCTGGTGAAGGATGCGGGCCTGATCCGCCATTTCCCGCTCGAGTTTGCGGATTTCGCGCAGGTCCCTGAAAAAGCAGACCAGTCCGTTTGCACGACCCTGATCGAAAAGCGTGACGGCAGATACCTGAACCGGCACATCGAGGCCGGATTTATTTCGCAAGGTGGTCTGATAGAGATTCAGCCGGTATTGACCGCCGAATTTCTCAGCGGATAATTCTTCCTTGAAGCGTGTGGCCTGCTCGGCTGGAAAAAATCGGTCGAAGGTCATTTTATGGATCACTTCGACCTTTGAATAGCCAAGTATCTGCTCCATGCTCTGGTTGTAAGTAACCACCCGGTCCGTTTCATCACATCCCAAAATGCCGTCCATGGAGTTTTCAATGAGGTTTCTCTGAAAAGCGATGGTTTTGAAGAGCTGCTGGCTGGTTTCGGCCTTTTCCTTTTCCAGCAAAGCCGTGTAATCTTTTATTTGCTTGCGGGATGTGTAGCGCTCTCGGGCACGGCTCAAGGCGAGATAAAGGGCGTCGTCGCTGATGGGTTTGGTAATAAAGTCGGAGGCATCCAGTTGCAGGGCACGGATGGCCAGATCCATTTCGCCAAAAGCGGTGGCCACAATGACTTCGATATCCGGAAGTTTCTTTTTGAGGGTCTCCAACACCTGAAGTCCGTCCATCCCCGGCATGCGGATATCGGTAATCACGATTTGAGGATATATGGTTTCGCAGAGCTGTAGCCCTGTTGCACCATCAGCTGCGGTTTCAACCGAATAACCGGCGTCCTGAAGGGCAATGGCCATTACCTCTCGGATATCTTCTTCATCGTCGATCAAGACGATTTTCCAAATTGACGGGACAGCCATGGACAATACCTGTTGGATGTTCGAGCGGCGACCATTTTTCTGTTTGGATTTAGTGATTTAAAGAACGATCATAATTCCAGCGATAACTTCCCGTTATAGCGGGGGGAATGGCCAAATCTATGCTATCGTATTTGACATAAACACCCTTTCCGTACGATAGCGACACTGCTGAATCTGTGGTCTGATATGAAAGGAGTGTATTAAAAAAAGCTTAGCACATACAGTTTGGGAGTGTAAATGTATAATATTTTTTCGCGCTGAATATTTGTTTATGGTCGCAGACGGTTGCACCCGTCACAAGGGCATTGTCCAGATTCCTTTAATTGCATGAAGTTTCCTGAGTTAAGGTTTTTCATCGATTTTCTAATTTATAATCAAATAATCCTATTAATAACGAATTGTTACAAGCAACAACGCTTATAATCAATAAATGCTCACCGGAAAAATTAGAAAAATTTCGAAGTCGTTTTCGAAATTTTTCGAAATCAATAAACTCCACAGATGACACTTAGAAAACCATTTAAAACTTGAGCATAGGAATCACGAGGCGTTTAAAGAATCACCGAAAAACCGGAGACAACGATTTTTAGCCGTAATACCGGTTAAATAGGACCTTATTGGTTAGTTATTTGCGATGTTGGAATCTCAAGCTGCAGTGATCGGTACAAATTTTTAACATATACTACTGAAGAAAATATTTTTGGTATAAGGCTTGCACTTCATTCAAATAAAAGAAGAACTATAAAATCCCAATTGAGCAAGAATTAAAAGGGGTTGTTATGAATTCAAAGACAAAGATTGGAATAATTATCTGCGATCGTTACCGACGCTGCGCGGGCGGGAAGTGTTTCCGAGCGATGAGGAACAGGGAAGGGGCTTTCAGCATATACTCGGACGTCGAAGTTGAGTTAGTTGGATTTACAACTTGCGATGGTTGTCCCGGCGGCAACATAGAATATGCTGGCGAAGAGATGGTGAAGAATGGCGTAGATGTTCTTCATTTAGCTACCGGCATGGTCGTTGGTTATCCCCCGTGTCCCTATATCGATAGTTTCAAAGCCTTTCTTGAAAAGCGATACGCAGTCGAGGTAGTTGTCGGCACCCATCCAATACCGAAAAAGTATCTTGATATGCACACTGAACTTGGGACATGGAAAAATTCGACGTGGAAGCCCCTAATCGAGCCCACCATGACTGATGAAGAGACGCGTTTGAATTACGATTAAGGTCAGCCACTGCAATGGCGGTTCAGCATTTTGATGAGTTACCAAGATACCAGGCTTTTTCAATTCCAGTTGCGATTTGTTGATGGCTTCCTCATTTTTCAGGGTTGGGCAATATTTGGGCGATTTGCCGTCCTCTTTCTGACACAAACGATCTTGCGGTTCGATCGGGCAACGTGCACACCCCGGCATTTCATTTTTCATGTGATACCTCCTGTTTTCGTTCTGTCAAAAACGCATTTTCAATTTTAATATCTTTTTAAGGTCGCCGAAGACATCAGAACGGGACTGTCGAGGTCATATCCGGAATCTCTGGCGATAACAGGACACTTTACCTTAAACAGGAAAAAAATATTTCCGGGGCTATCACTCAAAGATTCATAATTCCCTTGTCCTTTCGATATAATGAGATCAGCCGCCCGGTAATAGCTCAGCATTTCGGAAGAACATCGCGAAAGGATGGTTGCCGGAGCGTCAGATCCATTGGATATAATGGTTGCCACTTTATCTATACCGACTTGGAGCGCATCCTCCAATGTGGCATCGTTTATGATTGGCTTTGCTCTGACCACAAATACGATTTTCGATTTCTTAATCTGAAGAAGCTGCTCGATGAGTATACGATCGAAAACAATTTCGCCCGCATTGTCTGCAATATATAAGATTAAAGAAGACTGTCCGACACTCTCTTTAAATTTGCGGTATTGTTCCTGATCAAGTTGATATCCTAAACTATCCTCCATTATAGAATAAATGCTGCCATATTCAGCTTGGGCGCCTAAATCGATGGCATTGCCGGCAATGGCCAACTTGCAGGCTGTTTCTAAAGTTTCATTTGAATCGTCTACCATGTCTTTCATGCGAGCATAGAGGGACATAGCGGATTTATTTGCACATCTTTTTGCTTCCAGATACGGATCGTTGTTACCTGTAATTTCGGATACAATCCGGTACACCTGCTGGGCGATTTCAGGCGGGGTGGCATCCAGCGCCAGATCCGGGATTATGAGTGCTACTGCATTCAGAACACGTCGATGAATGGTTTCATCCATAGACGCCATTCTCGCTGCTGCCAAGGCCTGCCGGAAAAAGCACGGTATACAATCAAGGTATGTTTTCACTATTCAACCATTTGCTAACCGCCATAAAGAGCCAATCCCTTATGCTCCGGCAACAAATATTCCCGTTCATTTTCGCCGAGAATACCGAGAGCCAGACAGATAATGGTCCACAGATGGATAACACCATAGCCAGCGCCGTAATGCTCACTGAGTTCATGAATTTGGGCGTGACAATTGTGACAACCGGCAATACAATAGTCCGCCCCGGTCGCCTGAATTTGAATGTCCTTCAACCGGCCGAATTCCAGGCGCTCCTCTTTGTATCCTGACTGCAGAAAACCACCACCGCCGCCGCAGCAATAGTTGTTGGACCGGTTGGGCTGCATGTCGATAAAATTCTCTTCCCCCACCACGGTCTTTACCACAAAGCGCAAATCTTCGGCGATGGGATCTCCGTAGCTTTTGCGTACAATCTGACAGGGATCCTGGACCGTAAATTTAATTTTCAAATCCTTGTTCCAGTCGGAATTTACACTCAGTTTTCCCTCCCGAATCCACTGGGCGTAGTATGCATAGATGTTTTTAACCTCAAATTTATGGGTGATGTTGAATTTTTTCAGTCCTGCCAGGACTGAATAGGTGACGTGCCCTCACTCGGTGTTAAGAAAAACCTTACACCCAAGATCATCCGCCTGATTGGCAGTGGTGCGAACGATATGTTCCCAGGCCTCATTGTCGGCCAGAAACATGCAATAATTTTCTCCCCCCAGCCTTTGCTGCCGTAGGTCCAATCAGCCCCCACGATGTGCAGAATCTTCCATAAAGGCACCATCTCATCAGGTTCGGTGACCGGTTCCCGGGAATTTTGGTTTAAAAAGAAATCGACGCCTTTTTTGTCGATCGGCGCCTTCATATCGGCAAATTCGGGTTGAGCTTCATGGTACTCCGCTAGGACATCCTCAACCACGAACCTGAAATCTTCCGGTGATGCACCCATAGCACTGCAGCTGTCATTTCTTAAGGCCATATCGCAGGATCCCAGGATGCCCTTGGGACGCTCTTCCCTGGGCCAGCTGGCCCGTGCATGGTAAACCAGCTGGGGTATGTCGATATTCATTGGACAGCCATAGATGCACCGCTGACACATGGTGCACATCCATACCCAGTCGGATTTCAAAAGCTCATCATCCAGACCCAGCGCCGCCATACGCAAAAATCTTCGGGGATCCATATCTTCCAATCCAGTCGCCGGACATCCGGCAGAGCAAGCTCCGCAGGTTAGACACAAATTCAAATTTCCTCCGTCAGGAAGAATCTCCATGACCTTATGCATAAATGAGTTTTTTTTCTCTCCACCCTGCTTCATGACTTCTTTGGACATAATTTCCTCCTTTTTTCATCAAAAAATTAAAGCATGGGGCGTGCCATTTGGCGGCATCTCAGAAAAGTCATTTTAAATTAAAAGGTTATCTTAATTTCCGTTTACGCCACAGTGTTAGTTTGATCCTAAATTTAGAAAAATTTAGAAATTATTTCGCAAAATTGCGAAATTTTATGCTAAAAAACAACGAAAAGCCCATGGCGATATTAAATCACATGATCATTGCACATTGTGCATTTGGAATGGATTAACCTGCTAAATTTTAATTTAATAAAATTGGTGATGTTTGAGACCATTAAATATGTCTATCAAAAACAGATTATTATTCATTTTGCTTGCATGTTCTATGCTCCCAATGATTTTTATTGGGACGCTAGGATATTTTAATGCCAAGAAAGCATTGGAGAACGCACAGATAGAAGCGTTGAACAGCATTGCTTATTTCAAAGCCAAAAAGATCGAAGATTTTTTTGCCGAACAAATAAAGCATATAAAAATAGCTCAACAAAGGCCGAATATAAAGAAATACGCCTCGATACTTGCCGGATTTTCCGGTGACTTTTCCAGCCCCCTCGATAAAGCCATTCGTGACGAGATGGACCGGACGCTTCGGATGTACCAACCGATTTATAATTATACAAATGCTATGTTTGCCAATCCTCAGGGGCGTATAGTCTATGTCCTCAACAGATCTTCCGCTTCAGGAAATATAGACAACTTTTCACCTGAGCTTTGGGAAAAAGCTTTTGAAGAAGGAAAAACCAGCGTTTATTTTTCAGACATCTTTAAAAATAAGACCCAAGTTGATCAATTATCCATATTGGTTACGGCCCCGGTCCACAATTTTGATGGAAAATTTTTGGGTGTGATTGCATTCGAAATCGATATGGTTTCAATTTTTGAATTTGTTCAAAATTTAACCGGAATGGGAAAAACCGGTGAAACCATAATCGCAAGGAAAGATCAAGATACCGCCTTGTTTTTAAATCCTCTTCGGCATGATCCGAATGCAGCCCTAATGAGAAAAGCATTTACTGGGGAAAGCCAGGCAATACCCTTTCAAGAGGCATTTAAAGACAATGTCGGGTGTGGGTTTTCGTTCGATTATCGAGGACAGAAAGTGATTGCCGCATGGCGAAATATACCCTTGGTTAATTGGGCAATGGTTTCCAAAATAGATGTCTCTGAAGCTTTTGAACCATCTGCGACGCAGAGGAATTTCATCCTCTTACTTGTCATTGCCGTTATTATACTCGGTATACTATTAGCTCATTTAGTCGCAAAATCAATTTCCGATCCGATTCAGATCTTACAAAAAGGGACGGCTGAAATCGGCAGCGGCAACTTGGATCATAAAGTCGGAACCGAAGCGAAAGATGAAATCGGTCAGCTTGGAAGAGCATTCGACCAAATGACTGAAAAATTAAGAGCCGTGACCGCCTCACGCGATGAACTCGACGGGGAGGTCAACGAGCGCAAGAAAGTTGAAAAAGAACTGCTAAAGAGTATGAGCGAGCTTGATGAGCGTGTCAAAGAGCTAAATTGTCTTTTTGAGATTTCTCGCTTAGTCGAGAAACGGAAGCTTGCCTTTGATGGGATACTTCAAGGGATCGTAGATCTTATTCCGCCTGGCTGGCAGTACCCGGATATCACCTGTGCCAAAATTAATATAAAGGGAGAAGAGTTTAAGACGCCCAATTTTAAAGAAACCGCTTGGCAGCAAACTTGTGATATCGTTGTCCACGGAGTTCAAAGCGGCAGCTTGGTGGTTGGCTATCTCGCAGAGAGACCTGAATGCGATGAAGGCCCTTTCCTGCAGGAAGAAAGAGCGTTGCTTGCTGCCATTGGTGAACGAGTGGGCAGAATCATAGAGCGCAAATGGGCGGAGGATGCCTTGGGGAAGAGCGAAGAAAAATTTCGGGAACTCATGGAAAATATGCATAGCGTCGTCGTCGTTTATGAAGCGGTCGCCGATGGCGAAGATTTTGAAATAAAAGATTTTAACCGCAGTGGCGAAAAAATAGAAAAAATCAATAGAGAAAGAGTAATCGGCCGGCGTGTTACCAATGTTTTTCCGGGAACAAAGGACCTTGGAATTTTTGATGTCTTTCAAAGAGTTTGGAAGACCGGCTTACCGGAGTCTTTTTCCGGAGGTGTGTACCAAAATCATCGAACTCCCCCCAGCTGGCGAGAAAGTTATGTCTATAAGCTATCCTCTGGAGAAATCGTCGCAATTTATCAAGATGTTACCGAGCAAAAGCTGGCGCGAAAAGCATTGCAGGAAAGTGAGAAAAGGTTTCGCGATTTGGTTGAAAACTCTCTCACCGGGATATCCATTGTTCAGGACAATCAAGTGGTCTATCAAAACCAGGAACAGGAGAGACTTCTGGGTCCTTTACCGAGATCATATTTACTGGCCGATTTTGAAAAAATCCATTCAGATGATATTAAAATGGTTAAACAATTAAGCCAAAGGATAGATAAGGGAGAAATTCAAACGCTTGAGACAGATTTTCGATTTTATCCCAAAAGCCCTGAGGGCGGCAGCAATAGTTTGAAGTGGGTTTACTGTCGGGCTTTATTGACCGAATATAGAGGCAAAGAAGCAATACTCGTCAATATGATTGATATGACCAAAGCCAAGGAGTTGGAACAGCTCTTAATCATTCAAGACAAAATGGCTTCGCTGGGTCGCGTGGCAGCGGGTATGGCACATGAAATACGAAATCCCTTATCGGGGATTAACATTTATTTAAACACTCTCAAAAAACTTCATCATAAGAAGGGGAGTGAGGAAAAAGTAAAACAAATCCTGGGACAGATCCAATCGGCTTCTTATAAAATTGAATCTGTTATCCGACGGGTTATGGATTTTGCCAAACCCGGAGAACCCAAGTTGGCTTTAATAGATCTGAATAAACCGGTTAGGGAGGCCATAAACCTCAGCGCCGTCACCATGCGCAAAAGCGGGATTGCGCTTGAAAAAGCTCTGTCTGAGAATCTGCCCCCGTGCAATGCCGACGCAACCCTGATTGAGGAGATGATCTTGAATTTACTGAATAATGCCGCTGGTGCCATGAAAACGATGGCGGAGGGCAAGAAAATCGTTGTAAGCTCATCGGTGGAGGGCGATGATATTATCCTTACGGTTTCAGATTCAGGCCCGGGCATAGCGCCTGATATTAAAGATAAAATATTCGATCCTTACTTTACCACGAAATCGGATGGTACCGGCATCGGCCTTAGCATCAGCCACAGAATTGTTACGGATCATGGTGGATCTTTAACTGTTTCAGACAGCGAATTGGGCGGCGCTGAATTTTTGATTAAAATACCTAATACCCGATAGCAAGGAGTGGAGATATGTCCATGATTAACTATTCAATCTATATCGTTGATGATGAGAAAACGATCACTGATAGTGTGACCATGGCCCTTGAGGACGACTACCAGATCAAGGCCTTTTCGGATGCGGAGACGGCTATCGCGCAATTGAAAGAAGATCCACCGGATTTGATTTTGCTCGATATTGGATTGCCGGGGATGAATGGGATCGATGCACTGCGCCACATCAAAGATCTTTACCCGGATATTCTGGTTATTATGATCACAGCCTATGAAGATGTCGACACCGTCATTTCTGCCATGAAACTGGGAGCTTATGACTATGTTGTCAAGCCGCTGCATATGGATGGTTTGGAAGTCACCATCGGAAATGCCTTGGAGACCATCCGATTAAGAAAGGAGGTTCGGGCGCTTCAGGAAAAGCATTTGAAAGAGCACATGCCCTGTTTTATCGCCGAAAGCAATGCCATCCAGGATGTCATGGAGTTTATCAGAATGGTGGCTAAAAGTCCTGACACACCGATTCTTATCATGGGTGAAACGGGGACCGGAAAGGAATTGCTTGCCAGTGCTATTCATTATAACAGCCCAAATTTTAAAGCCCCGTTTGCCACCGTGAATTGTGCTGCCATTCCCAAGGACTTGATTGAAAGTGAGCTTTTCGGCTATGAAAAGGGGGCCTTCAGTGGCGCCGGGGCTGCCGGCAAGAAAGGGCTTGTCGAGGAAGCCGCCGCCGGAACCCTATTTCTGGATGAAGTCGGTGACCTCAGTCTGGAAGCCCAGGCCAAGCTGTTGCGGTTTCTGGAACTCGGTGAATTTTATCGGGTCGGTGGAACCAAGAAATTGCATATCGACACCCGTGTGATTTCGGCCACCAATAAAGATATAGACGAGATAATAGCGAACGGCCAGTTTAGAAAAGACCTGTATTTTCGCCTGGGCGTGATAAAGGTGAAAGCCCCTTCCTTAAACGAGCGCCCTGATGACATTATCCCATTGACTAAATATTTTTTACAGGAATTCAGCTGCAAGTTCGGCAAAAAATTTACAGGGATTTCCTCGGACGCCAAAACCATCTTAATCACTCATAACTGGACAGGCCATGTGCGGGAGTTGAAAAATCTTATAGAAAAAGCGGTTCTGACGGGAAAGGGACCTGAACTCGCACCCAGGGACCTGGGATTAGATCCAAAAAGCCAACACAATCAAAAGGCTAGGTTTAGCGAAAAGACCGGATTTCCCCCGCTTCCCCCGGAGGGTATTATTCTTGATGCGCAGCTTCAATCATTGGAAAAGCATTATATTGAAGAAGCCCTTAAAATTGCCAAAGGCAATGAGAGCAAGGCGGCCAAGCTTTTAAACATCAACCACCACACCTTTCGTTATCGCAAAAAGAAGCTGCTCGGTGAATGAAGCGGTGCGCAGACCAGCCGCGACGGGACAATCAGGCTCTTATATCTAACGTTTTGCGGTTTTGTGTCAAAAAAACAAAATACCCCATACCCCATACCTATTACCTAATTTCCAGCTCGCAAACCTGGTGACTCGCAATATCTATATCTCTAATTTTTAACAAGCTGTAAAAAAAGCTGACACCCACAGCACCCGATACCTTTCATTTTTTTACCGAGCAATTCTCTGAATCAATCTTTCTTCAATGAAATAGAACACTTTCTCATTCCTTTCGCCTTTGGCATAGGCTTTGCTCAGATGTATGGGCAAAGAAGAAAACCTCCGAATTTCTAAACCGGAACTATAAAAGACTTGGCTGGTCAATTTTGATGGTTTCGTAAAAAGTCCGAAAAGAGCCAATTTTCAGATTTCGCACTTAATAATTTCAATAGGTTATAAGTGGGACATTTCAGAATTTAGACTTTTTACGAGATTGTCAATTTTAAGTTTAGGCCAAAAGGAGAAATGAAATGACGCCTCCCACAGTCATGTTAGTAGATGATGAGGCCCCTTTTGTAGAAACTATGACCAAGCGTCTGGGAAAAAGAGATCTGAATGTAATTTCAGCCTTTAGTGGTCAGGAGGCACTGGAAACTCTGGATAAACACCATAATGTGGATGTTGTGATCCTGGATGTCAAGATGCCCGGCATGGATGGGATCGAAACCCTCAAGAAATTGAAGACTGCCTACCCGCTAACCGAAGTCGTCATGCTGACCGCCCATGCCACGGTTGAGTCGGCCATTGAAGGAATGCGGTTCGGCGCTTTTGATTATCTGATGAAACCCTGCGACATGGAACAACTGATGGGCAAAGTCAATGAGGCTACGCGCAAAAAGCGGGATCACGAAGAAAAAATCAGGGAAGCCCATGTGAAGGAAATATTGGCAAAGCGCGGATTTTAGTCAACGTGACGGTACGAATATGGCGAAAAATAATCAATTGACAGATCATTATTTCCGATCATTGAACCGGAACATCATCCTGATCATCATCATCGTTTCCGTCATCCCTCTGGTCCTTGTCAGCAGCACGATTTATTATCAATTCCGTGTCGCCTATCATGAAAAAGTCTACGACCACCTGCGTGAACTGGTTAATAGCCATGCCCAGAATATCGACCATTTTTTACAGGAGAAACTCAGCGATATTCGGTTTTTATCTGATAGTTGCGGTCTGAACAAACTGGAAGATGAACCATTCCTGCAAGAGCGGTTGGCAGCGCTCCAAAAGGATTTTGGCCGGGATTTCGTTGATTTGGGAGTTGTCAATGACGATGGTGTGCAAATTGCCTATGCGGGACCTTTTAAATTAGCCAAAGCCGATTACTCGGATGCCGAATGGTTTCGTAAAGCAATTCAAAGCGAATATTTTATTAGTGATGTCTTTTTAGGGCTCAGGGGTCTACCGCACTTTATCATTGCAGTGCGCAATAGCCGCGAAAATGGTCATTGGAACCTACGGGCGACGATCGACTTTGTCAGATTTACCACCCTGGTTGAAAATATCCGCCTCGGCCAAACCGGCTTTGCGTTTATCTTGAACAATAAGGGAGAATTGCAAACAACACCGATTACGAGACCTTCTATTGATATTATTGCCGGCAAAACAATTTACACTGAATTTTTGGCCAAACCTTCGGTCTCTCCCAGCGAGGTCCGTATCGCCGTCAAATCGGACAGCAGTCAGCAAGAAAACATCTATGCGGCTGCTTTTTTAAAAAACGGAGACTGGTTGCTGGTATACCAGCAACGAACTGCCGATGCCTTTGCCGATCTGGGCAAAACATTTATAATAACCACGGTCCTGATGTTCGCAGGCCTGCTGGGCATCATCATGATGGCATTTACTCTGTCCCGACAAATAGTCCAGCGAGTTGCAAAAACGGATGAAGAAAAACAGCTGATGAGCAAAAAAGTCGTCGAGACCGGCAAACTAGCCTCGGTGGGGGAATTGGCTGCCGGCATCGCTCATGAAATCAACAATCCCGTCGCCATTATGGTGGAGGAAGCCGGCTGGATGGGAGATTTAATGGAAGAAATAACCTTTGACGAGAGTGAAAATCGGGTCGAATTCGAAAGGGCCATCAAACAGATTCAAACCCAGGGAAAACGCTGCAAGGAAATTACGCATAAATTACTCAGCTTTGCCCGCAAAACCGACGCCACCATCCATGATGTGAATATAAAAGAACTGCTCGAGGAACTGGTGGCGCTTTCATCCCAGCGGGCCAAATACAGCATGGTGGAAATACGGACCGATTTCCAGGAGAACCTTCCTTTTTTAAGAGTCTCCACATCCGAGTTGCAGCAAGTCTTTTTTAATCTGATCAACAACGCCATTGATGCTATGGATCAAGATGGTGGTACTCTGACGATATCATCGTATCAGAAAGAAAATTATCTTGTTTTTGCCGTATCAGATACCGGGACAGGAATTCCAGAAGCTAACCTGGATCGAATATTTGATCCCTTTTTCACAACGAAGCCGGTGGGCAAAGGAACCGGACTGGGGCTTTCGATCTGCTATGGTGTTATAGAAAAAATGGGTGGAAAACTCGAAGTAGAAAGTACTGCGGGAACGGGCACCACATTTTTAATCTCCATTCCGCTTCAAACGGACGCTAATGGACAACATTAAGAACCTTCATTTGGTTTGGATCCGTGAAAATTTTGAATTTTAGAAAAAATGACCAACTCATCTAAAAACTTAGATTCCGACCCTATTCGACTTCTCCTGGTCGACGATGAAAAGGATTTTGTTAACATTCTGTCCAAGAGGATTAAACGACGGAATATTGATGTTGCCAAGGCTTTTAGCGGGGCTGAGGCCATTCAGGCGCTGCGCGGTCAGGAGTTTGATGTGGCGGTTCTGGACTTAAAAATGGAAGACATGGACGGTATTGAAGTGCTCAAAATGTTAAAAATAATGGATCCCAAACTGGCGGTGATCATGTTAACCGGGCATGGTTCAGCGGAAGCTGCCGTACAGGGGATCAAATTGGGCGCATTTGATTACCTCACCAAACCCTGTGAACTTGAAGAATTGCTGGAAAAAATCATGTCGGCATATGCGCATCGCAAGCAAAATGAATAGCGAACATAGAATGTTGAAGTTGGCTTTATGGCATATCCGGAGCAGACGACAGCTTAGTGGGACGAAAGGAAAAATATGCTATTAAAATCAAAGTGGTTTCAACTCGGAGCGGCGCTTAGCCTCGGTATCGTTGTTCTTCTTTTACCCAGGCCGGAAGGAACTAAATTCAACATAAAAGGCGATGGCAACCATGTCTTCCTTCAGCATATTAAAGACAACTTTAACCCTGTCGATACTGCAAAAAATCCGGCGGGAGAATATACCGTTGAGGTGAAAAGTCCGGAAGTTACCAAATCACCGGGAATATATCTGATGGAGATGGCTGAAAAGCTCAAATTGAAAGGCCTTCAGGTCGACTACGTCAATGGCCTTTCGCCGAAAGCGAAGCGGTTTCTGGCTGTTCTGGCAATGCTGGTTTTCCTCTTTGTGGCGGAACCCATCCCGTTAGAAATTACAGCTATCTGTATCGGTGTCTTTTTAGTCATCACGGGGATAAGTGATGTCAAGGATGCCTGGGCGCCTTACATGCATCCAGTGGTTGTCTTTATTATGTGCTGTCTGATTTTTGCCATTTCCCTTGACAAGGCCGGGCTGACCAAGCGGTTGGGCTATTTTATCATCAAGAAGGCCGGCAACAGTGTTACCAAGTTCACATTTATCATCGCCATCAGCCTGGGGCTGTCGTCAGCCTTTATGCATGATGCCGCCGCCTGTGCCATCGGAATCGTGACCATGCTTCCCATGATGCGGGCCGCGAATATCGAACCCCATTCCAATACGGCCAAATTTATGATGCTCTCTTTGGCCTTCGCCTGCTCCTGCGGCGGCATGGGCACCCTGGTGGGCGGCGGGCGCTGCATGGTGGCGGCCGCTTTTTTGTATGAATTTACCGGTATAGAAATTACCTTTTTCGACTGGATCAAGTATGCCATGCCGGCGGCGCTGCTCACCGTACCGGTATCGGTCGGCGTTGTCTATTTGATTTTCCGGCCGGATCCCAAATATAAACTGCCTGAATTCGATGAAAACCTCACGCCGTGGAGTCCTTTGGAGAAACGAACATTGATAATAATTGGCTTGGCATTCATATTGTGGTTAACCAAGGGATTTCATGGTATGCATTACTCCGTCACCGGCATGCTCGGCGTGGCCGGATTGGTTCTATCCGGTGTTTTGGAATGGGAAGACATTCATAAAAATCTGGAATGGGGTACGGCCCTGTTTATTTTTGGCGGCGGTATTTCACTGGGTCTGGCCATGGGGAATTCCGGCGCGGCTTCTTATTTCGCCCATCTCTTTTTTCCCCTGGTCCAGGGTGGCGGCTGGCTGGTCCTCTTTATCGGAGTCGGTGTTTTTGGAGCGCTGGTAACCAATGCCATGGCCAACGTCGCCGCCGCGGCGCTAATATTGCCGATTGTAATTCCCATGGCCCAGTTGGAAGGAGTCGATCCCACAGTAATCGCTTTATGCCTGGGTTTGGCCACCTCCTTTGCCATGCTGCTGGTTATCGGCTGTCCGCCAAATGCCATTGCGTATAGTTATCGATATTTTAAAGCATCTGATCTGACGAAAGTGGGCGCTGTGGCCACCCCGATTTTATTGAGTGTTTTAATCCTGGTCGCCGCAGTCTGGTGGAAAATTTTGGGACTGGTGTGAGCGGGGTGCGGGGTACGGGTTGGGGGTTGCGAGTTGGGGGTTGCGAGTGAATGGGCATAGAGCATGGGGTATAGAGCATGGGGCGTAGGGCAGGGGGCAGGGAGCATGCAGCAGAGGGCATGGAGCAGAGAGCATGGCGCAAAGAGAAGCGGGGAAGCTCAAAGCTCAAAGATAAAAGCTGAAAGACTATTTGCAAATTAACCACAGACACACACGGACACACGCAGACATGAATGATCTGAAATCTGAAGGGATAGAAACTGAGAAGATAAGAAGTTTAGAAGGTGAGAGGGAATTTAAATGACGAACAAATTTTAGACCTGGTTGAATGGTTGATTCGGTGAATTATATATATAATTTCAAAATGTTACGATTGTTGAAACACGAAGTTTCCAACTATTTTGCAAATATGGGGTTAATCCATATTTAAAATCACTTAACCAATCAACCAATCAACGATATCTGTATTTAGAATTATCCAGTATCGAGTAACGAGTAACGAGTATCGAGATTTGAGTGACGAGTATCAACTTAGCGAGGACATCTGCCTGTGGAAACTATCCGCCTTCTTCTGGTTGACGATGAGGATCACTTCCGCCAAACTATCGCCAAGCGTCTGGCGAAAAGGGGCCTGGCTTCCGATCAGGCCGCCGACGGAAATGAATGCCTGTCGATTCTTGAGAAAAAAGCGATGGATGTGGTGGTGCTGGACGTTAAGATGCCGGGTATGAGTGGCATCGATGTCCTGCGGCATATAACCGACAAATATCCAAAGACCGAGGTGATACTGCTGACCGGGCAAGCGACCGCATCCGACGGGGTTGAGGGGATTAAAGCCGGTGCTTTTGACTACTTGACGAAACCCATTGAACTGGAACATCTTTTTAACAAGATATTTCAGGCTTTCGAAAAGATCCGGAGATTGGATGCCGAACAAAAAGAAGTCCAATATAGAAAACAAATGGAGCAGCAGATGATCGTCACCGAACGACTGGCCTCTCTGGGGACATTGGCGGCCGGCGTGGCGCACGAAATAAACAACCCGCTGGCAATTATTAGAGAATCGGCGGGCTGGATGCGGCAATTGTTTGCCAAAGATGAACTAAAAGACATTCCCCGCCAGAAAGATATTGCAAAGGCATTGGATAAGGTGGAAAAAAGCGTTGAGAGAGCCTGCCGGATTACCCACCAGCTTTTGGGGTTCGTCGGAAAATCCGAATCTACCATCTCGGAAGTAAATTTAATGGAATTAACAGAAGAAGCCATCCAACTAATCACCCATGAGGCTCAAAAGCGGGACATTAAAATCGTACGGCAGATGGAACCATCGATGGATACTATCTGGAGTGACGCCTATCAAATACGGCAAGTATTGCTGAACCTGCTGACAAATGCCGTTCATGCCGTCAATTCCAAAGGAACCATTACCATTGCCATGGAAGATGTCGGCGACAGGCAGGCGATCACGGTCAGCGACACCGGGCAAGGCATTGCCCGGGAAAATCTGGACAAAATATTCGAACCGTTTTTCAGCACGAAATCTCCAGGCCAAGGGACAGGCTTGGGCCTATTTGTCTCGCGCGGGATCCTCGAAAAGCTCGGGGGTACCGTTGAGGTAGCCAGCAAGATTGGTAAGGGCGCTTGCTTTAGCATCAGGTTGCCGAAGCATCCAAAGGGAACTGATGAATTTAACGAAAGGCGCGGGGAGGGCTGGGTCGAAAAAATAAAGTCCCGCTTTTCAGAGCAAAACGGAGAAAAATCATGATTAAAATACCAACCCGGGTTTTGTTAGTTGATGATGAAAAAGATTTTGTGGAAATGCTCGGCTTGAGACTGGCGGAAGGGGGCGAGAACGTCACCGCTGCCCATAGTGGCCGGGAATGCCTCCAAGTTTTAGAAAAAAAGGAAATAGATGTGGTGATACTGGATATTTTAATGCCGGGCATGGATGGCATCGCCACCCTCAAAGAGATAAAAAGAAGGTTCCCCTTAGTCGAGGTCATAATGCTGACCGGTCACGGCACTACCGAAAGCGCCGTGAAAGGCCTGAAACTAGGCGCCTTTGATTATCTTTTAAAGCCGGCCCACTTTGGGGAATTAACCGCTAAACTGGAATCCGCCCGCAAAAGAAAAGATGAGCAGGCCGAGCGAATTCGAAAAGCCGAAGTCAAACTTCTTTTACGGAAAAGTGGCGATATATAGATGTCAACTGGGCTGGTGGAAAATTACTCTCAAATAGACTCATAAGGACTTAAATTTTGATCTCATTTTTGTTCGGACTTGCAAAAGGTTTCAGGTGTCAGGTGTCAGGACAGAGGCGGCATGGAATTGAATCCTGACACCTTTTATGAAGCTTCACGCGGACGTAACAGCGAACCGCAGAATGTCGAAGGATGGATTCGCTCAATCTTTTTAAATAGACAGAATTCATTCCTTCGTCATTCAACACTCATTATTCGATATTCTCTTTATTAGAGTTTCTTTGTCGATTAAATCGACAGTTTTTTTGACCGGTGGCTGGGCTGACACGCTGACAACTGAAACCACATACCCATAGATTGGAATAAAATAAGGGATAAATATAGAGGACATGTTACGGGTATTTTTAACCAGATGTCATCCATCGCTATTCGCAAATTCCATAATTACACTTGATCTTACTGTGCAAAATCCATTATCATCCTCCCAATTCAAAGGTGAGGGGATAGCAAACTTTGAAAATATGGCTCAAAATCAGCCTGCGTATTCGTATTTACTCAATTTTGGCGGCCCTGGTGCTGATCACCATGGCCGGAGGTACGATTACCGGTTGGTATACCTATCAAATGGAGCACCTATTAAGCGCCATCACGGAAAAAGACCTGGCGGCCTTTCAGACAGCCGGAGCGCTAGAGATTGCGCTGGCAAACCAGAAAGGCTTTGTATCCTACTATTTCATTGAAGGCGACGCCGAATGGCTGCGGCAACTTGGCGAATTTCGTCAGATTTTTAAGGAACGCTTGAACGATGCCCTGCAATTGGCGGAAACCGAACGTGAGAGAAACGCTCTTTCCAGGATCAAGGCCGAATACGCCCGTTACATCGCTGTCAAAGACCGTGTCATTGGATTCTATAAAGAGGGTCGGCGTGAAGCCGGCACGTTGCTTCACCGCCAGGCCCGGGACCTTTTCTTTGCCGTATTGGAACTTTGTGAAAAGTATAAAGATATCCATGAAGAAAGAATCGTGCAGGCAAAGTCGGATAGTCAGGACCAGGCTGCACGACTCAGGATTATTGCCGCAACAGCCGTATTATTAAGCTTTATGCTGGCCGTTCTGCTGGCATTTGTCCTGGGACATCAGGTTCTGGGCCCGGTTCGCCGGCTGACCGCTGAGACCGGCAGAAAAGGAGACGCCGCCGCGGCCGGCAATGAGGTCAAGGCGCTCAGTCGCAGCGTGCGGGGCTTGATACAGAATGTGGATCAAACCCAGTCCGAACTCGCAAAAAGTCGGGAATCCCTCCTGCAGGCGGAAAAAATGGCTTTGGTTGGAAAACTTGCCGCCGGTATGGCTCATAGCATCCGCAATCCGTTTACTTCGGTAAAGATGCGCATGTTCAGTCTGAATCGCTCGCTGGAATTTACAGATACCCAGAAAGAAGATTTTGATGTCATCTCGGAAGAAATCCGTCGCATTGACACCATTGTTCAGAATTTTCTAGAATTTTCAAGGCCCCCGAAATTAAAAATACAGACCATTAGTCCCTCCGTCATTGTCGATCAGACCATCCAGCTGTTGAAGCATCGTCTAAAGGCCTATGAGGTCGGCGTTACGATCGAACGCGGGCAGAATTTGCCGGAGATAGACGCCGATCCGGAACAGCTCAAGGAAGTATTCGTCAACCTTATTGTAAATGCCTGCGAGGCAATGGACAGGGGCGGCGCAATCGTCATCCGGGAACAAGATACGATGAACCCACCCGACGGCAGGATGGCCGTCGTTCAGGTGATGGACGGTGGTCCGGGAATTGCCGAATCGATCCGCGAAAAAGTTTTGCAGCCATTCTTTACTACCAAAGAAGAAGGGACGGGATTGGGGTTGAGTATTGTCGACCGCATTATTAAGGAACACCAGGGATCGATGGATATTGAATCAAACGAAAACGGCGGCACGACGTTTATCATCTCTTTGCCGATCAAGGAACCAGGCCATGGCGACAATTCTGATCATTGACGATGACGACCAGCTTCGCAAGAGTTTTCAGAAACTCTTATCCGAAGAAGGCTACCCGGCTGAAGGCGCCGCTTCGGGTGAAGCCGGCCTTGAAATAATTAAAGACCGGGTACCGGACCTGGCCATTGTGGATGTCCGTCTGCCGGGGATGAACGGTCTGGAAACCTTTCAGGCTATCCACCGGATAGAACCAAAGCTGCCGGTCATCATCATGACTGCCTACGGGACCACCGAAACCGCCATTGAAGCCACCAAAATGGGTGCATTTGATTACATCCTTAAACCTTTTGAAATTCCCGATATGCTGGTCGTGATCAAACAGGCCCTGGAAGCCGGCCGTTTTATGCGGACACCGGTCCGGATGGATGTTTCACCGGATGAAGCAACCCGCGAAGCCATTGTTGGACACAGCAAACCCATGCAGGATATCTACAAAGCTATCGGACGGGTAGCCACCGCCGATGCCACGGTTCTTATTCGGGGAGAGTCGGGTACCGGCAAGGAACTGGTAGCCCGGGCCATCTATCAGCACAGCTTGCGGGCCGAGAACCCATTTCAGGTGATTAACTGCGTTGCCATTCCCGAAAATCTGCTGGAAAGTGAACTTTTCGGTTATGAAAAAGGGGCGTTCACCGGCGCCGCCCATCGTCGGATGGGTAAAATCGAACAGGCCCATGGCGGTACGGTATTGTTAGATGAAATCGGCGATATGCCCTTTAGCATCCAGGCCAAAATCTTGCGCCTGCTGCAGGAAAAAAGTATTGAGCGTCTCGGCGGGCGCCAGCCCATACCCGTTGACGTGCGTATTATAGCGGCCACCAATCGGGATCTGGAAGCCGCATTAGAGCTGGGCCGCTTTCGTGAAGACTTGTACTACCGGCTCAAGGTGGTAACGATTTCACTGCCACCATTGCGCGAGCGCCGGGAGGACATCGCCCCATTGACAGACTATTTTCTTTCTCTTTTTGCCTTGGAAATGGACATGAGCAACCCCGGAATCTCAAAAGAGGCCCTGACAACCCTTCTGAGCCGGCAGTGGCCGGGCAATGTTCGCGAACTGGCGAACACTATTCAAAAAGCGTTAATCTTCAATCGGGGAGCGCCGATCCATTCAGAGGATATTATTCAGGCCCTATCCGCTGAGAAATCTTCAGGAAAACAAGAACCACACACAGCGGAAGAAGTCATGCGCCGGTGGATGCGTACCGCGATGACCTCGGAAGACGAAAAGGGTACTTTCGAAAAGATTATGGATCGTTTCGCTGAAATTTTAATCAGCGAGGCTTTGAGTCTTACCAGTGGCAACCGCTCACAGGCGGCCAGGCTACTCGGCCTTTCCCGTCCCACGCTGCATTCCAAAATCGAAAAATACGGACTTAAATTAGAAACTTCGATTAAAACAAAATAAACCAAGGCGCACTGCGCTGTATCCAATCCGTATCTGAATCTTTGCCCCCACCTCCTCTCCTTAACAAAATGAGCCTATAGGACCGCAGAAGTTAATACACACTCAAATATCACAATGTCAACGAATGGTCCCGGTTGGGATTACCAATTCCGAACAACTCGGCATCAGTCTTTTACAATTTGTAAAATTTCTCGACATCAGATTGTTCGGATTCCGGTAAAAACTTAAACTATACTTTATTTTTTTTGATATATTTTCAAAATGTTGTAGGCACAATGACTTTCATTAAGACTCTGGCACAACTCTTGCGATACAGGTAATTGAATGCTCGGTGAAAATAAACAAAATAGTCGCAAGGAGGTAAAACATGAAACACAATCGTATTTTTAAAATTGTAATGATCCCCCTTTTATTGGGGACCTGGATCTTGGCACCGGTTCCCGCCGTCAAGGCTGAGGAGGTATTGAAGTACAGTTGCTCCAATCAGGTATATGCTGCATTTGAAAAAGAAAAAATTGAAGCCTTTTCCCAGGCCACCGGAATTAAGGTGGACGTGAAGACAGCCTCATCCGGCTCCTGCACCTATCGCCTGATAACCGGCAACTGTGATATCGCCAGCAGCGCCAGAAGGCTGTATCGCCGACATGCGGTTTACGGATACGCGGAAACTCTTTTCTGCAAAGACCCCATCGCAGTGATTGCCAGAAAAGAATGCGGTGTTGAGGGTCTTTCGCAAGAAGAGCTTCAGGATATATTCTCCGGTGATATTAGAAACTGGAAAGAAGTGGGCGGCGCAGACCTGCCGATCCTTGTTATCGTGCCCAGCGAAAATACAGCGGCCCATAAAAACTTCCGGCGCCAGGTCATGAAGCGCAAAGACATTGCCCATGATTTCATGGCCTACGACTCCACCATGGTGATCGAGGCAGTTAAATATTTCCCTTGCGGTTCCGTGTCTTTTATTTCCCAGGGAGCTGCTGTGCAACAAAAAGAGTTAATAACCCTTGAAATTGATGGCCTGCCGCCGACCGACAGAAATTATCCTTACTATCAAGAATTCTATTATGTAACCAAAGGAAAGCCAACCGGAAATGTAAAGAGATTTATTGACTTCACATTTTCCGACGTGGGCAAAAACATTATAGAAAAATATGGCATGGTGCCGATTCCAAGATAAGCTAACCTATTGGCTCGCATCGGGGCTGCCTATGGTTTAAAAGGTGGCCCTGAAATTTGATCGCTTCATCCAGATCACGATTCCGCCTATAGGAAGAAGAGACTTGCTCTGGCTCATAAAATATACCGTAGATATATTTACCTGCAGAACGCAGACGCACAGTGTGCCCTTGATTAATCTTGCTGGAACGTATTTCTGAGTTCGAGCACCAAGATACATGCCTAAAGCCCCGCCTAAACCAAAGAGCAGGCCTAAATGCCAATCCGGCTACTGACAGATCAGAGTATAATTGAGCCAGGATGTGAAAGAAAAATACCAGCAGTGTGGAATTGCCTTTTTTCTTTATAAAATGCTGATCCGTTTGGCCAAAGAGAAAGGGATCAGGGGGTTTATGGCGGAAGTTTTATTTAAAGATTATGAAAAGTGATATCCAGTTCTCCTTTGGGTAACGGAATGATAAATACGGGCTTTCTGGTCCTGCGCAGCACCCTTTTAGAAGTGCTTCCTAAAAAGGTATTTGCGATGATGCCCTTTCCATGGGTTCCCAGCACGATCACATCACAGTCTAATTTATCTGCTTTACTCAGGATGACTTCGGGGGCGAAACCTTCACATACTTCTATGGATTTCACTTTCCCTGCACCACCCGGGTCATCTTTAAGTTCCTTCTCACAAAATAGTGTCACTCTCTTTTTTATCCGTTCCAGCGTGTCAGATACTTTTTCTTCAAATATCTTTTTGCGCTGCGCTTCATCAAGGTATAAATTCAGTATACCAGCGCCTGCACCCGGTAATTGTTCAAGAACATGTAAAATGACTATGTCTGCATCGTGCTTTATGGCAGAGTTAACGGCATAGCGAAATACGTAGGCTGAATTGGGGGATAGATCTGTCGCATAAAGAATTTTTTTAATTTTAGGAATCATCGTTTTTCTCCTTTTTTTGCTTTTTTGTTTCATCAATCTAAATTAGCAAAACTCATACCAAATAAGTATTTTTCATGTTGAGAAGTATTTGCGGATGTTTATCTATCAGTGGGTTCGGGTTTGGAATAGATAACCTCATAAAATCATACCTAAAAAGTCATTTTCCAGCTGTATCCATCAAACCAATCGCGGCATCTCGGTTGAGACGCTAGACCTGCGCAGGCGCCAATTACAAAAGAAACCAAAGCGCTTTGCTTTTGCAATAGGTAAAATATTTCGACAGGTTCAATGCATAGTGCCCGGTAATGAAATTTGGTCTGCTAGTGGGGATCGTCACGGATAGGGACCTGAAACGCGTGTCTTTTTTATTTTGCGGGACTATGGTGGCCGGGTTGGCAGCGTTCTCAGCACGCAGGGAAAAGCTAAGACAGGATTTCTCAAGGTGTATATCCATGCCGATGGGTTTGATCCGGTATGGATCGAGACAAGCTCAGGAGATTCAAACATTATCCATTGACTCGTAGTATCAGTTTTGATACATATGGTTCATGGGTCGGAAACGTTACATGGGGTTCATCTTTATCACATACGCGGGTGATCACCCGCCCTATCATGTTCATATACTTACTTCAGCCGGCCGTAATATTGGGCGGTTTGATATTGAGCATCAGTGTCCCATTGATGATTTTCGGATAACCAAAAGGCTAAGAAACGCTTTGATCGATCTGGGATACATGTTAGCGGAGCCAGGAAAATGAATTTAGCACATAAAGTTTCAAAAAACGTAGCAGCCCGAATTTGGGCGGCATCATATGATCCAAAAAGAGACGCCTTCCGTGTATCCCTGGAAAACGGAGAGATTTTTTTGTTGCAACGTCCAGTACCGGAGGACGATCATTCAGAAGTGTTGGAGGTGTATATAGAAGGAGATGGAGAAGTTTTTACTGTACTCCAGGCGAGCGGCAACGAGTTCTCCGTACCCTGGGATGTCATACAGACCATCGCAATCGGAAAAAAAAGAGCAGACAATACGGAAATAGGTAAGCGTATCGGCCAGCGGGTCAAGGCACTACGAAAAAGATGCGGGCTAACCCAGAATCAATTGGCTAAGATGTCAGGGGTCAAAAGACCCAACATCTCGCGTCTGGAAGCGGGAACTCATGTGCCCGGAATTCTATTAATAGAGCGTCTGGCAGAGTCTCTTCAGGTAAAAACAAGCGACTTGATCGTTGACAGGAAAATATATTAATAAAACATTATTAATAACGAGGAGGTGCTAGTGCATGGCTATGCTGAACGTTAAACAGGTTAATAAGCAGGGTCAAATCTCTATCGGCAAAAAGTATGCCGGCAAAAAAGTAAGGCAACAGCATCTACTCCATACGAATCGGGCTCTTTCAGGGCCATCCATTCCATCGAGGGTGAATACGTGGGGTTAATTTCGCTTCATCCTGATCACGGTTCCGCCGATAAGAAGTAGCTTCCTGCCGACTGTACTTTACAACTTGTAAAAAAAAATCGACACTCGGCCACTCCTTCCAAATTACTTTATTCTCTTCAGCAAAAAAAACATATTTTTTTCAATTAGTTAATAGAACCTATGTTTATCTCCCGACATGGCATGGAGATTGCTTTTGGTTGAGTTGTATCGCTCAAGAGGCAAAATAGTGAAAAAGGACATTACGATATTAATTGCCGATCGAAATCCGCATGTCCGGAAATTTCTGCAACGTGAAATGACGGCGGCAGGTTATCGGGTGCAATTGGCGGACACTGCACGCGAAGTTATTAAACGGGCATTCCATCATGAACCGCTTGACCTGGTCATATTGGATCCAGATCTTCCCGATGCTGATGAAAGCCATATGCTGCATCATCTTCTGAATCGGGTTCCGGCGCTGCCGGTGGTGGTGCATACCTACGCGTCGGAGTATGGGGATGGTTCCAAAGATATGGAAGAGCTCTTTTTTGTGGAAAAAAAGGGTAGCAGCGTAGAACGTTTGAAACAGGTGGTTTACGACATTTTGGTTGAACCTTCTTGCCGTTGGTGAAAAATGGTGCAGGGCGTCAGTACGGTCCGACCGGCAGAAACGAATTAGAGCAGGGTGGCTGATCTAACAGAATCCATATACGGGTTTAAAAAAGGTAATTCTTTCCGGCATGATCCTGGTGCCTTTGATTCCATTTGTTCTAGGTATTGGGCATTGGAAATTATTATTTCACCGGCTCACTGGAAAACAACACCATCACCAGTATGCGGCGAATTGTGCAAGACCATCGCCAGATGATCGAGTCCTTTTTCAAATGATTCAGTTCCAGACCCAAGGCCCCGCAGGACACTGTTCAATATCGGCAAGGATTTGTCAAAGGAAGAACGGATGAAACTGCTGGAGACCAGTCACTGAAACAAAGCTGAGGTTGCTCGCTGACTCGGTGTCAGCGGCACAACGGTATGGAGGTATTTGAAAAAGTGGGATATCCCCTTACAAAAGCAGGCAGAGAGCATGAGAAATCAAATAACCTGATTATTTAGCTGAACTTTAAAAAAAATGCTTGACAACCGATCCGACAACACTTAATGTTGTAATGAGCATATACTCATAATATGAAACCTACTATATTAAGAATAAATATCATATTAGATAGTTACCCAGTCTCAAAAAGCTGAAACCGAAGGGAATTTAAATAATGAAATTAGCAATTACATCAACTGGCAAGGAATTAGACTCTAATTTGGACCCACGCTTCGGGCGGGCGGCACATTTTATTATGGTTGATCCAGAGACGATGACGTTTGAAGTTGTGGAAAACAGCCAGAACCTTAATCTTCCCCAGGGTGCTGGAATTCAGGCCGGCAAGACCATCGCCGACCACCACGTCGATGCACTGATTACAGGCCACTGCGGGCCGAAGGCCTTTAAGGTGCTGCAGAATGCCGGCATTATAATTATGACCGGCGCCAGGGGGAAGGTGAAAGATGCCATCGAGCAATTTAATAATGGGGAACTTGAAATCTCCCCGGAGGCAGATGTGGAAGGTCACTGGGTTTAATTACGAAAGGAGGAATTGCATGCCCCTGTATGATTATCACTGTGAGAATTGTGGAAGCGTCAGTGAACTGCTGATGAACGTTTCCTCAGATCAACCGCAATGTTCTTTCTGCGGCAGTCCAAAACTCAAAAAACTGGTATCAGCCCATTCTTCATTATCCGGAGCACCGCAAACCCGGTTGCCCGGAGCAAGCGATACCGGCTGCTGTGGATCGCGGCCGCACCAGGCCGACTGCGAAGGGCCCGGAAGCTGCTGCGGCAAAGGCCGTTAAGCATTAAATGGGATATTGTTGTCTATATGGACAACTATTTAACGAATCAACCAATCAGTCACTCAATGATATCACAACAAGGAGTTCGAGCGATGAAAATAGCTATTAGTTCATCCGGGCAGGATTTGGCCGCCCAGCTGGATCCTCGATTTGGCAGGTGCCGTTATTTTCTAATTATCGAAACGGACACCATGGATTTTGAGGTTTTCGACAACGATAATGCCGCTCTGGGCGGCGGGGCCGGGATTCAGTCGGCCCAATTTATTGCCGCCAAAGGAGCCAAAGCTTTGATTACCGGCCATTGCGGCCCCAATGCGATGCAAACGCTGTCTGCTGCAGGAGTTCAAGTGTACGTCGGGCAAGCTGGTTCAGTGAAGGACATCGTGGAAACCTACCAGAATGGGAAGCTGACCCCCACCACCGAAGCCAGCGTGGCGGCTCACGCCGGAATGGGAGGTATGGGCGGGGGACAAGGCCGGGGTATGGGTCGCGGTAGAGGAATGGGCGGCGGTAGAGGTGGTGGCATGGGGGGCGGTGGACGGACGGGTCGATGAAGTTTGAGGAAAAATTAAAAATAGAATCTAGAATACTGAATTGTGAAGTAATGTCAGACATCGTTGAATAGTTGACCGGTTGATTGGAAAAAATTGCTCAACAATTCAGTACGCTTTGATTTTTAAACCATCAAATGCCCAATTATTTTGTAAATAGAGGCTATATCCATGATTATCAGCGTTGCCAGCGGAAAAGGGGGCACCGGTAAAACCACGGTTGCGACGAACATGGCGCTTTCGATTGGTACGGAGGTGCAATTGCTGGACTGTGATGTCGAACAGCCCAATGCCCACCTATTTCTTCATCCTGTTTTTGATCGGACTGAAACCGTCACTACCCCGGTCCCCGAAATCGATATGGACAAATGCACCCTGTGCGGGAAATGCGGAGACATCTGCGTGTTTAAAGCCATTGTGGTCGTTGGTGAGACGGTGTTGCCATTTGAAGAGCTTTGCCACAGTTGCGGCGGCTGCATGGCGGTCTGTCCGGAAAAGGCCATTACGGAAAAGGGCCGGGAATTGGGGGTCCTTCAAAAAGGTCGTCACAACGGCGTCGAATTCATCCACGGGAAATTGAGAGTGGGCGAAGCCATGTCGCCACCCTTGATTAAAGAAGTGTTATCTTATGCTGATCCGGCCAAACTCACCATTGTGGATGCCCCACCGGGTACTTCATGCCCGGTAATCGTAACCATGAAGCCGGCCGATTTTATTTTGCTGGTGACTGAACCGACACCATTTGGTCTTCACGACCTGAAATTGGCGGTGGGTGCCGCCAGGATTCTTAATATCCCCTGCGGACTGGTCATCAATCGCTCTGATATCGGGGACGATAAAGTCAAAGAATACGCAACCAGTGAAAAGTTGCCCGTTCTCTTGGAGATTCCGTTTGATCGACGAATCGCCGAGGCCTATTCCCGTGGCGATATGATCGTGGACGTGATGCCGGAGTGGAAGGAAAAATTTCAGGAACTTTATCAGAAAATTAAAGAAATTTTCCGTTTTGTGGAGCAACCTTCATGAAAGAATTAATTGTCATCAGCGGCAAGGGTGGAACCGGCAAGACCAGCGTCATGGCTGCTTTTTCCTCGTTGGCTGAAAATATGGTTCTCTGTGATGCCGATGTGGATGCAGCCGATCTGCATTTAATAATGAATCCCAAAGTGATTCAGCAGACGGATTTTCAGTCGGGAAATACCGCCGTGATCAACCCAGACCAATGCACCGAATGCGGTTTGTGCCGGGAGATGTGCCGTTTCAATGCCATCAGCGCCGATTATAAAGTCAATCCAATTGACTGCGAAGGATGTGGTGTTTGTGTTCATTTCTGCCCCGAAGATGCCATCGATTTTCCGCTAAACACGTGCGGCGAATGGTTTGTTTCGGACACTCGTTTCGGACCGATGGTGCACGCCCGGCTCGGCATTGCCGAGGAAAATTCCGGCAAATTGGTCACCCTGGTGCGTCAGGAGGCTCGAAAGCTTGCCGAAGCTAAGAACCTGGATTTGATTCTCACAGATGGTCCCCCGGGGGTAGGTTGTCCGGTGATTGCCTCCATCGGCGGTGCCAGCGCGGTACTGATTGTCACCGAACCCACTGTTTCCGGTAAACACGATATGGAGCGGGTGGCCCAGCTGGCCGCCCATTTTAAGGTCCCGGCTATGATTTGTGTCAACAAATTTGATCTCAATTTGGAATTGACCCGGGAAATTGAAACCTATGCCAAAGAAAAAGGGCTATCCTGTTTGGGCCGAATTCCTTTTGATCCGATTTTTACCAAGGCCATGATTCAGGCTCAAACTGTTTTTGAATATGATGGCAGATCATCGGTAGGAGATGCCATTCGAAGCACCTGGCAGCGTTTAACAGAAAAGATTTATGTATAAACATCAACTTAACTAGGAGGAAAATTATTATGAAGTTTGCAATACCGTTAGCCGAAGGGAAACTTACCGCTCATTTCGGGCATTGCCAGGAGTTCGCACTGGTGGAAGTTGAAGACAATCAGATTAAAAGCAAAGAGACCCTGGTCCCGCCGCCCCATGAACCCGGGGTGCTACCAAAATGGCTGCATGACCAGGGTACCAATGTGATTATTGCCGGCGGAATGGGTGCCAGGGCCTTGGACCTTTTTGCCCAAAACGATATAAAGGTGATTGTTGGCGCCGCGGCGCTGACACCTGAAGAACTGGTAAAACAGTACCTGGACAATACGCTGCAGACCGGCGGCAATGTCTGCGATCATTGATTATAATAAGTACAGATATCGTTGATTGGTTGATGGGTTGATTGGTTAAGTGGCTGCAAATATGGATTTATCCCTTTTCAAAAGAAAGGATAATTAGGACACCCCGATGAAATAAGGGCAAAAAAGATTTCATCCCGGTTAAATAGGCGCCGGACATCTTTGATCGCGCATTTAACTGGACAGGTTGGGCAGGCAGATGACTACGGATTAAAAAAGAAAGTTTATTTCGCCTTCGGCGAGAAAGGACACCTAGCATGCAGGCAGCTGCATATGTCTGGACATGGTTCCGCCGCCAGGCGTTTTGAATTAATCTGTGGTTATCTGTGCAAATCTGTGTCCTCAAAATCTTTAAGCAACAACCGTAACATTCTGAAATCATGAATATGATTTATCTAATCAACCATTCAACCATTCAACCAGTAAACTATTCAACTAAGTCTAAAGTATTAATTTTTTTACCATTATTTTTGTTAAGTAAGTCAATGGAACAGAAAAAATTTGTTATCTGGCAGGATCATTCGCGGCACTACCTGGAGATGGCCAACCGTAATGACCGGAGAGAGAGAATCGAGCATCCAGATGGGTATGGGAAGCGAACCGGTGACTGCGGTGATACCGTGGAAGTGTATTTATCCATCCGCCATGGACGCATCCAGTCGGTTTGTTTTGATACCGACGGTTGCATGAATACCAACGCCTGTGCCAATACGGTGGCCGAGCTGGCAGAAGGAAGAAAAGTCGAAGATGCCTGGGAAATTACAGCGGAAGCTGTGATTTCTTACCTGGAAACGCTGCCGCCGCAGAATACGCACTGTGCGGAACTGGCGGTAGGTGCATTGTATCTGGCGCTAACCAACTGGCAGGAACTCCAGCTTCGGCCCTGGAAGAAACTATTTCAATGATGAGGAGAAACCTCAAATGACCGTTAAACAATGGGGATAGTAACGCAAAGATAACGATCAGGGATGGCTTGAGACAATCAAGGGAGTAGATCAGCAGTGATTTACTGGTCTTAGTTTGTCGTCGTCCATAATTGGGCTATCTGATGTTTCAACACTTCTATATCGGCCTCATCGGGATGGCCGGAGGCATTGGGGGCATCGGCAATCCAGACCGGAGGCTCGGGTTTGCTCTTCGCTTTTTCCAAGACTTTTGGATTCACCTCACCCTGACAGCTGTATGTCCCAAGGATGTCTGCTTCGGTGGCCAGGGACTTGGCGTGGTCCATGGCGTTGAGGGCGTGATCCGAGCCGGCCGCCGCGCCATGGGTGGCAAAAAGAAACAGCTGTTTTTTGCCAACCTTTTAATTCCTCCTCAGTATTCAGGTAGTGAAACTTCCATTAGATTCTTAAGTTCTCTAATTCGCCACAACGATGGGAAAGTCCTTCAAATTTGTATGGGGCAAGGAAAGAGCCGAGGTAAATTCATCCATAAATTACGTTTCCTTTCCGGTTATGTATTTTTGCCGTTAGAGGAGTGCCTCCTCCAGCGCTTTGGTCAATGAATCCGCTTTTTGAAGCCCGATAAAGCGCCGGGTCTCCTCCCCGCCTTGAAAGATGACCAGTGTGGGAATACTGTGTATGTTCAGCCGATACGCAGTGTCGCGATTCTCTTCAATATTCAAAGAAGTAACCAGCGCCTTACCCTGTAATTCGTCGGCCACCTTTTCCAGAATGGGTTGCTGGGCCCGACAGGGCATACACCAGGGGGCCAAGCAATCCACCAGCACCGGTATATCAGACTTTAAAACCACATTATTAAAATTGGTTTCATTGACTTCCTGAATATTCGCAGACATGATATTCCATTCCTCCAATTATTGCGCACAATAACACACAGCGGCGTTTCCGCCGCTGCCTGTTGTCATCGGTGGTAGGGCAAGCCTGCATATCTTCAGCCACCGAAATTGCCGGCGCCCAGCCCCCGCATGGCTTCATCAGTTTTGATGCGCAAGGTTGCCAGATGTTTATCGAATTCATCCCTTTCGGTTCTGATATCGTCGATCCCGGTTTCGGGGGTGCAGTTATCCCGGACATATTCGATCCGATCATCCATCTCCGAAATCAATATATGCAAGTCCTCGATATTGGGAAGAATCTTTTCTCTTTCCCCGCCGGGCAGCTCTTCCATTTTACGAACGATATCATAAACATTGGCTTTCCAGGCCGTCAGCTCTGCTTGCATGGTTTTACAACAATTTCGTGCTTTCATGATACTCTCCTTTCTCTTTGATTGGTTAGTTGTTTGCCAGTAGGGTAATCGTTTCGAAGACTAAAAATACTGGCATTGATCTACAGTTCACATCCATTATCTTTATGTACTTATCTATATCTAAATTCAATTTGTATGCCAAAAGCCGACTCTAACACGCAATAAAATGTTGAATACTCTAACTACTTAAAAATAATAAAAAAATAATTTTCCAAGAGCTAAAGGCCTATGTGTAAAATGATTCCGTGTGTCAGGAGATCAAATATAATAACGTTACTTCTTAAAATAGTTAACGTTTGGTAACGCCTGGAATATCTCGGTTTCCGGTTGACATGCCCTCGATCCGTGGGTACTATCCAAGGTTACACTTGGTAACGATAGTCGACGTTCAAACCGAAACGAAGTGGAGATTGCTGTGAACTCAAATACCCACCGCATTTGGAACGTTTATTTTATTAATCAGATTATCGACACCATGGCCGATGGCGTTTTCACCCTTGACAAAGACGGACGGGTTACTTCCTGGAATCGTTCGATGGAGCATATCAGCGGGTATACGGCCGATGAGGCCATGAGCAAGACGTGTCAGATTTTAAAATGCAGCCGATGTTTCGGTAAAAAATGTCCCTCTGGCATTCGCAGCTGTCAGATTCTCAAAGAGGGGAAATCCGAGGCGAAAGAATGTATATTAACCCATAAAGCCGGGCATCATGTGCCGGTCATCAAAAACGCCCGAGTGGTGCGGGATGAAAATCAAAAGATTATCGGTGTGGTTGAAACCGTCACCGATCTCAGCGAAATAACCCGGGCCCGTCAGGAAGCCGAGGAGGCCTTGATCCGGTTGGGCGAAAAGCACCGTCTGGATAACCTGATCGGCAAAAGCCACGAAATGCAGAAGGTGTTTGCTGCCATCAATGCCGCCGCCGCCAGTGATGCGACGATATTAATCATGGGCGAAAGCGGAACCGGCAAGGAATTGGTCGCCGGAGCGATCCATCAGCGCAGCATGCGTAAAACTTCCCCGCTGATAGCGGTCAATTGTTCGGCCCTAACAGAATCGCTGCTGGAAAGCGAACTCTTCGGACATGTCAAAGGCGCCTTCACCGGCGCCACCAATCATCGCACTGGAAGATTTGAGGAAGCCGATGGCGGAACCGTATTCCTTGATGAAATCGGCGAGATCAGCCCCTATATTCAGGTAAAACTGCTGCGGGTGTTGCAGGAGCGTGAAATCGAGCGCGTGGGTGATTCAAAAACCCGCAAGGTCAATATACGGATCATGGCGGCCACCAACCGGGATCTATACCGCCGTGTCCAGGAAGGACATTTTCGAGATGATCTCTACTATCGGCTGAAGGTCTTTCCCATTGTTTTACCGCCTATTAGAAAACGCAAAGATGACATCCCGCTTTTGACGCGGCATTTCATCGCACGTCAAAACCGCAAAACCGGTAAAGACATCAAAGGCATCTCACAGTATGCCATGCGCGTTTTTATGGATCATTCCTGGCCCGGGAATGTTCGCGAGCTTGAAAATGCCATTGAGCATGCCTTCGTCCTATGCAACCGGGATCAGATTGAAATATCGGATCTACCGCTTGAAATTCGGCAGCCCAGAGACGAATGCCGGCCGGGAGCAATTGCCGGCGCTGACGCAAAAAAGGCCAGAATCGGAAAGGATCTGTCAAAAGAAGAGCTGATGGAACTGCTGGAGACCAGTCGCTGGAACAAAGCGGAGGTTGCCCGCCGACTTGGTGTCAGCCGCACGGCGGTATGGAAGTATATGAAAAAGTGGGAAATTCCCCTGCAAAAGCCAGCATAAAGCCCAAGGATTCAAATATTCAGATCAATAAATTCCATCCGCCTTTCATTGCCCGGTTTCCTTATAGATAATGGACGTTCTTACGTCTTACTGACTGCCTTCCCCAATATACACCGATTTATTTCGCTGATCAAAAAAAATGCTTGACAACCAATCCGGCAGCACCCAGAGTTTTTATGAGCATATACTCATCGTTTCTTCTCGCCAACAGTCTTATGCTTCTCATTACTGCTTCGGAAACTGTCCCCAGGCGAGCTAAAAATTAAGGGGCAGTCCAATTACCACCCCTTAATTCATAGAGTATCATTCAGCCTCCCCATGCTGCAGCCGTTTTAAGACGCTTCGGCAGGTTTGACACTCAGCTCCTCAATGCGTTTTTTAATGGCATCCAATGAATTTTGCATGTAATCGGCATCAGCCTTTAGCATGTCCATCTCACCGGTTGCGTCCATTGAATAGGCCGGGCCGGCAGCAGGTGGATTGCCCCCGTAGCCTCTGCCGTAGCCGCGTCCCCAGCCCCTACCGGGGCCGTATCCGCCTCTGAAACCGCGTCTTAGCCCCAGACCACGCCCATAGCCGTAACCGCCGGCATAGGCAGGAATATTTCCTGCTGTCGCCGGGTTGCAACGGCCTCTGGCACCGCCGGTCATAGCTCCGGCTCCCATGGGTCCTGTTCGATCAAATCCTGGCATAAGATCACCTCCTTCAATTGTCATTGATAAGTTGATTGGTTGATTTGTTAAAATGTCAAGACTGCCTGCCGCGACCCTGTCCGGTGCCTCGCCCTTTGCCCTGACCCCGGCCTTGACCCTTGCCGGCTCCCTGGCCCTGACCCCGGCCGGTTCCCCGACCACCTTGACCCTGTGGCGCAGGGTTTCCGCTTTTAGAACCGCATTTTCCCATGCCGCGTCCTGTTTTTGGGCCCTGGCCCTGGGGACCTGTTCTATCTCCCTGTGGCATATTGCTCACCTCCTTTCGGTATCGTTAATGAGTAAAATGGTTGACTGGTTAATTTGTTAAGACTGTCTGCCTCGGCCCTTGCCTTGACCCCGGCCTTGACCCCTGCCGCCGTGGTGGCGCCTGCCCATGCCTCGAAACACATAGTCGCCACCTTCTATTTTCAAGGCTTTGCCGGTTACCAGAGCCTCTGAAATAATGCTGCGTGCATGGGCTAAAATTCTGCCATAGGTCTGCCGGGATACTTCAATCAGATTGGCGGCGGCTTCCTGATCCAAACCTTCAAAATCGCTCAACCGGATGGCTTCGAGTTCTTCAACGGATAGATAAACCTCACCGGTTACCGGAACACCTTCGGGAATAAATGCTGTTAGGGTTGGATAACCGGATACAAATCTCGGTTTTTTAGGACGCGGCATGGATTATCTCTCCTGTTATGATCATTTGACTATAATATAAAACTTGATATACATAATGTCAATAAATATTATGATCATATGATCAAAATTATTCAGATCCAGTAATTGCTAAATACAAGCACCCGAATGAGATCTAGAATGGCGGCCATTTAAATAGAAGCAAATGCCAAGTAATAACCCCTGTGCATAGAAATAACGGCAAATTTAATGCCAAAACTTAGATGTTGATATTTTTCTGTGCCGTAATACCGTATCTTTTCATCCGGTTCCAGATTGTGACCCGCGAAACCCCCAAGATATCGGCCGCCCGGGACTGGTTCCCGTCGGCACGTTCGAGGGCCTCGATCAGCTGCTTCTTTTTCCTATCGGCACGATTGAAAGGTGGTTTTGAGGTATTTTTAACAGCGGGTTGGGCAGAGGTGACGGCCGGCGGAAAATGATGGGGCTGGATCAGTAATTCCTGGCAGGTGACAAAAGCATACTCAAAAGCACTTTTTAATTCCCTGACATTGCCGGGCCAGTCGCATGCCATCAGTAACTCCATGGCTTCATTGGAAATTCCCATAATTTTTTTTTGGTTTTTAAGCTGGATGCGATGAAAAAATGAATCGGCCAGCAATGGAATATCTCCCGCCCGTTCTCTTAAAGGCGGTACTATAATCGGTATGACGTTAATCCGGTAAAAGAAATCTTCCCTGAAACTGCCCTGTTCCACCAGTTGTTTCAGATTGCGGTTGGTGGCCGAGATGATTCTGACATCGATGTGAATGGGCCGGTTGTCACCGACACGCTCGATGACCTTTTCCTCCAGCACGCGCAGCATCTTGATCTGGGTGGATAGGGGTAAATCTCCGATTTCATCCATAAAAATGTCCCCACCGTGGGCCGCCTCGAATCGGCCCTCACGGCTGCGATAAGCCCCCGTGAAGGCGCCCTTAACGTGTCCAAATAGCTCGCTTTCCAGCAGTGACTCCGTCAAGGCGGCACAATTGACCTTTACAAAAGGCTTTTTTCTGCGGGTTCCGGTATCATGAATGGCCTTGGCCACCAGCTCTTTGCCGGTGCCGCTTTCACCAAAAATAATCACCGGTGCGTCCGAATGAGAGGCATTGCTGATCAAATCAAATACCTGTTGCATGGACGCGGAGGCACCTAAAATTCCGTGAAAACCGTTTTCGGTCTGCAGCTCACGGCGAAAGGCCTCGATTTGGGTATCTTTTTCAATTAACTCCGTAATATCGGTCATGGTCTCCACCGCCCCCATCACCTGGCCATTGATGTCACGCAGCAGGGACGCGTTTTTCAGCACATGGATATAGGCGCCATCTTTTTTCATCAGGGCGCATTTTCGTTTACTTACCGCACCCGTTCTGAAAAGGCTGCACCATTTTTTACCTTTGGCCTCGCGAGCAATCTCGCAAATATTGCAGTTTAATATTGTACATGGTTTTCCAATAAGTTTGTCATAGCTGTACCCGGTTATATTTTCTAAGGCTTTGTTTACGGAGACAATGGTACCGTCAGTGTCTACGATCATGACACCATCCTGGATGGTGTTGACCACCGTTTTCCAATATCTGTTTAATTCCTGTTCGACCATGTTGAATTTCTCCTGTTAAAATTTTAACATGTGCTAATTTTAACCATTATTAACATTTTTAACACTTTGCTGGCAATAGGTATGTGCAGACGTGGCTTGGATTTTTGAAGTTATCCTGTCAACCATGCCATAGATTGACTTAACATATTGTAATTACAGAACATGATATTATCCATAAACTCTCAAGCTCAAACCCGGCATCGGAATTTCAAATGACATGGCATCGAACTTGCTGAAAGGGATATTAAATACTTCAGAGTTGTCTGTTAGAGGGAAGTCATGCAACACAAGCTTGATCTACGAGGTGCCATCGTTTCTTTTTCACTTCTTAAAGTGATCCAGGAGCTTAAATTGATGGACCCCGGTGAAACGCTGGAAGTCTGTTGGAGCGACCCGAATACACGGGCAGATCTTTTCAAAGTTTTACCGGATTCTTGCTATGAACTGGTCAGTCTCGAGGAGATGTCGGGTGACGAGCCCTCATATCGCATAACACTGAAAAAAAAACAATCGGTGAAACCTAACTAAGGAGGCAAAAAATAGCGGATTTAAATTCAATTGAAGTTACTGTATAGGGAGTTCGACCTGGCGGCGGTTAAATACGAGAAGCGTTTTTTCGAATAAAGGGCAAAATGTCGGACAACTCATTATAAAAAGGGCGCTAATTCAACCCAAAGGGAGGTTCTGTTATGTACGCATTGATTTATGACCGATTCGAACCGGCAGACGTCGAAAAGGAAGTTATCTCCGTACACAAGACCAGAAAGACTGCCGAAAAAGCTTTGAAAAAACGGCAAGATAAGCTGGGCAGAAGAGTTTGGGAATGCAATACCCGGATTGTCTGGGTGTACGACCGGGTGCACGCAGGTGATAAATTGACGGCGAAATCTTTTGACACCTGGGCGCCGGGTGAAGAAATTCCGATGGGAGATCGGATTCCTGATTCGGATTAATGCCGCATTGCGGATTGTCGAAAATTGCGGAACTTGAATCCACAAATTTCATAGACTGCACAGATGAATCTAATCTTCGTAGGGCGATACCAAATCTTTAGGGGTTAATCCCCCGAAGCGTGCTTCGATAGAATAGAAATTCGCTATTTGGGATATCCCATCAGCTCTGCTGCGCGGCAGTTCATTCGGAAAAGCTGCGGAGATGGTATGCATGCGCCCTTTGCGGGAAGAGATAATTAAATATATCAGAATTTCTACAATTTATTGGAATCACGGTGCTTTTTGCGGGCATTCTCTTGGTAAGCCGTATGGAATGATGGAATGTTGGAAGACTGGGTATAAAAAGCGGAAAAAGGTCTATTCTAAAAAAAAGGAGAAAATTAAGTGCACGCTACAATTCAAAAACCCATTGAAGAGATTGTCAAATTCATCAAACCCGGTGAAAAGGTGTTCGTTGTCGGGTGTAACAATTGCGCCTGGAAATGCCATTCCGGTGGCGAGGAAGAAACCGCGAACATGGCCGGGCGTCTGCTCAAAAGAGGCTTTAAAGTTGCGGGGTATACGGTGCCGGGACCGCAAGGCATGTCCTTGTGCAAATTGGACCATACCCGCAAGGTGCTGATGGAAGATTATGCCGACCAGGTCAAAGAGGCGGATTCTTTTCTGGTCCTGGGCTGCGGCCAGGGCGTGCATACGGTCATCGATGCCACCGATGGCGGCATGGTGCATCCCGGATGCGATACCATTTTCGGCGGAGAAACCGTATCGGCAACGGAAATTAATGAATACTGTTCGCTCTGTGGTGAATGCATCGTGGAATTTACCGGAGGACTTTGTCCCATTACCCTTTGCGCGAAAAGCCTTCTAAACGGTCCCTGCGGCGGTGCTGAAGACGGAAAATGCGAGGTAGACAAAAATCGGGACTGCGGATGGATATTAATTTATGAACGCCTCAAAAACTTGGGTCGTCTTGATCTGATAAAAGGCTATATGGCGCCTAAGCACAATGCAAAATGGGCGCGTTCCAGAACCTTGATCGTCAGTCCCCATGAGGCGACGTTCTGTTCCCAGGGATCCAGCGTAACCGTGAGCAATCAGGATTAAATACCATCTGGTATTTTATGAAAATAAACAGGGAGATAACATAATGAAATTAACTGAGCTTTTTAGCAAGGGTGAATTTGTCATTACCGGTGAGGTCGGGCCGGTAAAAGGGACTGTTCCCAGGGACAAGCAGATCGATCCCGTATGTGTCAAGGAGGCCGAGGTGCTCAGAGGCCGGGTCCACGGAGTGAACGTTACCGATAACCAGAGCGCTGTGATGAAACTGGGCTCTCTGGCAGCCTGTGTGAAGCTGAAGGAAAACGGCCATGAACCGATCTATCAACTTACCTGCCGGGACCGCAATCGCATCGCCCTGCAGTCCGATATCTTAACCGCCTATTCGCTGGGAATCGACAACATGTTGCTGCTGACCGGCGATCACGCCAGTCTGGGCGACCACAAAGATGCCAGGAATGTGTTCGATCTTGATTCGGTGCAACTAGTAAAAATTGCGGCCGGATTGAAAGAAGGCCATGACATGATCGGCAATGAGATTCAAAATCCGCCCGATATGACCATCGGTGCGGTGGTCAACCCCAATTTTGAACCCCTTGATTTGCAGCTGATGAAGATGGAGAAAAAAATTGAGGCCGGCGCCGAGTTCTTTCAGACCCAGGCCGTGTATGATGTCAACGTCTTCGAAAGATTCATTAAAAAAGCAGAAAAATTAGGGCGGCCTATCCAGGCGGGCGTTGTTTTTCTCAAATCCCCCGGGATGGGCAAATACATGAATGCCAATGTTTCCGGGATCAAGGTTCCCCAGGACTGGATTGATGAGATCGGTTCAGTCGAAGCCCGGGAGCGTAAGATAAAATCAGCCGAAATGATGGCCAGATTCACCCGTGAGATCAGACCAATGTGCCAGGGCATCCATTTTATGCCGTTGGGATGGTCCGATGCGGTTGTCGATGTAATTGACGCCATCAATGGCGCTGATATGAAATTTGCCCATGCCGTGAATGCCTAAATCCGGTGAGATGCCGATTACAATTGTCAATCAGGGTTTAATTTTCCGGATGCCATCCTCCGTTTTATCCCCGAGTTTTTCGAGTAGCGCAAATGTACCCAGGTTCGGATATAGCTGGCCTTGAAGTGCCATCGAAATCCAGCCCTTCTCCTCAGACACAACAATAATCAGGGCATCACTTACCTGGCTGAGACCGAGGGCTGCCCGGTGGCGGCTTGCAAGACCGAGGGCTTCCAGTTCTGAGGTATGGGGCGCCAAAGGAAGTAAGACATTTACTTTGTGGATTTTTGAATCCCGGATAATAGCGGCCCCGTCATGAAGCGGGCTTCCCGGGTAAAAGATATTCTCTAATAGTGGCGCACTGACAGCAGCATCAATAATAACGCCCCCTTGCAGATGCTCATCCAGGTTGTCTTTATTCTCCATCGCAATGATTACGCCGTGACGTTTCTCACTCAGCTTTGATAGTGCAAGGATAACCTCCCCCGGAACTTTTATATTCGGAGAGATACAACATTTGAGATGGGTCTGTAACAGGTCCTGTTCTAATTGATTGAGTCCCACCCGTATTTCGTACATTTTTTGTAAAAGATCGCTCAGACGGGAACACTGCTTCAGGCAGGGGATATCGTCGTGAAGCTGAGACACCCTATACTTTAGTTCTTCCAGTTGTTGCTTAATCGCCCTTTCTTCACTCAATAGGTGGTCATCATTTTGCCCATTCACTTTCATATCCCCGTCATTTCAATGTGTTCTTTCCTATCCCGGATGAACCGGAAAAGTTAAAAGTGAACTAAAATTTGAAGTGAGCTAAAGTTAATGAATCGCTATGCTCTGTCTTTTTTTAAATCGACAGTATTCCACAACTTTAGTCACTTTAGCGCACTTTAGGCACTTTTATGTAATGAAACAAACACTCCCTTTCAGGGAGGAACCAGTGCCGGGCCTTCTGGACCTGGGCATCTACTTAACTCCCATGAGTATCTTGGCTTGCTCCACCAATAGTGATTTCAAACGGTCCAGCGTCACCGGATAACCCTGTATGGGAATCCCCATCCAGTCGGAGTATTCTAAAAATGCTTCCGGTTGCTCGGCCATATACTGATCGACGTAGCCAATACCGTCCAATACAATCGCGCCGCCGGTATGCCGGGGAAAATTTTCGTTGGCCAGGCCTTTGTCCCAGTCCTTAAAAACCTTGTGGCGAAATTGGATCCAGCCCGGTGTCATCCACCAGACCTTTTCGTCCCCGGCAAGTTCCTTTGCGATTGATTCGCGTTCGGCTTCGCCGGCGATTATGTCCATGCAATGAGTAGCCTGGATCCTTGCAACACCGTGACCCTGTTCTTCAATGATTTTTTGCATGGTGCGGGTGGGCTCATCAGCGTTGACATAACAGAATTTACCGCCATACACAACCAGCACCTTGGTCGCCTTTTCTTTGGCCTTGTTAATTCGCTGTATCAGCTGCGCTTCAAGCTCATGAATATCTTCATGGAGGCCCGGTGTTGTAAAAAACAGATGGGAGGTATCCAGAAACCCTTCCTTTTTTAGATAATTGAGTTCAAGGCTCAAGGTCCCGCAGGATACAATGGCGATGTCAGCAAACGATATATTATTCACTTTAATACCTCCTAACCCGGACAAGCCGGAACAAAGAAAATGACTATTGACGAATGAAGGAATCGCTTCGCTCCGTCATTTTTTGGATAGCTCTTTTTACAATTGATCCGCCGGTTTCCGGCTCGTAGAGCTTCCAGCTCGGAGAGAGGTGGACCTTAACTATTCAATATTCAATCATTAGTGGATTTCCGGCGATAACGGCTCGGCCAGCTCAGATCCTGACAAACATTTCCTTATGGCATCTTCAATTATTGACATCGGCACCAGCCCGGTGAGTTTATCGACCAGCTTGCCTCCCTCAATAAACATCAGCGTGGGGATGCCTTTAATTCCATATTTATCGGGAGTCTTTGGATTATGGTCCACATTGCATCGGGCAAAACGGATTTGATCGCCGTAAGCTTCAGCCAGTTTTTCAACCACCGGTTCGATTGAATTGCAGGGGCCACACCAGGGGGCCCATAAATCTAACACTACCGGTTTGCCGGATTGCAGGACTTGAGAATCAAACGTGCGGTCATTTATCTCCAGAATATCTTTTTTCATTTTTCCCCTTGGATATTTGATGCCGGAATGATGCCGCCCACCAGCGGTTCATAGATCGCGTATTCTGCTTTTTCTTGTGATAATTGATCGATCTGATCATTTACGGTGGATCTTTCTTTGCTGTGCAGCCAGTTGTTCCAATCTTCCACCGAATGCCACGTGCTTCTGACCAAATATTCTTTGCGGCCCGGCGGATCGATGCAGTTCAGGGTTTCGCCGCAAATATAGCCGGGCTGAATCGTAGCAAGCGACCGTAATTTTACGATGAGCGGAGACACCTCTTTCGCTTTAGTTTCCATAATTTTTCTTCGAATTAGCACTTGTACGGCCATAGTGTCCTCCTTTCTGGTTGTGCTCAGCCCTGGGGAGCAAGTGGATAAAATCTTGCGACAAGGATTCTTCAGCCCTAGCGTTTAATTGCCTTAATCGGTATCCGATTTTTTGGGTTTGGCAAGGTCGTGTTCATCATAAATAAGTGCGTACATGGATCACTTCCTATAATCAGGTTTCGGGTTATCCGCGTGCCAGGCCCGGTACCAGAGCCGGTGGCACAATGATGACGGGACAGGGAGCCCACAAAATTGTTTCAGCCGTAATCGGTCCTAAAGGACCTGTATTGGCACTTTCTCCCAACTCAATCGGTGCATTGGTCGAGGTTCCCATGACCATCACGTCTATTCCGGCATTGCGAGCCAGTTTGGAAATTTCGCTGACAACATCCCCATCGGACACATTGATCGCGTAGTTGGTAAAATCCTGTTTTTTCATCTTATCAACATAGACTTCCTTGACCTTCGCTTCGGCCTGGTTTATGGTTTCAAGCACTTTTTCTTCACTCAAATTCAGGCGGCCCAGTCCGTGGTAGATCCAGAGTTTGGCATCGTTTTCTTTGGCCAGATTAAAGGCATAGTTAAAGATATGATCACAGTATTCCGTTAAACAGGATCCAAACAAGATTTTTTTAAACATTTTCTTTTCCTCCTTTTCGTTGGTTGAATATTCGTTTTGAGCGACGAACTGTGTTTCGCCGTCGTGAATGCTTTTGAGGTTCAAGTCCTTTATTCAAACAAATTGCACGATTGATGCCATGGCTGTAAACATGCATGTTCAGCGGATATTTGGATTTATAAGTGCTTGTAAAATAAACTAAAAATTAACTGATTGTTACTACAGGGGATTGAACGAAAGACCTGACAGCATTTGGATATCAGGGTGGGATAACGTTACATTTTGGCAGACAGTAACGCTCGGTAACGTTTAATGCTAAGTTAACATATCGGCGCAGGAATTTTGTGCAAGGGCAGTCCTGTCATCAAAAATCTATCCTTCCGCATTCCCTCCGGGGCGTAGGCCCCTATGATCCCTACGGCTTCCGGCTCGCCTATGAGAAAGTAAGTCAAGCAAAAACATTCCACCCTTAGCAAAAAAATGTTTTTTTTCTTGCTTACGGTCTCCGGACTTGGCCTATTTGATGCCGTATTTTGAAACCTCATTTTTTCCAATCTTAACGGATCTTGCTTTATCTTAAGGCTATAAAAAGGCTATTTCAGTACTCCTTACCCGCCTATCTGAGCTCTCTATCCACAACCGATAATATTTCCTGCCATGGAATGGGCTACGATAAATTCCAGGAGTAGAGGGGGGGCTAATCGTAGAGCTGAACGATCACCTGCCAGAGCAGGTGTGTTACGAGCCGGACTTGAGCTCTCTCCCCTCACCTATAAGACCGTTGTCCACTTTTAATGAGATTGCTTTTAAATACGATACTTATAGGCTTGATGTGCCTTCCTTAGCGCCTTTTACATGATTCCTCCTGTAAGGTTGGTATCTCTTGCCACTTTTAAAAACCCCGAGGCTTAAAATCGCTAATCTACGACAGGCTTTCTGTCTTGCGTTATGTTGCGCATAGCCATCTTGGATGAGAGAATTATAGTAATCATTAATTGGATTATTGCCTCCGATAGCAGCCAACACCCCTGACTTATAAACACTTTTTAACTGCCTTGAGTATCTGGGATTCCTTTTGCCGTAGCTTCGCCCTCCGCTTATCTTTGCCAGCTTGATCAGCCCCGTGTAACTCAGGTAATGCCCCTTATCAGGAAATCTATAAGGAGTGACGACACGGGCAACGATCTTTACCGCGTTGATAACACCAATACCTGGCAAACTCTTTTGATGTTTTATCTCAGAGTAACTCCGGGCAAGCTTGGTAAATTGCATCTCATAACCTTGCTTATCTTTCTCGTAGGCTTCGATTTGCCTATCCAAACATTCCAGTACAAATTGCTCGCCTTGGCCGCCGAATCTACTGCCTATTTTCTCGTTGCCACTTTTGCCACAAATCCTTAACAATGAATATCGTTGATTTTTTAACCGAACCCCGGCTTTGATCAGATCTTCATAACCACTAACAATTCGACGTAAATACAAAAACTTATCAGTAGAATGATAGACTTCCTTTATCAGCCCGGCTTTCAAAAGTTGTACCAATTTGCTGGCATCGATCTTATCTGTTTTGGCGCCCTCATTCAAAAGCTTGTTTCGGTTGGGATCACAGATTATTATCCTGTCCACATATTCTCTCAACTCGGTATACAACCACTGTGAAGTGGTCGTTTCTTCTATTGTTAATATTTTGGTTCCTCTAAGATTTTTCAAATAGGCCTGCAGATCTTCAATATCCGAATCAACATCAATCACCGTAATCTTATTCGATTTTTTTGTCATACGTGCAATAGCCATATTTTTAATGGACCAATCTATTGCAATATAATGATCATAAATGCTATCTTTCATTTGGGTCTCCTTTCTTTGTGTTAATTTTTTTTCTTTATCCGCTAACTGATTAACACAGTTGAGGTATTTCCTCAAAGGAGACCTTCTTTCTCATTTTATCGTAGAGCCTACAGCTCGGAGAGGCCGGAGGCCACATTCCGACTTCCGCATTCGTCAAATGTTCATATGAGGTGCTCGAACACATGGTACCCCCGAGATGTATATTTTAGTTTTTTGATTAACACATGTCACCACAGGCGTATTAATTTTTTCCCGCCCCTTAGTTCACCCCTTATTTTTTCCATGTGGCGCAGGGCGGCAATATCTCTTTCAAGATCTGTCTCTTTTATTTGTAGCCGCTCACACAAATTCTCCGGTTCTTGAGGTCCTTCTTTCTCGAGAATATTAACTATTTTTTGCTGAACGGGGGTCAATTTGAGGTTGGCGGCTTCCTCCTTCACAAATGTCATGGCGCTATGAACTGCCCACGGGTCACATACCCTCAGCGGAGAAAGAAGATCCATGTAGCAATCTTCGCAAAGAATCTGGCCATGAAGCGCTCTTTGTTCACCTTCAGCTACAACCGTCTTACAACGCTCGCATTTCAAAGTTTTTTCCCCTTTTTACACTTTCCCCATAACCTCCGGCCTGGAGGATCACTAACGCTTGATCTTTCAGGTCGGGCACGATGCTTTACCCATATTCGATTTATCCGCTCCTTTAGCTATCCAACCCAGGAACCGCTTGAGCATTCCGGGCTTATCACGCTTTTCTGGAGGGAACGTTTTTTTTGAGACTGAAACAAAGTTATGTTTCTTTGCGTCGTTTTGATTTTTGTTTTCAGGCTTCAATTGTTCCCACTCACTGTTTAGAAGGTCGTTTTGCCCGATTTCATCCCTCGCTCACCCCGCCGGAGTTACCCTGCGGTTTGGCTTTGGTCGGTTCCAATTCTTCAATGATTTGTTTCAGTCGAAATTCTCTGGCCTCAACTTTGACCATCATCATACCGAATGACTCGGCAAGTTCGCTAAAGATGCCGGGATATCGACCCTTTTTTGCGAGGTCAAATAATCGCTCGGTATCGGCTTTGTCATATTTGCCGGAAGCAATTTTTTTACAGCAGGTATTGAGCATTTCAAACAAATCAAGATAATAACGTTCAAATTCCATTGTAGGTCCCCCTTAGGTCTTTAATTGTAAATTTTGTGCATTTTAAGGTAAAACATTTTCGCCACCAAGACACAAAAATGAATTTTAACCAAAGGTTTCCCTTTGTGCCAATTTTTTCCGGCTTGTCCGGGCTGCGTATTAAGGTGATTGCGAGTAAACCAAACTATTAACTCCTCTAACGCTTGGCAAGTATCAATGGTTACCCTTCAGGGGTTCCCGGTGAAATCGGGAAACTTTGAGCCTGTGAACGTTTCCGCAAATGTATTGACTCAAAATCTTAAAACAGGACTTTTACGGATAATTGAAATGGTGTAAGCCCAATGCACCGCCCAATAATTTTAAGCAGCAGACCGCTGCATCTTGGCTACCTGGCTCATGAAAACCCTGAGGACGAACCGGATACACATTTGCCAAACGCTGAATCACCTAAAAGACTTGCGCAGCTGATAAGCTTACGAACTTTTGTCTTACCACACTCAGGACAGTTGACTTTCTCGTCATCCCTTTCGAAAATCAGCTGTTCAAAGAAATGCCTGCAGTTCTCACATTGATATTCGTAAATCGGCATAACTCACTCCTGAAATTTTATTTTTTCTTGGTAACAACCCAATATTTCTATGGCAATGCAAAAGGAATCGGTTTTCTTTAAAGAAATAAATCGAACCTAAAGACCGATTCCAGTCAGCGTGAATTTCAATGTCTTTATCCATCCCTGCCACGTAGATATGAATCCCGGTAGTAGATGGAGATATCAGGGAGTGCTGCATTTAAATTTGAAACGCTTTGCTACCCAGTTCCAGATAAGGGAAGAAAGGATCATCCCCAAAAATTGCAAGAGTAAAAAATTGCCGATTTGATTCCGACCTAAACCGTATATCGATTTAGAAAGTACGACGTAAAACGGGATAATAGTGATACCCAGACTCGCCATATTGATCAATAAAATATAGTTTAGCAAATTCTTGTCAGATTTCAACATACGCGGGATGGCCTTTATTATAGTTATCATTCCGTAAGTATTATCGGCCTTGATTGGATCTTCTTTGATCATCAAAAATCCGATTGCTGCCATGAACAACAGTGCAGATGCGGAAAGAAAAATAACAGTGTAGTTTTCAGGATAGGGAAAATCGATTACCAGATGGCGGACCACGATGGCTGAAACCAGCATGCCGGTAGCAGATATGAATTGCTTGAAGATTAAAAGGCTTTTCCGCCGGGCCCCGACAAAGATTTTCCCCAGAAGGTCCGTATAGGAAATTCCCGCGAAGGCACCGCTCAAGGCAAAGATTCCAATCCATAAAAATATCATGAACAAAATCCGTCCGGAATTACTGGAACTGGAAATTGACATTGTATATCCCATGCCGGTCAGGGCCAGTACGCGCAGGTAAATCCCAACAAGAAGAAACGGCTTTTTGCGAGACCGGCCAGATAGAAAACCCGCGAACAAAAGTTGAGTTATTAACGGCAGACCAATGTAAATCCCGGTGAGAATCCCCACATGCACACTGGAACCACCGATGTTCAATACAAATGATGAAAGAACCGTATTGACGTCAATAAATGTGGCAGCGAACGCCAGGAAAAGGGCATGCCAGATAAATGCATAAAAATTCAGTTTATAAGTGGCAGCGTTGCCCATGATTTTTAACAATCCGACCTGTGCGGAGTAATCGGCCGGCACCCCGGCTCTGCTACCCTGGTGTACATCAAGTCTGCGGTCCCCTTGAGAACCAATGCTACCGCCCATTCCCGCTGCAGGATTCACGATTAAATCCGTTTTTGTTTTTCATATGCCGTGATATTTAAACACGTTGCGGGTTAAAGATCGAATTGTTGCCTGGATAGCGGTTTCCACCGCTTCACAGTGTTGCTCATTCATCGGCAACACGCGGTCTCTGAGCCCGCCTGACCATTCCGTACTTTGCAACATGGCCCCGCCCATACCGAGGGCAATGTCGCTTTCAGCGCCCACCCCGCACATGATTTTCCAGGCTAGCGCCCATCCTCTGACCGTATTATCAACATGATACCCACCCCCGCCGGTGGCCAGCAGGGGCTTGTTGAAACGCAAAAGCCGGTCGATAATTTCGGCATGCGCATTGTTTGTCAGCCTAAGATGGGCGAGGGGATCACCGGCAAGGGCATCCATTCCCGTCTGCAGTACAAAAATGTCCGGATCATAGGCTTCAATTAAAGGGATGACGATTTCGCTAAACACCTCCAGATAAGGTGCGTCACAAATCCCGATGGGCAAGGGGACATTGACAGTGAAACCCTTTCCGGCGCCATCGCCTGTTTCATTTTCAAAGCCTGTCCCGGGCCACAGTGTTTTTCCGCTTTCATGAAGCGAAATTACCATAACCTGATTGCTGGCATAAAAAGCTTCCTGCACACCGTCTGCGTGGTGAACATCAATATCCAGGTACAGGACTCTTTTGCCGTCATTCAAAAAACGCATGCATGCCAGCACCATATCATTTAGGTAGCAAAACCCTAACGCCATCTCGGCTCTTGCATGGTGAAACCCCCCGGATGGATTAAATGCAATGTCCGTTTCACCGGATAATATCAGCTCTGCCCCGGTCAATGTGGCGCCGCAAGCCCAGGAAGCATAGTCGAACATATCTTTAAATACTGGGCAATCGGATGTTCCAAGTCCCATGCTGCGGGCTTTGGGCGCAATTTTCCCAACGGCAGCCTGTTTCAATGCTTTCAGGTATTTGGCCGAGTGAAAATTTTTCAGCTCCGATTTTGTTGCGCGTACAGGCGCTGATTCCCTGCCACATTTGCCCTCCAGCAGGCCTAAGGAAATCAGAAGTTCCCGTGTCTTTGCAGCTCTTTGGGTGACAAACATGGAATCAGGCGGGTAGCTGTATTTTTCAAGCTCCTGCGAATGTATAAATACGGCCTTTTTAGTATTGTCCATTACTTTTTCTGTGCCTTAGGTGGTATGGCCTGCTCTTTGGTGAGTTCTTTCATCCTTTTTTTTGAATAGCCAAGTATCTCCCATTGTTCTTTGTAAACGGGTCTTCCGTCCCTGTTAAAGGGATCCAAGAGAACTTTCCGGTTAAAAAACGGGGAAGGCTTGGTGTGACAATCATTGCATCCCCCGGCACCGAGGGCATATTTTCCGCTGACGACATTGTGGCTTAGATCAAAAGGCTCACAGCATTTGAAGCCGCCGTCCCTGGTGGGCATATTGGCCTTGTTCAACTGGTTATTCTCCATGTAATAGATCATCCCGCCTTTCACCAGCACCGGCGTATGGTATGCGATGCGACACCCGAACCGGTCGGTACCATTTGATATGGCCTTAAGATAGGTTTTTATCTCTTCGGCGGTGTTTACGGATTTTGACCCGTTTAACGCTTCCAGAATCGCAAGGTTGGTGACGGAAAACTTGTTTTTCAAATTAGCCCCTGTAAGATCCCTCATCCGCCACAGGATAATCGGGATGACCCGATGGGATGCCCTGTCCCAATCTCCCCACCAGATGGCCTGCAAAGGATCCACCGGCTTGATTTTTCCTTTATACCTCACAAAAGCGGGACACCATTTGTTTTGCGAACATTCTAATAAAGGCTTGTTGGGATGCAGTGGATCATTGGATATAAAATCTGTTGTATAATAGGTGATCGTCTGGCCACTTGTGGCATTGTCAATAACTGCTGTCGCTTCCTTATATTTATACGGGATATGGCAGGTCTCGCAGGCAATTTTTTCAATGTGTAAGTCACGGAATTTATGATCCGGCTGCGGGGCGCGGCTGTCTTGGCCACTTAAATGGCAATCCAGGCATGAATTCATTTGGCCGTCAATATCATTGCGGACGGAACCGACCAGTATATCGCCTTTTGCAATCTCGTGATCTTCACCGGCAGGATGGCAGTAGATACAGGCCAAGCCTTTGGCCTTGTGCACATCTGTTTCCGGTTTCCAGGTCCTGCCTCTCTTTTTAACGTCAGCCATGGCATGGCAATTCCAGCAATTCTCATCAGCAACCTCTTTGGTTATAAATTCGGCTAGGTTAGCGGGATTGGCGATATTGGTCTGGGTGTAGTCGGTGTGAAACGAAAGGGCCCTTGGCTTGCCTGAGGGCATGGACGGCTTGGATTTTTTAAGCTCCTTGAACCAGCCGGCGCCGACCATGGGCGCCTCATAGAAAAAGCCCCCTCTTACCGCCAGTGCCCGCGCTTTCCAGTTATAGCCCTTGAGGTGGCATATCAGACAGTCGGCTTCAAGCACACCGCTTTTTCCCCAGTTTGATTGATAGTAATCACCATCAAGAAAATTATCCGCATTGCCTACAATACCGTTTTCAGGGTCGCTTGCAAATTCATCGTATCGATTTCCCTTACGGTCGTACTCTGCCGATCCTCCCCCGGGATGGCAGACACCGCATGCCTTTACAAAATGAAAGGATGATTTGTCAATGTCACTGCGCCGCATGTTCACCTTTCTGGCCAACTGGCTGGAATCGGCAGAGGGCGGTCACCACTTGCCGTACATGCCCCGTGAGACAAGCCAGGGAAGCTTTGAATCCAGATCATCACCAACGATAATATTCCCGTCAGCATCGGTGCGGCCCTGCTGAAAATGATACGCATTGGTGATGGCATCATAATCATGGCACTCCCCGCAGGTGTTTTTGGGGCTGTAGGAGACGTTACTGTCCAGGGATATTTCATTGCCGTCGTAATCTATCAACGTGATTTCCGGATGCGGTTCCTCCTGCGCAGCCCTGCACAAGCCGGGAGCTATAAGAACTATCAAAGCCGACAATATGAAAAGAATACTTTTTTTCATCCTATGCCACCTTTACCTTGAAAATCTTCGAATCGATCTTCCCGGACCTGGTATCTAAAATCCAAGCGGCAGATCTGGTATAACCAGCCTTCATAAATTAATCTGCATATTTAGTGCCATCGTTGCCTAAAGTCCTAAAGTCGATCTGTTAATCCCGATGCGGTTATAAATTACAATAAAAATTAATAAGTTATATAAAGTGATTTAATAAAGAATTAATTAAGTAAGGCTGGAGGTGTGACCTATGGCGTGAATAATCCGGAAATAGTAACGGTTGGTAACGTTTGAGTACCGTTGGAAACGGGTATGGTTACCTTTGTTAGAATTTTTTCGAATTCAAATTCGGAATTTTTCTAATTTTGTGTCTAAAAAAAAGTCCATGCAATTCCCTTTTAAGCTAACTACCTGCAATTATGAATCTTATCATCATATAACTTTTCTGGCATGTAATATGCTAATGGAAGAGGGCAATCTTATAACTCATATCGGGCAAATAAGATGACCGTGAAAAAATTTGATTTTTGGCGTGATCACTCTCTCCATTATCTCGAAATGGCATTTCGGCATGACAGGCGAGAAAGATTGCAGAATCCGGATGGATATGGAAAGCGAACCGGAGAATGCGGGGATACCGTTGAAATGTTTCTGTGTAATAAAGACGGCCGTATTCAATCCGTATCCTTCGATACCGACGGTTGCATCAATACCAATGCCTGCGCCAATACGGTATCACATCTTGCAGAAGGAAAAACAATTGAGGAAGCCTGGGAAATTACGCCGGAGGATGTAATCGAATTCCTGGAAACGCTGCCCGAAGAAAATTATCACTGTGCGGAGATTGCAATAGGGGTTTTTTATATGGCACTAGCCAATTGTCAAGAGCTCCAACGGAATTTCTGGAAGAAACCATACCAGAAAGGAATTTGATAAAACTGAAATGGTTCCTGAATAATTACATATAAAGTCAAGGAAAAAGCCATGAACGCTGAGATTCGAAGAATTCTTTGCGCCACAAATCTATCAGGTAATTGCGATCATATATATAACTATGCCATGAACCTGGCCGGCGAGAGAGATGCCGGCCTTATGGTTATCCACATTATAAGCCAAAGATCGATTAAAGCCGCAAAAATGCTGGCATACTTTCTTAACGAAGGCCAAAAAGATCTTGTCAAAGAAAAAACCTATTTTGCTTTGCAGCGTATGAAAGAACAACTTACCGCCTTTCTCGATAAAAATCTTAATAATCATCCTGCCTACGCAGGTCTCGTCGAACACCTGCTTGTTTACCCCGGCAAGGTCGCTGAAGAAATAGTGGAAAAGGCAAATCGGTTTGGATGTGAGGCGATTGTCCTTGGCTCTCCTAATGGCGGCATTTTAAGACGATTTTTTTCAAACAGTACAACAACGAATATCCTCCGACGTACAAAAAAGCCCGTTTTTCTGGTTTCTACGAAAAAAGGCAAAATTAATGTCAAAACGTACAATGGATAAATTTAATGTCTTTATAGTTGCATATTCATGAAAATTCGAAATAAACCGCCACCGGAATTCGCTTTGAATTTATTTGGCAAAAATCATTTTTTAACTTAAACCTATAATATAATTGTATATTATTTTGCCATCTTTTGTGGCATGTTAAATGCTTTTGAGAAATATTATCTTCTAGGAGAGTTTAAAACACCGGAACTATCTGGAGATTAAAACTTGAGGTTGAAAGCTCAAATCAATTGTTGAATGAAGAGGTGAAACACAATGGGAATCAAAATATCTGTTTGTGGTAAGGGCGGAAGTGGCAAAAGCACGTTGGTTAGTTTACTGGCGAACGCCGCTCAAGCCAGGGGACTGACGACACTGGTGGTCGATTCGGATGAATCCAATTCCGGACTTTTCCGAATGCTTGGTTTTGATAAATCCCCAATCCCCCTGATGGCACTTGCCGGCGGCAAGGAAGGCATTAAGGAAAAAATGAATCGATCTTCTGTCTTATCTGAAACGAATATCACCCTGGAACAAATTCCATCCGGGTATATCAATGAGAAAAATGGTCTCAAGCTGATCAGTATCGGCAAGATTCACCAGGCGCTGGAAGGCTGTGCGTGTCCCATGGGGGTATTAAGCCGTGAATTTTTAAAGAAACTTCGACTGGGAAAAGATGAAATCGCAATTGTGGATATGGAGGCCGGTATTGAGCATTTTGGTCGCGGTATTGATAACAGCCTCGATGCGGTGCTTGTTGTGGTGGAACCGTCCTTTGAGTCGATTGCCCTGGCTGAGAAGATAAAAGATCTTGCCTCCGGTATCAACAAAAAGTTCTGGGCAGTATTGAATAAAATTAGTTCGGAAACTTTGATTTCTGAAATTAAGGCGAAATTAAAAAATAGAGAGATGGAAACAATTGGGGCGATCTCTTATGACGCTTCAGTATTTCTTGCCGGTCTAAAAGGCGACCCTCTAAACCGGGGAAGAGCAACCCGGCAAGCGGCAGAGATTTTAAATTCTCTTCTGCCTGCTATAAAGAACGGGAATGTTGGAATAGTGGAATAGTGGAACCATGGGTTATGGAGCAATGCTATAATGGGTTTAAAGAAAAAAGGAATCTAAACCAATAATAGTTAGATTCAGTATTTTTTGTAGAATAGGTCTTTTTCCGCTTTTCATACCCAGAATTCCAGTATTCCAATATTCCATCATTCCATATAGAAAACTAACGCGGGCGGCCCAAAAAACACTATATGTCTAACAAGTTGCAGCAATACCAAGTCCTTTAATGAGGAAACATGGAGTGAGTATGTGTCTCAGTACCGTTTATATTCAATCGGGAGACCGGCGGATAAAAATCATGCAAGATGTTGCCCAAATGGAATCTAATCAAGAAGGTTATTTGCTGATCGGGCTGTTGGGGGATCAAAAATTCGTGAAAGGCAGGATTATATCTGTAGATTTTATTGACGATCATACAGTTGTTCTTGAAAAAGTAGGTAAATAGAAAGGAGCAAACAAATGATACCACAGATTAAAAAAATACTATATGCGACGGATCTGTCGGACAATTCGGCCTATGTGTTCAGATATGCCGTCAATTTTGCAAAAAAAAACGATGCCGGCATCATCATCTTGCATGTATTGGAACCCTTGTCGGTGACGGCTAAAACACTCGTACATTCCCACCTTACTGAGGATCAGGAAAAGAAGATTTTAGAAGAAAAAATAGTATATGTGAAAGAACGCATCCGAAAAGGGCTGAAGGCATTTTGTGGAAAGGAACTAAAAAATGATCCGGACAGTGCGGATAGAGTCGAATCCATAGAATTGTGTGAAGGCTTCCCGGCAGAGGTCATCCTAAGCAAGGCAGATGAATTAAACTGCGATGCGATTGTCATGGGAACTCATGGGAAGGGCTTCATCCGAAATACTTTTTTGGGGAGTATGTCTAAAAGGGTTCTGCGCCGAACGAGAAAACCGGTCTTTATAATTCCGTTACCCAAAGGGGGGACTGATATTAACTCAATTCACGATCATTAATACTCATGATTAAATTTTTATAGAGAATATCTGGAGGCAAAATGAAAATATTAGTTATGCG
>CAVXXE010000060.1:0-15949 GCA_963765595.1 uncultured delta proteobacterium
AGAATCCAGGCCCAAAGAACCGGGTTTTACAATTTAAAAAAAATGTGGAGCGGAGCGACTTTATTATTCGATGTTCGTGTGTTGGGCGTTCGATGTTCGACGTTCATCTTTCAAAATACCCTTCACTTCCGGCTAGCCCCTCGAAAAGGAAAGTCTCACAATGGCTCTGGAAATCAACCATGTTGCGGATGAACTGGATTCCAGCTTTAAGATTTTCCATGAGTTGATGATCAAAAAGGTCAGAGAAATTCTATTGGTTTCCAGCCTTTATGATTTTTGTATCATGGAAGAGGATGGCCGGCTGTCGGAAAGAATCATCCATGAGTACCGGGGATTGAATCTTAGCCAACCGCCGCGGATCACCTGGGTTTCCTCGGCCGAAGAGGCCCTCTCCGTCCTGAACATAAAAGAATTCGACATGGTGATCACCATGCCGCGGCTTGCGGACATGGATGCCTTTGCCCTGGGCCAAACAATTAAATCTAAAAGGCAGGACCTTCCGGTGATTCTGATGACCCACAGCGCTCTGACACCGGATTTTGTCCCGGGGCAATCCCACTCCCGAGGCATTGACAGGGTCTTTGTGTGGTCCGGCAACACGGATATTCTATTGGCCCTGATCAAGAATGCCGAAGACCGCTTCAATGTGATCCACGACACGGCGATGGCAGGGGTGAGAGTCATTCTTTTTGTAGAGGATTCTCCAATCTACGCCTCGGTTTTATTGCCGATACTTTACCGGGCGATCGTTTTACAGGCCCAGGCAGTCATGGTGGAGGGGCTTAACGAGGAGCACCGCCTGCTTACCATGCGCGCCCGCCCCAAAATTCTATATGCCACCAGCTTGGAAGAGGCCAGAAGTCTCTTTACGCAGTTCGAACCCTACATCCTGGGGGTTATTTCCGACGTCAGCTTCCCGCACAACCATGAAATTGACCCCGATGCCGGCATTAATTTGCTCTCCCGGATAAAGAAAGAAAGATTTGATATCCCGCTTTTGCTTACCAGTTCGGAACCGTCCAACCGGAAAAAAGCCGCTAAGATACCCGCAACTTTTATCGATAAAAATTCACCTTCCCTTCTTGCTGAAGTTCGCTCATTTTTTATTGAAAAGCTCGGCTTTGGCGATTTTGTTTTTCGTATGCCGGACGGCCGGGAAATTGGCAGGGCTTCCAACTTCCGCGCACTTGAAAAAATTCTTCCCACCATCCCCCCTGAGTCGGTGCATCACCATTGGCAACACAACGATTTCTCAAGATGGCTCTTTGCCCGTTCGGAAATACGGCTCGCCTCGAAATGGCGTCCGTTGACCGATGCCGACTTCGCCGGCCAGGTGGAAATGATGCAGCAGTATCTCGTTGACACCCTTTGCGCCCGACGCAAATTGCGCCAAAAAGGGGTGGTGGTCAACTTTGATGCCGGGGACTTTGATCCGGATATGGATTTTCTAAAAATCGGCAAAGGATCTCTGGGCGGAAAAGGCAGGGGCCTGGCCTTCATCTCAACCTTACTGCGGCGTAATTTCGAAATCCATAAAAAATTTGACCAGGTCGACCTGGTGTTCCCCAAAACACTGGTGATTACCACCGAAGGTTTTGATACCTTTATCGAGAAAAATGATCTCACGGCCCTCTCCAAATCAGACGTCTCCGATAAGGAAATCGTGGATCTATTCCAAAGAGCTCATGTTCCGCAGGATATTGCGGAGGATCTCAGAGCCTACCTCACCCAAGTGCATTATCCGCTGGCGATTCGTTCCTCGGGTCTTTTGGAAGATGCGCAGTTTCGCGCCTATGCCGGTCTCTACCGTACGTATCTAGTTCCCAACGACCATCCGGATCTTGAAGTCAGGCTGGAAAAACTCCTTGCCGCCATCAAAGGCGTGTATGCCTCAACCTATTTTCAGGGAGTCAAGGGCTTTGCCAGGCGTGTGGGTCACCGCATTGAGGACGAAAAGATGGCGATAATTATTCAACAATTGATCGGTCAGGCGCACGGCAATTGTTTTTATCCGGCCATTTCGGGGGTGGCCCAATCCCATAATTACTACCCCTATTCCTATATGAAACCTGAAGATGGCATTGTAAATGTGGCTCTTGGCTTTGGCAAGATGATGACGGAAAGTGAGAAGACACTTCGGTTTTGCCCCAAATACCCCCAATTGCTGCCCCAACGTTCCACCGTAGACGATATTCTGGAAAATGCCCAAAACTTTTTCTATGTTATGAAACTGGGAGATTGCAGCTCTCAGGTCGATGTCGATGAAGATGCTACTCTGGAAAAAAGGGAAGTCAGCGATGCCGCGCAAGAAACTCCGGTGAAACTGCTTTCAAGTACTTACGTCCCCGCGGAACATAAAATTCGGGATACCGTTCAAATGCCGGGATACCGGGTTCTCACCTTTGCTCCGGTGCTAAAGTATCAGACCTTTCCGCTGGCCGACATATTGTCGACAGTTCTGGAGGCCGGCCATCAAGGGATGGGATGTCCTGTTGAAATAGAGTTTTCCGTCAATCTGTGTCCGCCGAAGGGCGGCAACCCGGAATTCGCCCTGCTCCAAATCAGGCCCATGACCGCCAGAACAGAGCATCTGAAAGTAGATATAAGGGATGAAGAAATTGACCGGGCCTTTTGCTATTCCGCCAATGCCCTGGGAAATGCCGTAAAGACGGATATTGCCGATATTCTCTATGTAAAACCCGATGACTTTGACCCCGGTCGCACGGTTGAGATTGCCCGGCAAATCGGCAAGATGAACTCGCAACTGTTGCCGGAGGGACGCAAATACCTGCTAATCGGCCCGGGAAGATGGGGTTCGGCCGACCGCTGGCTGGGGATACCCGTAAAATGGGCTGAGATTTGCGGGGTGGGCGCCATGGTTGAAACAACCTACACCAAGTTGAAGGCCGACCCTTCCCAAGGGTCTCATTTTTTTCACAATATCACAACCTTGGGGATTTATTATATTTCGATAACCGAACACGGAGAAGACTTTCTGGACTGGAACTGGCTCAGATCCCTGCCGGTGACAAGCGAAGCATCCTATATGGCCCACATCAAACTGGATAAGCCGTTTACTTTGAAAGTAGACGGCAGAAGTTCGCGATGTGTGATGCTTACTGAGTGAATGGTTTTATCAGAAATTAAAAATTTGCGAAACGATCTATGAATATTTTAGTAATTAATGCCGGCAGTTCATCGGTCAAGGTCACATTGTTCGGCGTCGAGGATGATACGGTATTGGCAGCCGGTGTGGTAGAGCGCATCGGAATCAGGGGAACGCAACTATATTATCGAAACCTCAGAGGGGATGAAATTAAGACAAACACTGAAGTTGCCGATACCAGCCAGGCTATTGCTGCGATGACGTCTCTGCTGATGGATGAGAAACTTGGTGTTATTCGATCTAAAGAAGACATATCAGCCATCGGGCACAGAGTCGTTCACGGCGGTGAGAAGATAAAAACTTCTGTGTTGATAACCACCGAGGTCAAGAAGATAATTAAAGAATGTTTCGAATTGGCGCCCCTGCACAATCCTCTTAACATGGAGGGCATAAAGGCCTGTGAAACCAGTTTCCGCGGCATTCCGCAGGCTGCCGTGTTTGATACGGCGTTTCACACCACCCTTCCGGACTATGCTTACCTGTACGGGCTTCCTTATCACCTTTACCAGGAAGACAAAATCCGCAGATACGGTTTCCATGGGACCAGTCATCAATATGTCTGTCAGGCAGCGGCCGAATTGCTCAAACAGCCGTTGGATGAGCTTAAAATCATCTCCTGCCATCTTGGTAATGGGTGCAGCATTACGGCCGTTGATAAGGGAGAAAGCATCGATACCAGCATGGGGTTCACACCCTTGGAAGGATTGATTATGGGTACCCGCTGCGGTGACCTTGACCCGGCCATCGTCTTTTACCTGATGGATCATAAAAACCTCGACGCCGGGGAAATCAATGCACTTTTCAATAAACAAAGCGGGCTTTTAGGACTTGCGGGAACCGGCAGCAGTGATTTGCGCGACATTCTTGCTGTCGCGGAAAAAGGAAATCAGCAGGCCACAACTGCCATTAATGCGTTTGTATACCGCATAAAGAAATATATCGGCGCATATACGGCCGCCATGGGGGGCCTGAATGCAATTGTATTTACAGCCGGCATCGGCGAGAACTCCGCTCCGATACGTGAGATGGTCTGCAGCGGCTTGGAGGATTTGGGGATCATTTTGAACCCTGAAAAGAATACTCGGGCCAACGGGAAATCATGTCAAGTTCAGAGTGATCAAAGCCGGGTCAAAATTATGGTGGTCCCGACCCATGAGGAACGGGCTATCGCCCTTCAAACGCTGCAATTACTCGGGACAGAAGGGTAAATCAGCGACCACCAGCAGAGCTGGGGGTATGAGGAAGGCCCCTCGAAGGGGCCGGAACCACGCTCTGTTGGTAGTCGCTGATTTGTGAAAAGAATTTTTGCTTCATGTTGCTTTTTGCTATTGTCGTATGCCTTGACTTATATTGAGAAGATTATTTTAGCTATGTCTTTATCTGATTTGTCCGTTTTGATAAGCAGTTGCGCAGCTGACATGTCTGAGTAAATCAGAAAAAAAGTAAGCCAAAATTCTTTTATTTCAATTCATAAGCCACCGGCATCGTTCAAGCTTAGATCCATGATCGGTGCTCTCCCGGTAACGGTAGAACCTTTTCAATTCTCACCGGCAGAGCCGGTGGCTTATGAATTGAGTTATAGGCTTTCGATTAACCCCTGAACGGTTAAGATTCCCTTATTTCACTTTTATCTCCCAATTTACTTATTCAATTAGTTTAAAAAAATCTCTCCAGCGACTTGTCGGATGACCGCCGCAACGGTTTTGCAATCATCTATTGAAAAGGTCAGCGGGACTCTGAAATCGCACATATAATCAAGGATTTTCTTTGTGTTTGGCAGCGGCTGAGCATCTTTTACATACTGCCAACTTTCCCATGAACTGGTAAATGCAATAGGCTCTTTCGCACCAAACCACTTGATTTCAACACCTCTTTCAGCGCATGTTTTTAAAAAGTTTTCAACAGAAGTTATATCGGTATCGGTAAGGGTAAATTGGAAAGAAGATCCGACATACCCTTCCTTCGCTTGTCTTTTCGGAATGCGAATGTGGGGAGCTCCAGTCAGTTCAGTTTCCAACAGATCATATCGCTCGTTCCAACGCCGACATTGCCTTTCAAGATCAGCCAGCTGAGGCCGAACCAGCGCAGCCACCAAATTGGACATTCGAAGGCTGAAATTTGGGATGATTTTCTTGTATCGATCAAACACTTCCATAGGCGGCCTTGAGATGTGACGATCGTAAAGCATGTATGACCCCGAGTATAAAATCGCCTTGGCAATCACATCGTCGTCATCGGTCACCAAAAGCCCACCTTCACCTGAATTCATGTGCTTGTAGGTCTGACTGGAGTAGCAGCCCGCCTTGCCAAAACGTCCGGTAAACGTCTCTCCCCAACGACAGCCCACCGTATGGGCGCAGTCTTCAATAAGGGTAATGCCCAAGTCCCGGCAAATCTCCATAACGCGATCCATATTTACGATATGTCCCCGCATGTGGGACAGGAGAAAATATTTGGCACCGGATTGTATTGCTTTGTTTTTCAAATCCTCGAGATCGGTAAGATAATCATCGGTGATCTCAACAAACACCGGAACGGCGCCTGCATTTTCGATCGCACCGGGCACTGGCGCCAGAGTAAACGCATTGCACAGAATTTTATCGCCCGGCAGCACGTCCACACTCTTCAAGGCCACGTAAATAGAACTGCCGCACGATGAGAGCCCAAGACAGTATTGCGCACCCACATATTCGGCATATTCCTTTTCCAGCAGGGCTACATCCGACACTTCCCCTGCGGCAGTATTGTAACGGTGCAGACGTCCGGATTGCATCAACTCCAGAGCGCGTTTGATCCCGGCTTCGGGAATCGGCTCCTGGCGCGTGAATTCTTTGGTGAATCTTATCTTTTCAGCAGATTGCAGGGTCATTTTTCTCAGATTTCAACATGTGAAGCACTACTCATAAGATTTAGGGTCGTAAACTTCGAAATCAAATTTCTCATCGGGAAAATATTTTCGCAATCGAACGTCCGCCGCACGGGCATGGCCTTCCATACCTTCAATTCGGGAAATGCGGGAAGCAACCGCCGCAATTTTGCGATTGGCCTCTTTATTCACCTTCTGATAAGTAACCGTTTTAATAAATTTGCCAACGCTCAACCCACCCGAGTAGCGGGCGGCTTTTTTTGTTGGAAGAATATGATTGGTGCCGGATGTCTTGTCACCATAGGGCACGGTACACCCTTCACCTAAAAATAGCGATCCGTAATTGCCCAATTGATTAAGCCACCAGTCCAAGTCTTCAGCGATAACCTGAACATGTTCTGCCGCATAGACATCGTTAACCTGGACCATCTCTTCACGATCCGCGCAAAGCACGATCTCACCATAATCGCGCCATGCTGCCTCTGCCACTTCGGGATTTGGGAGGTCGGCAATGACTTGGGGCATCAACGCCATCACTTTTTCACCTATTTCTCTAGAATCGGTAACCAGCCATACCGGTGAGTCATAACCATGCTCGGCCTGACTCATTAGATCGATGGCCACTATATAGGGGTCGGCAGTTTTATCGGCCAAAACGAGTGTTTCGGTGGGACCGGCAAATACATCGATGCCGATTTGTCCAAATAGAATTCTTTTGGCCTCGGCTACGAATCGATTACCAGGTCCTACGATCACATCCGCTGGTTTGCCCGTAAAATGCCCGTAGGCCATTGCCGCAATGGCATGGGTGCCGCCCATCATCATGAACACATCCGGATTGCACAACGAAATCGCATAGAGAATCGCGGGGTTGATGGTTTTGCCATCATGTGAAGGTGAGACGGCCACCACAAAGGGTACGCCGGCCGCCTTGGCGGTAGCGATGCTCATGATCGCGGAAGCGGCATGCGCAAAGAGGCCACCAGGAATGTAGCAACCCGCGCAATTGCAGGGAATCAAACGTTGACCCAGTGTAACACCTGGATACAACTCGGTTTCAAATTCCAGCAGGCTCTGCCTTTGCTTAACCGCAAAACCGTACACTTGCTCATAAGCAAACTTCAAATCTTCTTTTACCTGTTCGGGTATTATTGCGCCTCGATCTGCGATTTCTTCTTTTGTCAGGATCAATTTTTGGGACCAATCTTTGAATTTTGCGCCATAATGGCGCAGGTACGCTTCTTCTCCGTTGTTACGGACGTCTTCAAGAATGCGCTCTACTATTTCTTGAGTTTCACGCTCATCGGTCTCAGGTGTCTTGATCGCTTTTTTTAAGTATGTGCTCATTTTTGCCTTCCTTTGGTTTAGCCCCGGTAATGAAATTATCTCTATGGATTTCTATACCCATTGAAACTGCCCCATTTGCGAATCTTAAAAGGCGTCTATGTTACTAATATAGTAACGAAAATACGATTATGAACTGTTTAACATCCCAATTTGGGTTTTTCAAGGCTTTTTTACGATTTGTTCGCGAGCTTAAGTTGAGCGGTTTTCAAGTTTACCGCAGATACAGGGAAAATGTCGTCTCGCTGTAATTAATCCACATATTTCGCAGATTATACGGATTACTCTAATCACTTTAAGAGCGATGCGAAATCTACAGGGTTTAATTCTCTGCAGCTTGCTGCGATAAAATGAATTTTATCCTTAAAGGCACCCCGCGGCTTGCCGCGGGGATTTTCATTGTTCGGCTATTGCAATATAACTAATCCCGAGCGTTGTGATATGGTGAAAAAAGTGAGATCCCTGTATCCCGGCATTTGAACGGTGTCCCGAATTTTATGCTCCCCGGGGACATAAGTGCTTGCAAGCAGTTTTACCGGAGTTTCTTCCGCTTTCCAACGTTTCACGCAACCGTTCACGGGTTCGGCGATTACATGTCATGGAAGGTTATGTCTGTTTCTCCTTTAGGCAGTGGGATGATAAAGACAGGTTTTCTGGAGCGTCGCAATACTCTTTTTGCCACACTTCCCAAAAAAGTATGAGTCATACCCTTTTCATGAGCTCCCATTATGATCGCATCGCAGTTGTATTTATCGGCCTTTTCGAGTATCTCTTCTTCAGGGTAACCCTTACAGATTTCTATTGAAGCGATTTTTTCGGCACGTTTAGGATCATCTGCAAGTTCCTGGTCGCAAAATATTTTCAAGCGTTTGTTTATTCTATCGATAGCCTGAATTTCTTTTTTAGCTGCAAACTCCTTGCGCTGTTCCTTATCGATATAGGCCTCGAGTACAATTCTGGCATCTTCAGAAATTTCTCTGACAACATGTAAAATGATGACCTCAGCGTCGAATTTTTTTGAAAAGTAGATGGCATAACGAAAAGCATGCGCAGAATTTTGTGAAAGATCGGTCGTATAAAGAATTTTTTTGATATCAGGTATCATTGCATGTGTTCCTTCTGGGTTTATTTCAAAATTGAAAAACGGGGCCTCAGAGCCAGGGCCGAGAACTGGTAGTACGCGGCATGGCTGGGCCTACCCGAATGTTGCAAGGTTAGGCCTTTAGGGGCCTTTTTCTGAAAACATGTTGTCAGAAACTGAAGGTTTCAGTGTTCAGGTTTCAGGATTTTTCGCCTCGCCTTCCTGACACCCGAAACCTGAAACCTATAGAACTTAGCTCCGCTTCGCTCCGCAATTGGAATGATGGAACAATGGAATGATGGAATCATGGGTTCTGGAATATTGGAGTGGTGGATTTAGAGTATCAAAACGAATATAATTGTATTGATTTTCTCGTAATACTGGTATATTTTCTGGGTGAAAGCAGAAAATGGATGCCTGATGGGCATCATCATAAAATGTAGATACAACATTTTTTGTAGAATAGATCTTTTTCCGCTTTTCATACCCAGTATTCCAACTATTCCATCATTCCATGTGGCTTCCTAACTTGGATGGCCATAAAAAACGCCATATTTCCAACGATTTGTAGAAATTCCGAGACGTTAAATTATCGGCGTGCTTGCTGCCCCGCAGGGCCACTTTTTCCGAGCGTCGTCTCAGAAAAAGCTTAGGGTCTAATCGGTTTGATTACGTGGTGATGCGGTCCCCTTTTTCTGCGATATGATCTTTTGACCATAAGAGGCGCTAACCACCCGCATGCATACTGGTCAGGAGGGCGACGAGGCGATTTCCCCGGGTCGGGCGAGAAAGTCTGCTGTATCCTTTGAAAGCGTATACAGGCCAAAGCCTAAATTCATAATGCAAGATCGCCCCCCAACCCCTTTAACCAGCACTTGTCTGTTTCTTCCGGGCCTGTCGGCAGGTCAGAGGCTTTGGGCCAGGGTATCAGTACCCTAACAGCCCCGGCAACCACAGGGAAATAGCCGGGACATAAGCGATGAGAAACACCGCCGATATTTCCACCACCGAAAAAGGTATCGCTTTGAGCGAAATATCTTCGATGCTGGTATCGGCAATGCCTGACGCAATGAAGAGATTTTCTCCCAGCGGCGGTGTTTCAAATCCGATCTCACAGCAGCAGACCAGGATAATGCCGAAATGGATCGGATCGACACCGAGTTTTACCACCACCGGTAGCAGCACCGGGGTCAGAATCATAATCGTCGCCAGGGTCTCCATAAACATTCCCACAAAAATCAGAAATGCGATGATCAGCGCCAAAATGATATAGACATTATTGGTCATGGCCAGCAATGCATTGGCGATGATCTCCGGAATACGGTATTGAACCAGAAGCCGACCGAAGGCGCGGGCCGTGAACATGATCAAAAGGACCCGGCCGGTGAGCCAGGTACAGGCCTCCAGGGATTTGGCGCACCCGTTCCAGCGCAGCTCCCGGTGGATAAAAATGCCCACAAACAGGGTGTAGAAGATCGCCACCACTGCCGCTTCGGTGGGGGTGAAAAAGCCGGTGTAGATTCCGCCCAGGATCACCACGGGCGCCATCATCGACCAGAATCCGTCTTTGATCGCCTTGCCCAGCACGCGAACCGACCATTTATGGCCGCTGCCGGTGTAGCCCTTCTTGCGGCACAGATGGTAATTGACCACCATGAGGCCACCGGCAATGATGATCCCAGGAATGAATCCGGCGATAAACAGCTTAGCGATGGACTGGTTGCCCGAAACCCCGTAAATCACCATCGGAATGCTCGGCGGAATCACCACGCCGAGTCCGCCGGAGGAGGCCGTGATGGCCGACGCATACCCCTTGTCGTAATTTCTTCGGATCATGGCCGGGATCATCAACATCCCGACTGCAGCCGTGGTGGCCGGGCCCGATCCGGAAATTGCACCGAAAAACAGACAGGCAAGCACCGTGGCGCTGGCCAGGCCTCCGGTGGCCGGACCGGCCAGGGCCTCGGCCACATTCACCAGCCGCTTTGAAATGCCGGCATACTCCATCAGGGCACCGGCCAGAATAAACGCCGGCAGTGCCATGATCGGAAAAGAGTCCACAGAGGTATAAGCCACCTGCACCAGGTAGACCAGATCGTTGCCCAGAAAATACAACGCCGACATCGAGGCCACGCCGAGGGCCAGGGTGATGGGAGCCCCCAGTAGAAGCATCAATCCGAACGTCCCAAACAACAAGGTGACAACATTCATTTTTTCAGCCTCTTGTTTTCATTTCACAGGTTAACATGTCTCTTCGCTTCTACCGACTGACGGTATCCTTTTCCATGTCTAAATCGATTTTGTCCGGATCTCGGATGTCGACCCCCTTGAACAGTTTCAGATAGTTGACCTGAATGATGCGAATGGTCATGACGGAAAAACTCAACGGGAAGATCAAATATACGTAGGCCATAGACCAGCCCAGGGTTGGCGAAATATAGGGAAACTGCAACATGGAGTTGATCAGGAAGATGCTTTTATAGATGATGACGATATTGAACAGGATCCAGATGAGATCGGCAAAAGCCTCTATGTAGTTCGCCGTTTTCTTGGAAAACCACCTGAACTGAAAGGTAACTCGGTTATGGGCGGCCAGCCTGGCGGCAAAGCTCGCCCCGAAGAAAACAAACCAGACAAAAGAAAATCGTGCCAGCTCTTCTCCCCATGAGATGTTCACACTGAACACCTCTCGGCTAATGATCTGGATAAACAGCAGGATGATAAAAAAACTGAGCAGAAACTGGCAGATATAGCTTTCAACATTGTCGAGCAACCGTTTAAAGATTTCTTTAGCCTTCATCGTTACTCCTTTTCCGGCAGTGTCGGAAAATGGAATGTCTCCGATCTGTATCGGTGGAAAGCCCGCAGATCGGAGACACCCCATCCTGACATGGATCATTCAACCCGAATGCGGCCTTAGAAGGGGAATTCGCGGTTGACGGCTTTCAGCGCTGCTTCGACTTTTGCCTTGCCGCCGATGCTCTTGTAGAATTTGGGCCAGACTGTCTTGGTGGCCTTGTCGATCCATTCCTTCTCGCCGTCAGCCGGATCCAAAATTTCCAGACCCTTGTCCTTCAGCTCATTTTCGATGGAGTCCTCAAAGAGAATGAGAAACTGCCGGCAAAACTCCTGGGCTTCCTTGCCGGCGCGCAAAAGGACCGCCTGGACCTCGGGGCTCTGACGCTGAAAAAGCTGCTCGCTGATGACCAGCGGCTCCAGCAGAAACACGTAGCGGATCTTGGTGATGTACTTCTGGACCTCATAGAATTTCATGACATACTGGGTAATCAGGGGCGTGTCCTGGCCGTCGAGAACCTTCTGCTGAAGGGCGGTGAAAACCTCGTCCCAGGCCATGGGCGTCGGGCTGACCCCCCAGGACTTGTATGAATCTATCATGATGGCGTTCTTGGGTACCCGGATGGTCAGGCCCTTTAAGTCCGCCGGTTTTGTGATGACCCGTTTGGAGTTGCTCAGCCGCCTGAATCCGCTGTAAGACCATCCCAATATCCGGACGCCGGCTGATTTGATGGTGTTTTGCACCAACTCGTCACCGATGGGGCCCTGGGTGAGCGTGACAGCCTCATCCACGCTCTGGATCAGGTACGGCAGGGTAAACAGACCGACGGTGGGGGAAAACGGGGTGATGTTATTGATGGCGGCAACGGAAAAATCCAGGGTCCCCAGCCGACAATTCTGTACCGTCTCCTGTTCCGACCCGAGCTGGCCGTTGGGAAACAAGCCAAAAGTGATCTCACCGCCCGTATAGGCCGTTACCAGCTTGGCGAATCGTTCACCCAGTGCCCACTGGGTCCCGCCGGCCGCATCCCCCAGGGCCATCTTCCATTCAGTCATCGCCTGGGCTTGATAAGTCGGAATAAAAACCAGGCCAAAGGTTACCACGATTGTCAAACAAACCATCCCGATTGTTCTTTTCATAAGGCACCTCCATTTCATTTCGTGAATATTCGTTTCTCAATATAGGATTTATGGTCCTGCCATCTATTTTTTATCCTTCCGTTTAATTTGATCGCCGCCCCTCCTTTCTAAATCGTTTACAGGTTATTAGCACATGTTTTCTGCCAAACCGGACAAATCACCCCCTTCCTTTTTCTTGAGTGAGCCCTATGCTTCCGCATACGCATCTGCCGCTTCCAGCGCCTGATCCATGATGCCGATACCTTCGTCGATTTCATCCTTGGTGACAATCAGCGGCGGCGCCAAGGCGATGACATTGCTGGGGTTGGCCGCCATGGCCATCATTCCCAATTCGCCCAGTCGCTTGGCCACCTCCAGTTTGGGATTCATGCCCTGACGAATCTTGGCAGCCACCGGCATGATGGGCTCACGCGTCTTTTTATTTTTCACCAATTCCAGGCCCACAAACAAACCAAGACCGCGCACATCACCGATACAGGGATGCTTATCTTTGAGCTCCAGCGCCTTTTCCAGGAGATATTTGCCCATTTTTGCCGAATTATCGATGAGATTGTCTTCCTGGTAAATGGGAATGACGGCAAGTGCGGCGGCACAGGCAAGGGCATGTCCGGCATAGGTGGCGCCATGACTGAAAAACTGCTCCTTAAAGCGATCGCCGATGTGCTTGCGCACCACCGTGGCCCCCAACGGCACATAGGCACCGGATATCCCCTTGGCCAGGGTCATTATATCCGGCACGACGTCCCAGTGATCCACCGCAAACCATTTTCCCGTTCTGCCGAAACCGCTCATAACTTCATCGGCAATCAAAAGGGTGTCCCAGCGATCACAAATTTCTCTGAGGCGCGGAAAATACTCCGGCGGCGGCACAATGATGCCGTTGGCCCCGGTCACCGGTTCGCAAATGATGCCCGCCACCTTCTCACTGCCGCCTTCCAACTCAATCACCTCATCGATATACTTGACGCACTGCAGATCACATTCGGGATACTTTTGGCCGAACATGCACCGGTAGCAATACGGCTGGGGAACGCTGACCATCTCAGTGCCGCCCATCACCTGAAACCAGCCCCGGGCATCTCCCGCGGAAAGCGACATGGACGTCGCCGTACCGCCGTGATAGCTCCGGTAACGGGTCAACATCTTGCGGCGTCCGGTATACTGATGGCAAATCTTCACCGCCGCTTCATTGGCTTCGGTGCCACCCGTTGAAATAAAGGCACGCGATAGATCTCCCGGAGTCACCTCTGCCAGCATTTTGGCCAAAAGAGCTCTGGGTTTGTTGGATATGCTCGGCGCAAAGCCACAAAGGGTTTTCGCCTGTTCTGTGATGGCATCGATAACACGGGGGTCCTGATGACCGATGTTGTGGTTTACAAAACAAGAGCTGAAGTCCAGCCGCTCCCTGCCATCCTCGGTGGTAAATCTTACGCCTTTGGCTGAAACCACCCGCATGGGCGACTGCGCCGGCTGATAAGACCAGGATTGAAAATAGTGCTCCACCTCATAAGAATCCAAATCTTCTTTGCCGGATGGAATGTTTCTTAAGTCAATCATGTGTTTCTCCTTATACCCAAACTGATCGGTTCTATGTTCAGGGTTCACGGTTCAAAGGTTACAACAGCTCGAAACTTTTTGCTATATTGATCATAATTCGTAATATCCAAAATCACCGATTGGGTGAAAAATCATTATAAAAACATTGAAGACAGAATCCCTTTGATAAGAGTTGGTTGGGTGTTTACAACCCGGAACGTTGAACCCTGAACCGCTCAACCTAGGTTATCGGCACTTCCCTACTTCCCATACTTTTGCCACAGTCCGCCGAAGAGGTCCTCATCGGTGACCTTGGCAGGTTCGATGGGCTCCGAGAGCCATGTCACATTGATAAAATGCTTCCAATGCAGATTTTCATTGGTAATGTTGCCCCCCCAGGTTCCACATCCCAGGGATACCGTCGAGGGCATACCGTTCCATAGATTGCCACCTGCCGAGGGAGCATGGGCCTGCCGGACCAGAATCCGGCTTACTTTTAATTCCGCGGCCGCCTTGTGAATATACTCTTGTTTGAATGAATAGAGGCCGCAGGAATGTCCCAAGCCCGCATAGGCGTGCATTTTCTTGACCATTTCCAGGGCTTCATCGAACACTTGATACTTCCACAATGCCATAACCGGTGAAATCTTCTCGCCGCTGAACCGTCCCAGACCGGGATTTTCGCCCAGGACCATGAGCATCCGGGTCGTATCCGGTACTTGAATGCCGGCATCGTTTGCGATCTTTTTGGCCGAAACGGCAACCACCTTCAGATTCAGGGCCAGATGTCCGGTCTTTTTGGTCGGTGTCCACATCCACTTCTCAAGCTTTTCTTTTTCTTCTTGACTGCACAGATAGCCCCCCTGTTTGACAAACTCGCCAACCATCGGCTCGAACACACTCTCATGGATCACGATGGAGTTATCTGAACTGCAGGATGTGGCATTGTCAAAGGTTTTGCTGATGGTTATTTTCTCGGCCGCATCGGCCAGATCGGCGTCTTCTGCGACGATAATGACCGGATTGCCGGCCCCCACCCCATACGCCGGTGTCCCGCTTGAATAGGCGGCTTTGACCATCGGCGCACCACCGGTGGCCATAACCAAATCTACCTGCCGCATCAGCTCCTGGCTCAAGTCGATACTGGGTTCTTTGAGGTATTGGACCAGATCGATGGGAGCCCCCACTTTTTTCAGACCATCACGCATAAATTCGCAAGCGACCTTGCACGGCACTTTAGCGCGGGGATGCGGCGCAAAGATGACCGCATTACGCCCTTTTAAAATGCCCACCCCGTTGCTGCCGCAGGTGGCGGTCGGATTGGTCACCGGCGTCAAGGCCCCGATGACGCCGACCGGTTTGGCATATTTGGTGATGCCCGTGGCCTCGTTGCGCTCGATCACCCCAACCGTTTTCGCTGTTAAAATGTCACGGCAAACCCCGCCTACTTTGACCTTGTGCTTTTTAATTTTGTCTTCAACAACCCCCATCCCGGTCTCTTCCACGGCAACTCTGGCGCACTCGGCGATATTATCGTCCTTATACAGCTGCCAGCCCACCGAGAGGCAAACCTCATCGATCTGCTCCTGGGTATAGTTTTCAACCTGCTGCTGTGCCGCCCGGGCTTTGGACATGTACTCGCTAATTATCTGTTGTACCTCAGACATTTTGTTCTCCTTTAACATAAACCGGTGAAACGAAGTTGAAATCCCAAGTTTTCTGGGAACCAGAGAATGACGAAGGACGATTTGTTGATTTCTATCTAAGCGGGATATCAACTTCGCTGCCCTTGCGCTTAGTAGGTTGGGTTAAGCGGGATGTAGGCACAATTTATGTTGGGTTCGCCTATCTTAATGCATCTCAACAGTTTGAATTAGCAACAAAATTAGTGAACCCAACTATATTGGTTGCAGACCGTCGGCTTAACCCAACCTACGACAATCAAGCATCTATCGAGACATGATTTAAAAGGGTGAAACCCAACGAATCGAATCATTAGAGTTATCTTTCAATCTTATTA
>CAVXXE010000061.1:0-43069 GCA_963765595.1 uncultured delta proteobacterium
TACGCTTTGCTTTACATGAAAAAAAACAGAAAATCAAAAGCCTAAGAAACCTGAAAATCTCCCTAATGTTGACTTTTGCAGGTTGCTACATTTCGATTTTGAAGTGTAATAAATACGGAAAATGATGGGAACTTGATTCTAAACAACAATCATGCCGGCTTAAGTCGTTTGTCCACTTTCAAATATTTTTTTAAGTATCACAATGTTTGAGACACTTTAAATAATTACAGATATGGTTGATTGGTTGATTAGTTGATTGGTTAAGTGGTTGATTGGTTAAGTGGTTAAGTGGTTGTAAATATGGATTTATCCCATATTTGCAAAATAATTGGACACTTCATTTTTCAACAATCGTAACATTCTTAAATTATTACTATAATTTACCTAATAACCCATTCAACCAGTAAACTATTCAACGAGGTGTAAACTATATAGAAGCAGTTATGCTGCAATTTAGCCCTAAGAATTTGGATGGATGATATCACAGGTGTTTCTTAAAAAAAGCCAGTTGATCGGCTACGCTTTTCTCGAAGTTTTCCCCTGTATAGATTTCAAAGTGACTGATTGGATAATATTTAGATTCTGCATATTGCCCCAATTGTTTTTCAGTTTCTTCAGCAGCGCTTTTTGGCGATATACTATCATGTTCGCATATCTGAAGCAGGACCGGGCAACGTACTTTATGGACATATTTGACCGGCCTGTATTTGTCACCTCGTAGTATGATGCGAGCACAGGCTTCGTTAATAAAATTCTTTGAAGCCAGTTTCGCATAACCGTCATAAGCATCTTCAGCTGTAAGACAGGCAATACTTCCCGGTTTTCCAACGATGGGTATTTTATGGGGCGAAAGACCGAGCCAAGACCTGACCAGGTCACGTTGGCCATGCAGTATCAAGCGAAAATTGAGACCTTGTCTTTTTAAGGCCATCTTTGCCGACAAACGGCCATCCAAACCGGGACATTGGGCGGAAATGCAGGAAATACCAGGGGAAAATAGGGGACGGGTATTGATATATTGGCATAAGTCATCCCATTAGCTTGAGTTCCTTTTCTTTTACAACCTTTTCGCCCCGTTTTACCGATTGGCTGGCCGTGGGTTGGGAGATGCCAAGCCTTTTGGAAAGCTCCAGGGTGCTGATGCCAAGTTCACGGGCGGCCCAGTAACATAGCACGCTGCAGGCTTCAACCGTATCCGGGTGCCTCCCCCGACGCGTTACGATTTCTTGATCTAAACTCAATAGGGTTGCCACTTGACCCACCAGCCAATTAAAATCATAGCCCCGGGCCAGATATTGGTAGCGCCGCTCCAACTGTTGCCGACAGCTTTCTAAAACCTCTTTCACAAAATCACCGTCACCCAGTATTCGTTCATCTCCTTTAATTCGGTCTTTGCCACCACGCATGACTTTGGCGGCCTCCCATCCGCCAAGGCTGCGGATTAAACCGCCTCCAACCAATCAAACTATTATAGTCCGCCACAAGTTTGGCACGCAACGGATTCAGGTGAATATAACGGACCAACTCCTTTAAATAAGGATCCTCCTGGCAAAGAATCGACTTGTATCGGTTCTGAAAAACATGGCCATGACGCCGGTGACGCCGATTGAATTCAACGGCATATCCCGTCAAAAGCCTTCTCATGACCCCGCTGATCGGCGTAAAACCCGTACGCAGCAATAGGTGGGCGTGATTGGGGATCAATGCCCATGCAAAACAATCGGTCTGCGTCTCAGCCAACACCTGCCCCAGCCGCTTTACAAAGGAATCACGATCTGTATCGTCCCAAAAGATTTTCCGGCGTTCGATTCCGCGAACTATGATATGGTGCAGCGCACCCGCTGCATCAATTCTGGCTTTTCGTGGCATGTCTGTTTAAACAGCCACAAAATTCATTTATGTCAATCAATATATCAATACCCGTCCCCTATAGCCCTCTTACTGTTATTATTAACAAATTGGCAAATCCGGCCTTCGGCACCACAATTTTAATTTATGATTAAAAGGGGTTACCTCTTCAGTAACCCCTTTTTTATGTGTGACAAAGTATGTATTTGTGGCAACAAAAGTTAGCCTTGCTTGCGATATCAACCTTTAGGTTTTTTGTATCATTTCTGCGACTATTTGAGACATTCCGGAAACCCGCTTTGCTAATTCCTGCTACATCAAAGCCGGAAAATCTAATATTATAGTGTATGGGATGCCGCCACATTTCATTTTTTAAAGGGGAGGTTCAAAAGCGCAATAGCTCCGGACATTGCCGCAAACTCGGGATCTTTATGAACAAGGCACGCCCTGTGAAGCTTTGCAACGGCAGCAATGAGAGCATCGGCGACAGATAGTCGGTATGATGCTTTCAGTTTTCCTGCCTGCAACAGGATTTTTTCATCCGGGTACACCCAAATTAAAGGCCAAGATTTAATCAGAGCCACCAATCTTGCTGCTTGGTCTTCGCCGCTTACCCGCAAAGTTATGTAATAAATTTCCATCAGGCTTATGGAGCAGGCTTCTAATCGGCATTTGTGGAAGCGGGCGTTTTCAAGCAGCGTCGCGACCTCGACTACCCCATCTTCCTGGTCGGTATAGGTAAGAATGGCGGATGTGTCCAATACATAAAGGTCAGCCAAGTTTTCGCTCCAATTCTCTTTCTTTCATGAGCCTACGATACAGCCCTTTGGAGATTCCCCTGGCCGCCTCAATAGAATCCGTCGGTAACGGTACGACACGTATCGTGTCGCCGTCATCGATCCATTCCAGTTTTGTGGAAATTTCGATTTGATGTTCTTTTCGTATTTTGGCCGGGATGACCGTCTGCCCTCGCGTTGTGACCGTTGTTTTCATTTCGATTCACCTCCAAAGACAGGCTACAAGATTTTTTTTTATAATGCAAGATTCTTTTGGTGCAGCCGCCGAAATCGCCGGCACTGAAAGTGAATGTATGCTCTCATGCGCTATGCTGCAATATGTAGAGAGGGAAAGGTCATGAGGCCCTATCTGGAGGCCATCCTGCAATGACCAAAAGTGTCAAAAACATTGCCGCATCAGTGCATCAGCGTCTTCTTGACAAGGCCAAGGAATCCTCCCGTCCAGTCAACTCCGTCAACCAGGTCCTGAATTGTTCCCCCTATTTTTTTCCTGATAACGAATGCACTCCGATGAGTTGAATGTTGTTTGTAAAATGCGGGTTGACTTGTGATTATTTAATATTTAAGCTGCGGACGTCTTATAAATGATGAAGGAGAATAATCATGGGCAAATCAAGGGACACCAGGAAAGACGCTAAAAAGAAACCAGCCAAAACGGCCAAAGAAAAGAAGCAGGAAAAACAGGAAAAGAAGAATCCCAAATAGTGTGCGGGCAATGAAAAACCCCGGGAATTTAAATTCTTAACTTATGAAAACTGCCGGTTGTTGTCACATAAATTCGGATCCCACAAAAATCATGTCTTTAAAAAAAAGCCGTTTTACCAGGATGCTTATTGAGAAAAACGCTTTGGATCAAAGCGGGTTTGAACGTTGGATCTTCTGTCAGGGCATGCTGTTCAATTCCCCGGACAAATGGTGGGGCGATCATGGCCGGCGGGATTTTCCCCATGAAGGTATCGATCTGTGCTTGTACCAAGACCGTTACCGGAGGATACGCCGTCTTGATGAAAAAACCCGGATTCCGGTGATGCATGATGGCGTGGTCAAGGCAATGTTTAAAGATTATCTCGGCAAAACGGTGGTTATCGAACATGAACGCTCCGGCAGCGACACCGGGGTGTTCATATCGTTATATGCCCACACAAACCCGCGCTCCGACATTGATGTCGGCGTGATCGTGAAGGAAGGGGATATCATTGCCGCCCTTGGCGACACCGGCAACTCAAAATCCCGTATCCTCCCGCATTTACACTTTTCGCTCGGGCAGCCATCCGGATCGTTCTCTTACGAGGGGTTTGTCTGGAATACCATGAGAACACCCGAAAAGATTATCTTGCTGGATCCCCTGGCAGTCATCGATTGGCCTTATCAGACACTGGATGCCGGAGATCCCGCCTGTCGCGAGCGTTGATCCGCTGAAGTTGCATCGACATCCAATCCAAATGGAAATGAGCATATCAGGTCTCAAATCGTTGGGTCTCGAACCGATGCAGGTATTATCTTAGCGGCAAACAGCAAGGCATTGGACGCTAATCCTATTGTCAGCGTTAAACATCGGCCAAAAGCGAAATCAGCCCATTTTTTTCAGGGCATTTTTAACGCGCCGGGGTGTCATGGGAAGTTGCAGCAATTTGGCCCCCGTGGCATCGTAGACCGCTGTGGCCAGCACGCCGCCCATGCAGACAATGGCCGGCTCGCCGCCGCCTTTGGGTGTCAGTGTCGGATTCGGCACAATCACGGTTTCGATTTCGGGAAGCCATGAAAATCGCGGAATCTCATACGTGTCGAAATTGACATCGAGAAGCCGGCCGTTGCTGAAGTGAACCTCCTCGCTCAGGGCGTAGCCCAGCCCCATGGTTATGCAGCCTTCCATCTGTATCGCAGCCCCCTGCGGATTGACTACCTGGCCCATATCCTGGGCGCAGACGACCCGCTTCACCGCGATCATTCCGCTGCTGCGGTCTACTTCGACCTCTGCCATGGACGCCACGTACGTCTCTGAATCGATGCCGCAGGATATCCCGTATCCCCGGCCGCTGGGTGTTTTTGACAGCGTCCAGCCGAATTGTTTTGCAGCCGCTGCCAGCACCCCGCGCATTCGTTTGTCTGTCAGATGACTCAGGCGAAATTCCAGGGGGTCTTTGCCCGCCATGGATGCCATGATGTTCATTTGCAGGTCCCTGGCATAGACGTTGGTATTTGCAGCGGGAGCCCGCCAGGGGCCGACGGCAAAGGGATGAATGCCCGGCTCGATTCGCCATTCTCCGTAGACCGCTTCACGATGGTGGGGAATTTTGTAAAAATTCTGACAGCCCCCTTGACCGGCAAAATACACATGGTAGTCCCAAAACGATATGCGTCCTGCGCCGTCGATACCCGATCGGATTTTGACCACTGCGGCTGGCCGAAAGGTATCGAAAAAGAACTCCTCCTCCCGGGTCCAGTTAACCATGACGGGGTTACCGCAGCGTTTGGCCAGCCGCGCGGCTTCAACAGCCTGGGCAGATGCCGACTTGCCGCCGAATCCGCCACCCACGAAAGGCACGATGATGCGGACATTTTCCACCGGCAAGTCCAGCGTTTCGGCAACGAGCCCTTGGACAGCGAAGGGTGCCTGCGTCGAGGCCCAGACCGTTGCCTTGTTTCCAGCGACAGAGGCCATAGCTGCATGGGGCTCCATGGGCGCATGGGATACATAGCTGTTTAGGTAAGTCTCCTCGATGATCGCAGCGGCCTTCTTTTCGCCCTCCTCAGGATTGCCCGCTTCGGACGCAACCACCGGTTCCGGCGCATTTGCGAGCAGATGGGTGAAAATGGTTTCGTCGTTGACGCCCGTATCCGGCAGGTCAAAGTCGGCCTTGACACTGCCAAGGGCCTTTGCGGCGCCGTCCGGGTGCGGATGCAGTACGGCAACCAGATCACCATCGCGAACGATCTGGACGTCTTTCATCCTTTGCGCGGCGGTGGTATCCACCCTAAGCCGTCTTGCGCCATGGGCGGGCGCTCTCAAGATCCTGGCATAGACCATCCCTGGAAGACGAATATCTGCTGTGTACTGAGCCCGGCCGGTAACTTTGTCAAACGCATCCCTTCGCAGATAAGGCTTGCCGCTGATGGTATATTCGGATACGGGTTTGAGAGGGGGCAGCTCTTTCAGATGCCGTTCAATGATTTTGCCGGCGGTCAGCTCTCCGTAGGTCACCCGGGACATAGGACGAGTTCGGTCGAAGATGAGACCATTTTCCGTGACCAGCCGCGTTACAGGACATAAAAGTCTTTCGGCGGCCAACGCCTTCAGGACCCCCTTGGCCTCGCCGGCGGCTTCTTTCACGAAAATTCCGTAATAGCGGGTCGACAGGGACCCCCACGTTCCGGCGTCCCACGGGCATCGGTCCGTGTCCCCCATCACCATGTCCACCGCTTCATAGGCGACGTCAAGCTCTTCGGCCAGCATCTGGGCAAAGGAAGTCAGCGGGCCCTGGCCCATTTCAATTTTTCCCACGAAACAGGTCACCCGGTTATCGACGCCGATGCGCAGAAAAGCGTTGAAATCGGTGGGGACATTGCTGCCGAGAAAGCCCTCTCGCGGTGCTTGGGCCCTTACCGTTGTATCTCCGATGGTACAATAGACGATGAGGCCGCCGCCCAGCAGGCCCATGCGCTTTAGAAACTGCCTTCTGCTCAACGATGCGAAAGGCACCGCCAGGCCGGATGCTTTCCCCTGATTGTTATCTTTTCTCATCATGGTCGGCCTCCTTTCAGCGCTTCGGCTGCAGTTTGAATGGCTTGAACAATTCGAACATGGGCGCCGCAGCGACACAGGTTGTCGTCCATCCCCGAAATGATTTGGTCGCGGGTCGGCTTCGGATTCGATACCAGGAGGCTGTAAGCCTTGAGAATCATGCCCGGTGTGCAGAACCCGCATTGAAGCGCATCGTGCTTGATAAAGGCTTTTTGAATGGGGTGAAGCTGCCCGTTCCTAACAAGGCCTTCAATCGTTTTGACCTCCCTTCCCGCGACGTACCCTGCGGAAATTTGACACGAGGGCATCGCCTCGTCGTCTACCAGGACCGTACAGGCACCGCACAAACCCTCGCCGCAGCCGAATTTCGCTCCGGTAAGGCCCAGATCGGTTCGCAACACCCATAAGAGGGTCTGCTCATCGTCGACTTCGATACTCAGGGGTCTGTCGTTAAGGTTGAATTGGATGGTTTTGATCATTTGAAGCCTCCCGTAGTTGAAGGGATTTTCGCCGGTGACGTGGGAGCGTGCAAGAATCTTTGCGAGAGAACCGTTGCAATAAGACCCGATGATAATGTGGCTCACTACACCGGATCAAAAACGAAAGTCAAGAGGAATAAGGGTGTATCCGCAATTAACTTGAGCGTTTGAGAAAAGCAGGGCCGGAATACGGACTTGCCGGCATTGCCGGTGGCTGGGAAAACTCCGAAGACCTGGCTGCAATCTTGGACGGCTCCCCTCGCCACGAGCAACGTGATATTGCGGATGTTGAGCACTGACGATGGCCTTTCTCTTTAATACCGATGCAATTTCAGAACTCTTACGCCCTCGCCCTGCAATGGCCTACCTAAAACAGATTCACGAAATACTACTTAAATTCCAGCCTTCGTTTGGAATCCCATTGAATAGATCCGCAGTCGCGGTAGGAATGCCGGTCACCCGACAGCCCCCGCGCACACCCGGATGTGCGGTTTTGCGGCGTCCGCCCTGGACAGAGACCCACATCCGGCTTTTTCTTGGGGCGTTGCGGCCCACCTTCGGTTTTCCTCGTTTACGCGTCGGTTTATATCAATTTCACTTTGCCAGCGAAATCAGGAATCCTCCCGTAAATATGATCAAGGAACCGGTCAGGCGAATCCCCTGATGCTTTTCCTTGAGAAAGTGACTTCTAAATTCTTAGCGGCCCTCTTCCTTTAATGGATTATTGGGGTGGGTCCGCCAATCGGCGTGTTCGGGGTTTACCTCCTGTCCGGTACGGGGGTCGATGCCTTCGTTCAAGGGCTTCATGGTAATACAATCTGAAAACTGATCTTAAACCTTATTCCACTATTAAATCTAATTCTTTTTCCCCCAATATGCCAGCCACCCAGCCTCTATTTATGCTTTTAGCTCAAACATTGATTCTCATCCTTATCGACATTAGTTACGAATTATAATCAAATAATCCATTTAATCGTCATATATGACGATTAAATAAAATACTTGCAAATCGTCAAATTTGGCGATATGTTAATGATATATTTATTTTAATCGACAAGGATGACGATTATGCTTAAATTTCAAACATTGGGAGATGATGCGGTTCTTGAAGAGCTTGGCAGGCGACTTGTGCGCCGACGACTTGCTTTACAGATAACCCAAGCGGCACTAGCCGAGCAGGCGGGTGTGTCCAAAAGAACGGTTGAACGGATAGAAGCCGGGGCGGCGGCGCAAACGCTGAGCCTCATTCGTATCCTTCGGGTGCTTGACCTTCTCCAGGGTCTCGATCAACTGATTCCTGAAACCGGACCAAGGCCCATGGACTTGCTCAAACTTAAAGGCAAGGAACGTAAGCGGGCCTCGTCGAGCCGAACTGGGGATCAGTCCGGTGAAGCGTGGTCTTGGGGTGATGACTCATGAGTACGGTCGCCGAAGTTAAGCTCTGGGGTCGCACGATCGGTGCGATCGCCCTTGAGGAAGGCAAAGAGGTGGCCGCTTTTGAATATGATTCCGCTTTTGCCGGCAGCGGGATTGAGGTCGCGCCTTTGACCATGCCGCTTTCCAATCGAGTTTACACCTTTCCTGAATTGTCCCAAGTGACGTTTCACGGCCTTCCGGGAATGCTGGCGGATTCTCTGCCGGATAAATTCGGCAATGCCCTCATTAATGCCTGGCTGGCAACCCGCGGACGGGCGCCGGAATCGTTCAATGCCGTTGAACGCCTCTGCTATACTGGAAGAAGGGGAATGGGCGCCCTGGAGTTCGAACCCACCATAGGGCCGAAGGCTCGCAGGGCCACCCGCATTCAAGTCGATAAGCTCGTTGAGTTGGCATCAGAAATATTGACCAACCGTGAAAATTTTAAGGTGTCATTTACTGCCCCTAACAAGGAACAGGCACTCAGAGAAATTCTGAAGGTCGGCACCTCGGCGGGAGGCGCAAGGGCAAAAGCGGTGGTTGCCTGGAATCCATCAACCAATGAAGTTCGTTCCGGTCAGATCCCGGCAGGCGAAGGATATGAGTATTGGTTGCTTAAATTTGATGGTGTTAAGGGCAACAAGGATAAAGAACTTGAGGACCCAATAGGATATGGGGTAATCGAATATGCCTATTACAACATGGCATCCGACGCCAAAATCACCATGAGTGAGTGCCGGCTATTCGAAGAAAACAACCGGCGGCATTTCATGACCCGGCGCTTTGATCGACTCGACAACGGGGAAAAGCTGCACATGCAGTCTTTATGTGGGCTGGCGCATTACGACTTCAACATGGCCGGGGCCTGTGGCTATGAGCAGGCACTACTCGCCATCAAGCAACTCGGTCTACCGATGAGTGCGGTTGAGGAACAGTTTCGTCGCATGGCCTTCAACATCATTTCGCGCAATCAGGATGATCACGTGAAGAACATCGCTTTCCTGATGGATAAATCAGGCAAATGGTCGCTTTCGCCGGCCTTTGACATGACCTACAGCTTCAACCCTTCCGGCAAATGGACAGCCAGCCACCAAATGACCGTAAACAGTAAACGCGATAACTTTACGATGGAAGACTTCAAGGCATGTGCCAAAGTTGCCTCGATGAAGCGGGGACGCGCCGAGACGATTGTCAACGAGGTGCTTGAAACAGTAACACACTGGAAAGATTACGCAGATCAAGCGGGTGTTTCACCCTCAACGCGCGATCAGATTCAACATGCACTTCGCCTGAAAGGTTTTTGATATTTGCCATTCTGGACAGAAAATCTGTATATGATCAGGAATAGCTGGGCGGTCACCCTTCACAAAATTCACCTGGCCAGCGAAATCAGAAATCCGCCCGCAAATATAATTAAGGAACCGGTCAGGCGAATCCCCTGATGCTTTTCTTTGAGAAAATGACTTCCCATGAGCACGGCAAAAACGATGCTGGTTTGGCGCAGGCCCACGATGCAGCTGGGATATACATGGGACAGATCCCCTTTTTTGTAGGAATTTGTTAAAAATATCCAGTATATAAAGTGAATAAATCCGGACCCCGAACACCAGGCGTATGCCACCGGATGAGGGAAACCCTCCCGGTAAAGGAAATAAAAAAAAAGCGGAGAAAAAAATAGCAAAGCGACTATGGAGTATAGCCAGAGGAAGATCTGCTTATCGCCGGATCCTTTGGTGAACAAACTTCGGAGCGCATGGAATAGAGCGGAGATCAGTACGAGGGCAATGGCCAGGGCGCTCATGGATCACCGTCTAAATTTACTTTTGAGCCATTGGCAGAGCTGAACCTGAGAAGGGGAGAATCGGGGAAAAAAGCTCCGTTTCTCCCCATCGCCGGTTTTCCATTTCTCCCCATCTCCAGTTCTTCGTTTCTCTCCGGCACCGTTTCTCCAATTCTCCCAAACATCTTTAGTGTTCCCTTTTCAGTCTCTCCTCTTTTTTAACTTTAGGCACTTGCCTAATCCCGCCCCCATTTCTCCAGATAATCACCACAAAGCTCCTCCACGGTGGGGATGTATTCTTCCTTGGGGATTGACAGCAGGGTGTAGTTGAGAAAATTTTCCCAGTTTACATTGCCGCTGAAGATGTTGCCGGCCCAGGTTCCGCAGCCGAGGGTATCGGTGGTGGGCAGTCCGGTGTTCCAGCCGCCGCTGTTGGCGTGGGCGTGGGGCATGTTGCAAACTACCCGCCCGACGTTAGCCCGCAGCGCCAGCTTAACCCGCCGTTCATCGTTTTCGGAGTGGATGGATACTGAATGGCCTTCGCCGGAAAACTTGAGAATTTTCTCCAAACGGTCCAGCATGTCGTCGAAATCCGTCCATTTCCAGACGGTGAGGACCGGCGATATTTTTTCGCCCGAGAAACGGTCTTCCTCACCGATTTTTTCTCCGATTACGATTAAAAACTTAGTGCCCTCAGGAACCGTCAAACCAGCATGCTGGGCAATAAATCTCGCCGGCCGAGCCACGATGTCCCGGTTCAGGTGGGTTCCGTCCGGCCACATGTATTTTCGTAATTTTTCACGCTCATCCGTGCTGCACAGATAGCCGCCCTCGGCTTCCAGGTACTCGAGCATTTGATCGTAAATGCCCTCATAAAGTGCCACCGCGTTCTCCGAAGAACAGGAGGCCGAATTGTTGGCGATTTTGGAAAGTCGGATCTTATGCGCCGCGGCCGCCAAATCGACCGTGTCATCCACAAAGGATACCACGTTGCCGGCACCCACGGTCTGGGCCGGCTTTCCGGCCCCATAGACGACCTTGACCAGCGCCGCCCCGCCGGTAGCCACCGCATAATCGCAGTTAGCCATTAGTTCGGACGTTTTGGCATGGTTAGTGTGTTTAATGCACTGCATCAGGTCCACCGGAGCCCCGATTTTTTCAAGCGCCTTGCGCACGTGCTGCACCGTTTCATAAGATGTCTTCTGGGTACGCGGATGGGGCGAGACGATCTGGGCGTTTCGGGTCTTCAAAGTGCTCAGGGCCAGGCAGCAGATCGTCGATTCCGGGTTGGTACAGGGCACGACGTTGGCAATGACCCCGATCGGTTTGGCATATTTGCGAATACCCAGGGCTTTGTTTTCCTCGATAAGGTCGCAGGTCTTGGCGTTGCGCATATCCCAAAGCGTCCCCAGGGTCTTGTTCTTGATTTTATTGACCTTGTCTTCGGCATTGCCGATATTGGATTCATCCACGGCCATATGCCCCAGCTTATGGCGAACGTCTTCTTTTAAAAGTTCCCAGGCCACGGCCTGCACCATCTCGTCGACTTTTTCCTGGGGCCAGAATTCGATTTCACGAAACGCTTTTCTGGCTCTCACATACATTTCCTGAATGTTGTCTTCCATGATTTTACATCCTCCATTTATTTAGTTGAATCGTTGACTGGTTGACTGGTTGATTAGTCAAAAAGACGAAATGATCTAATTCTTTCTACCAATAAACCATTTAACTATTTAACCAATCAACCTGATCTTAAGTGCTTATCGGTATGGTGAATCCCATCTCCTTGAAAGCCTCTTTGGCCACCACAAAAAAATCCTCGATATCCTTGTAAGTGATCCAGCCCAGGTTGCACAATCTAAAGGTGGCCAGGCCGAACATTTTACCCGGGTAAATGGTAAATCCGCGCTCGTAGCAGTAGTCATGCAGAGTTGTAAAATCGAATCGATCATCCTCGGGAGCCTTGACGGTCACCACCAGGTGCCCCTGAACTTCTTTGTCGATGACATGATCAAGCCCGATTTCCGTCAGACCCTTGTTAATGGCTTCCCAGCATTTGGTTACGCGCTCGTAGCGAGCCCGCTCGCCTTCTCCCCAGTACTCTTTGATGGCCTGGTGCAGGGCATAGACAACCTGGACCGGCGGCGTGAAATGCATTTCTCCGACCCGTTCGAAAAAGTCGTATTGCATATACAAGTTGCAATAATAGGAACGGGTTGGATAATTTTTGGATTTAACGATTTCGCCAATCTTGCCGACCGCCCAGGAAGCCCCGGTCATACCGCACAGTCCCTTCTGGGCTGACGACATGCAAAAATCTATGTTTTCTTCCTCGATATTGATGGGCAGCAGGCCGTAGGTTGATATCGTATCCGCAATAAAGATACAACCGTTGTCATGGGCTATCCGGCCGATCTCGCGCACCGGATTTAAGACGCCGGTGCCGGTCTCATGGTGGGTGGTGGCCACCACCGCGATGTCATTGTCATTTTCCAGGGTATCTTTCACAACCTTGAGATCCGGCAATCCGGTAGACGGAAATTCGAGATTAACACAGGGTATATGATAGTGCGCGGCAATTTCAACCATCCGACTGGAATAAGCCCCATTGTTGACCACACAGATCTTTTTACCCTCCGGCACCAGCGAGTTCACCAGGACATCCTGTATAATCGTCCCGGAACCGGTGAATAGAACCGCCGAATATTTCTCCGGATCAGCATGCACGACCTTTACCAGATCTCGGCGCACCTCGTTCATGATTTCGACAAATTCATTTTCCCGCGGGCAAATATCCGGAACCACCTGGGCATATTTTACCGTATCGGTGGTCGTCGCCGGCCCGGGATTCAATAAGACATTACGTTTGACAGGTTTTACAACTTCCATTTTTTCTTTTCTCCGCAGCAGATTGTTTGAATTTAGGCCTCAGACGCTTAATAACACCATCGCTTTATTACAGAGGTTGGCCCGTTAGCCCGTTGCCGGTTCGTAGGTTAATCCGGTTAAGGTTGGTATTCTTCTGATTTCAAGGGATTAACGGTACTGCCGGCTCAACCGGCAAACCTGTTTTATAATTTCCCTACCTTCTTAATCCCCGACTTCTTGCTGGGATCTTCAATTTCCTCGATGATGGCGTGCCCGCTGCCGACAATTTTCTTTCTTTCTTCTCTGGCCGCCGCCCACTCGTCCACCGTGTGGCAGATGCCCGATTTGGCAATTTTGTTCCGGTCTTTTAACGGCGGTACCGGCCGGTCTTCGGGTCCGTCATAAAACGCTTTGGGGGTCAAGGTCTGGCCGGTGCGGCAGTGCTCGTCACGCTCAACTTCCTCAATGTAATGGGCTCCGGTGGCAAAGGCCCGGGTGACCGCCAATATCGCCCAGGTGGCTTCCGGTGAGAAACCCAGATCCAGCATCGTCGCCCCGGTTGCACCCAGCATATCCAGATCGACCGGTTCTGCATTTAATTTTTGGGCTGCGTTCACAATCTCACGGGTAAAGTCAATGAACTTCCCGGCCACACCAAGTTTCTCCGCCCGCGCGACCATACGCTGGGCTGCCGGATCTTTGAGCATCAGATTGGAAACGCCCAAAGCTTCGTCATCCATATTTTCCTTTACCAGACGCTCAGCGGCTGCTTCCATCGTCAACCCTTCGGCGTCTGCCATGGCAAGATAGCGTTCCAGCCGATTGCCGAAGGCCGAATAGGCCCCGTAGGCATGGCCAAAAGCGAGGATAGACGCTCCGGCGGCCTGGGTTAGAAAAGTTTTGGATTTGGCTACCATACGGGACATGACTGCCGGCATCGACAACCCATCCTCCAGTGCCAGAATCATGACATAATTGAGCATTCTTTCCTCTTCGATCAATGGAATTCTGGCTTGATAGTCAATAAACAGCATGTCGACGACGCCGTAGCCTTCCTCCATGACCTCGGTGGTGTCGTATCCGCGCGACACAATTCGATGAACGTTTTTGTAGGCGACCTCAGAAACCCATTGAAACGCAGCCCGGTTGGTATCCAGAGGAACGGTGCCATATTCACGTTGACTGTAATTAAAAGGATTTTTGGGGCTGTCCAGGTTCCCGATTTTCCCTTTTTTCTCATTAAGTTCCGGTTTATCCATTAAATTACCCATTTTTTGTATTCTCCCTCCTCTTTCTGTTTCCTGGCATGCTCCTGTCTATCTGACTGTTTGGGAACGATTCTGTCTTCCGGACCGACATACTTGATCATGGAAAGATCGATCATCTGAACCATGGGTTCATTCCTGGAGGCTCCCCAGGCGCGTCCCTTTTTCATGTTAAACAGGGCATGCGCGGCACAGCTGAATCCGCGACAGACACTGCCAAGACACCAGCCCGCATTGGGGGAAAATCCGATTTCCATTAAGGCCGTATTGCCGGAGCCGACCACATTCACGCCAACATAGGACCGCCCCTCCTCTTTTCTCCTGGCGTGAAAGTGTTTCTCCAAGGCTCTCTGAAATTCGAGGTATACCCCTTCCAGATTCAACTCTTCCTGTCTGAGATGAATCGGTTCGGCCCTGGGATCGCTGTCAATGTGCTGGGGCTGTCCCATCCCCATAACCGGTTTGCCGGCATCCATGTATTCATCGACCAGGGTTTTGGCCATTTCGTCCACGGTCTTTCCTTCCTTTTTGGCGCGCTCCAGATATTTATTCAACATGTAACCGTGAGCAGCGCCGGGCCCGTGGACCCCGCCGAAGGTTGTCACGGCCGCTGCAATCGCACAGGGAAGGTTCGGGCGACCGGCGCTCACACCGATGGCGCCAACTGCTGAGGGCGACATGGAATGTTCCATAAACACCCCCATTTCATATTTGAGCATTTTTTCTTCTTCCTCGGTGGGGATCCGATTCTGGTACATCACAAACAGTGCATCACAAAATGAATACCCCTCTTCCGCCAGTTCGCTTAAATCATATCCGCGCATGACGGTCTTTTCTTCCGTCTTGTACGAAATGGCGGTCTTTCTGTTTATCAAAGGTTGCCGGTCCATTACTTCCTCCTTTATCCTTTTATATTTATTCGCTTCAGTTATGATACAACGATTACATTTAAAGTAGCTTTAACCTGCGGTGAACGGTTCAGCGTTCCGGATTGAAAAACCCCCAGACAACACGTATCATTGGGACCGTGTCTTCATCTGGCTGTAAATCCGTTTCACTCGATAAGGTGTGGCGGTTATTCCGAATTTTGATTGACATTGGCAGCCGTATCCTCCGTTTGTAAACTTTGAATCTTGAACCCAGAACCTGGAACCGATCAGTTTAGCTATAACTATAATTGTCCTATTAAGTATAAGTCAAAATAATAATTATTATGTTTTCCATAATAAAAAGTCATAGTTTCATTAAAAAAAATGAACTAAAGTTTGAAATGAGCTAAAATGAGCTAAATTTGTGGTATTCTGTCAATTCTATAAAAAGATATAGAGCGGAGCGCTTCCTTAATTTTAGGCAATTTAGATCATTTTAGGCATTCGCCATTTAGCTATATCAATCTGTTATAACAAGGGGCAAAAGCAAAGATAAATATGACAAAGTAAAACTATTTGCCCAGTCCGATAAACACCACCCCTAACGCGATCAAAGCGGCACCGGCAATTTTTTGGGAGGCATGTTTCTCCTTTAGCCAGATAATCCCCAAAAATGCTGAGAAGACAATACTCACCTCACGCGCGGCAACCACGTAACTGACCTTGCTGAGGCGAAAGGCGAAAAGGATCATCAGGTAAGTGAAAAGAACTAAAACCCCATCGATTAAAACCGGCCCTTTATTAACCAACCACTCCAATTTCAGAGCGGCACGCTGCTTTGCCAGTACATAAGGCGACAACAGAAGCAGCGATATAACGAACATCAAATAAATATAGACCGGCGGATAAACGAGGCCGACGCCCACTTTGTCGATCAGAGAGTACCCGGCAATGGTCCCTCCGGTGCAAAGCGCCCAGACGGATGCACTGCCGCGCAATGCCCGCAAAGGCTCGATGAAAGAAACAAGGGAAAATGACTTCAGATGAATACAGTAGATTCCGACAATAACCAGGGAAATGCCGACGATTCCTGCGAATGAAAGTTCTTCCTGCAGGAATATTATTGCCAGAATCGGCACCAACAAAGGTCCGGAACCCCTGGATAGAGGATAAACCAGGGAGAGATCTCCTCTCTCGTAGGCCCCTCCCATGAACCAGAAATATAGTGCGTGCAGAATTCCGGTAGCGACAACACAAGTCCAGCCGGCAGGGCTAATGTTATGGCGGGGCCAAAACCACAGAAACATCGGCAAATAGCCGATGGTGGCGATCAAAAGAAACCACCAGATAAACGCCATCTTATTCTTGCTTTTTTTTGCTAGAAAATTCCAGCTTGCATGGAAGAATGCAGCAACAAGCACAATAAACAAGGCCAGACCGCTCATAAAATTTGCTCCGGATGATTTGCCGTCCCAATGAGTTAAACAGCAGTTGGAAAGTTATTAGTTAACTGAACATTTGGGGATTTTATTGCGATACAGACCGTCTTTCCTGCGAAGGCAGGAATCCAGAAAATTCAGTACCGAGGATACTGGATGCTCGCCTTCGCGGGCATGACGAAAATAACACCCCGGCCTCTCAAATAACTAATAACAATTAACTGCGGATTGATCGCTTTGCGCTCATTCAGGCTTTAGGGCAAAACCGCCACGCGGACAGCTTCGCCGGAATCAGCAATTCGCAGTCCGTCATTGATGTTGTCCAGACTCACCCGGTGGGTGACAAGATCTTTAAAAGGAATGACGTCGTGGGTCATTGCCAGCAAATCCACGCCCATTTGCAAATGCTTGGCATCATAATTGTGGATTCCTTTGAGAGTGAGCCTGCGCCACACAATATCGCAGGCGTCATAAGTGAAGTCTGCGCCCGGAGCGGAATTGCCGATTTCCACATAACGCCCGCCGGTTCTCAGGCATTTCAACCCCGTTGGGATAAGGCTCGGGACCCCGGCGAATGCCTGTTATACGTCTTCGGAATCTGAATTCGGATGGCATACCCTTTGATATTCGGTCAAATCCACCAACCGATCCTCAGCATTGAGAATCCGATCGAGGTCTTCCGGGGAGAAAGGCAAATCACTGAATATTCTATTTTCCAATTCTTTTGTTTTATCCCACAGAAGGTAAATTCGTCTCCGATGTTCCGCTCTCTTTGCGTATTTTGCCAGGATATAGTCCAGGCGTCTGTCAAGATCGACGATTTCATCATGAAGAACCCGTTTGTCGGCATAGTTGATAATTTCAGCCTCCACCGGAATCTTCGTGGCGGCATATTCATCCAGCACAACGTGCTGCCGGACAAGATCGCCCACTTCGGGATAACCCCGGTCGGTTAAAAATTGACTGCCGGTGAGGGCATGATCCTCCCCGGTGTCAAAACTTCTGGTCTTGGTGATGTCGTGCAGCAGGGCGGCGGACCGGATCATTTTGGCATTGAGATGAGTATACTGACCGGCCAGATAGCCTGTAAGGCAGGTGGCCACCCGGCATACCTGCATGGAATGGACCACGATATGATCCATCATCTTCATTTCGCACATCATTTGATAGCACTGCGCTTTGTTTGGGACCAGGGATGTCATCGTTAAATTAAAACTCCCGAATTGATGAACCGCCATCATGCTGTCTAAAAATTTGATTTTAATTAGCCTTTCCCCAAAAATTGTCAATCTTTTATTTTTTAATTTTAGAAATTCCGATATATTTAATTATAACCTGACCCTTAATTTAATCGACAGGACGACCGGCATGCCCCTTAAGAGAAAGAAACACAGTCGGCAACCGGCAGGAGGTCATCGATGAAAGTCGTAATTATAAGAAACGCCCCTTCAAGGATAAAAAAATTGATGTCTTCAAAATTTCCGGGGAATTGGAAAATTGTCACCGCTCCTGCCGATCAATTAGAAAATGCAATTGGCGACGCCGTGGCCATCATTCCCGAGGGCGCCGCCATCGATCGCCGGGTGTTGGCGCTGGCTCCCAGACTGAAATTTATCCAGACCGGAGCCGGATATGACAATATCGATATTGATGCCTGCACTGAAAACGGCATCTATGTGGCCAACGCTGCGGGCGTCAATGCCCGGGCCGTAGCAGAACACGTATTTGCGTTCATCCTCTCCTGGTACAAAAACATCATTGCCCTGGATGGGGCCCTGAAGCGCGGTGAGTTCAGCCTGGATTACATCGGCTCTGAGCTGTCGGAAAAAGTCATCGGAGTGGTGGGGCTTGGCAATATCGGTAGAGAGGTTTGCCGGTTGGCAGCTGCATTTCATATGAAAGTCATCGGCTGCCATCACCGCCGCACGGAAACCATACCCGACACCGAAGTTGTCGAATGGCATACCCTTCTTAGTGAATCAGACATTATCACGATCCATGTATCTCTAAACAGCCAAACACGCCACTTGATCGGTCAAAAAGAGTTCGGGTTGATGAAAAATGATGCTTTTTTTATCAATACCTCAAGGGGCGGAGTTGTGCATGAGGCCGCCTTGATAGCATTTTTGCGCAACAAGCAGATTGGCGGTGCCGGCCTGGATGTGTTTGGCACCGAACCGTTGCCCGCAGAAAGTCCGTTGCGCAAACTGGACAATGTGATCCTGTCACCCCACAACGCCGGTGAGCCGGATGGTTTATTTTTTCACAAAAAGCGTTTCCAGTTCTTCGCCGATAACATTTCCCGCGTCTTAAAAGGAAAACCACCCCGCAACGCCTTGAATGCCCCTGTCGGATTTAGCATTGAACCAGACAGCCGAATCTGCCCGGTCATATTGCCGGAGGGTTATAACGGTAAAATCCTTCTGGTATCCGTCAGCGGTGATGGCATCGAAAACGCCGTCCTGCTCCGATCCGGGGACCTGTGGCACCGGGAAATTTTGCGCAACACTGAAGTCGAAATCAAAAATCTCGGGCTTGAAAACGTGCGAGTCCAAGAACTCGGCGGAGCTCATGTTCGCTTCGAGCCGGATGGGACGATAACAATTTACGGCGCCAGCCAGCAATTCGGTGCCTGTGACAAGGCGTACGCAGCGGAACTGGTGCGGGATATGTTTCCGGGAAGGCAGGTTGAAGTAAGGAATTAAGGCCCTAAAACCCCTTTCCCATAACAGCGCGTCTGAATCGACGCATACCATCAAGCCAGCGATCGTAGTCGGAATTTTTACGTTCCATGTAAAGGCGCACCCTTGGGTGCGGCAAAATTAAAAAGGTTTCTTCGGCAAGGCCCGCGATGACACTGGCAGCCACTTCTTCCGGTGTCAAAATGCCGTCTACGCCCTGGGGACCACCATCTTCAACATCACCGATCATTTTCGTCGCCACGGCTTGAGGACAAATCACTGAAACCTTAATGCCGTCATCTCCGTGGGTAATCGCCAGTGATTCGGCAAAGCCAATGGCTGCATGTTTGGTCGTAGAATATGAAGCAGACCCGATCTGGTTCAGTAAACCGGCGGCGGACACCGTGTTGAGCAGGTATCCTTGCTTCCGTTCAATCATACCCGGCAGGACTGCTCTGGCAGCATAAACATGTGCCATCACGTTGATATCCCAGGCTTTCTGCCATTTTTCATTGGAACAGCTAGTAGCTTTCCAACCCGGTTCGTCCATGAATGCCACCCCGGCGTTGGAGCAAAATAAATCTATCGGGCCGTGCTGTTGCTCAGTTTCCCGCACCACCCGGACAACATCGGTTTCAACGGAAACATCGGCCTCCAATGCCGTTTCGCCGATTTCCTCCGCCACTTGACGTGCTGCTTCAGCGTCAATGTCCACCACCGCAATACCACGAGCACCTTCGTGCTTAAACCGCCGGCAAAGTGCGGCGCCGATCCCGTTACCACCGCCTGTCACCAAAATCACCCTATCTTTAACCTGCATTGATTTTACCCCACGAGCCGATTTCCGATAAACACCAATACCCAGCACCCAATACCGAATACCCAGTACCACCTAATTGAGTATCGCACAATTAGGGTATTAGGTAATTCAGAACATAACCATCAGAGTTTCTATGTGACCATAACCTGTTTGAGAATTTCAATGCTGTCGATAACCTTGCCGGCACCTAGTGCGACGGTTGACAGGGGATCTTCGGATATTATTATCGGAAGGTTGATTTTTTCAGTGAGAAGTTTGTCCATATTTTTTAACAGAGCGCCGCCGCCGGTTAAAACGATTCCCTTTTCAGTGATATCGGCCGCCAATTCCGCCGGGGTATGTTCCAAAACCGAAGTGACAGCCTCCACAATCGCATCTGTCTGCTCGATGATGGCCAGCCTGATCTCTTCTGAATCGATGGTTAACGTCTTGGGAATTCCGGCGATAAGGTCTCGGCCTCTGACTTCTATGGTTTCCATGTTCTCAGGATCAGGGTAGGCAGTGCCGATGTTATTTTTAATGATCTCGGCTGTCCGCTCTCCGATGAGCAGATTATAATTGCGCCTGATATACTTTAGAATCGCAGAATCCATTTTATCTCCGCCCACCTTAATAGATTGGCTGTAAACAATTCCTGCCAGAGAAATAAGCGCAACCTCGGTCGTGCCGCCGCCGATGTCAATCACCATATTTCCGATAGGTTCTGTGAATGGCAGGTTGGCTCCGATAGCAGCCGCCATCGCCTCTTCAATCAAAAATACCTCACGAGCCCCCACAGATTCCGCTGCTTCCCTGACGGCCCGCCGTTCAACCGGGGTAATTCCGGATGGCACCACGATAACCATTCGTGGTCTTACAAATCTTCGTCTGTTATGCACCCTGCGAATAAAATACCGCAGCATCGCCTCGGTAACTTCAAAGTCGGCAATCACACCATCAGCCATCGGACGAATAGCCACAATATTGCCGGGTGTCCTTCCCAGCATATTTTTCGCCTCGAGACCCACAGCCAAAATACGGTTTCTGGCACCGCGGTCTGTATGAATCGCCACGACGGATGGCTCATTCAATACGATACCCTCGCCTTTCATCCACACGAGGGAATTGGCAGTACCCAGATCGATCGCCAGGTCATTGGAAAATAACCCCATAACTGCACTAAAGATAGAACTCATAAATCCTCATCTTACTCCGAAACCTATGAATTTGGGCATATATTTATGATTTTCAACGATAAACACTGAATGTTCGGTGGCGAAGCCTCCTGAAAATTCTCCAGCACCCCAGGGAACTTCTGAAGCCTGCCGGTATATTATGGCATTAATTTCTTAATTTATCAAAGTCGTGAATAGGGTGATAGTGAGGGCTACCTTTATACCAAATTATCAGCAAGATCCATAAAAAAAGCAGAACACTTGCCGGCTCGCCATCGATACTGATTTCCTCAGATAGCTTGTGTTCCCGTCATCCGGCCATTTATTTTTATCTGGGACGTCGGCGGTCAGGAAATTGCATATGGTTTGGAGTCGTTTGTAACAAAACGAGATGGATAGAGTTTCTGGAATTATGATGATGATTGCTTGAAAAGCGGGTTGCGTATCCAAAATGAGAGGAACAGATATTTTCGGCCTAATGTTCCGTATGCAGGCATTAGGCATTGCCACTGGCGTTCGCATGGCCTTTCCCGGTTAAGCCGTGAGAATGATTTAACGCCAATACCGGAGCTGAGAAGGGCAATAAGAGCGGATTTTGCCCTAAAGTTTGGGGTGAGACAACAACGATGACGGTGTTGCCATGCCTGCTCTACTTAATTGGCTAATCGACTTGGCGACTTAAGTGATCCTCGATCTTTTGATAAAATTGGATTTGTCTAAAGGGCTTTCAGTGTGGGTGCAAATATTTTGCAATCTTTAAATCCTGCATATTTACACTCGACCATTTGCCGATTCTCACATAACCATCTCGTCTTTCCAGCAGAGATCTTCGGTCTTGATGAAGCCTTCTTTCAGGACCTTTGTAGTGGAATCGATGAAGACTAAAAACCCTGCGCCTGTTTTTCCCCGATCGCCTGTCAGAAAAATTGCGTTTCATTGCATACATCATTCGTCGCTCCATTGGATAAGAAATTTTACTCTAACCACATATGTTGAAATTTTCAACAAAAGAATTCAAATTTCTTTTATCCTGAACCGAAAGGAAAAAATCTATTGGCGACCATCACGGTCATTTAGAAGCAGCTGACTCAGTTGAAGGCGGCCAACAGACGGAACCTGGATAACACAATTGCGATGTTTAAGGAAACCCTAATGTTGCAACTTTGGCGCAAAGGCAGGCACATGATTAACCTGCCTTTGTCGGCACGTATCGATTTCTCCCTCTATTTTGTAAGGTCAAGCTTGTTAAATTTGGCCCCTTTAAGAGACATATCGGCCATGAGCCCTTTGACATCGAAAACAAACGCCGCAATAGGGTTTTTGGCCGCAGCCGTAATCGCACTCTCACCGGCGCCGACGGTGATCAGGGCAACATTGCCGTCGACTCCGGCCTGCCATCCCTTGCTGTCACGGAATTTTTTTAAAGCGTCACCGGACATGAAAGCGATAATGAGGTCCTTGGCTTGCCCCCCGATCTGAAAGCCGACGGAACCGGAAATCATGCTATAATAGCCTACAGTTTTGCCGCCAATTCTCAAGGCCCCTCTGCCATATTCACCGCCGACAATGAGGGCGCCTTTCTTAACACTCGGCATAACCAGCAGCCCGTCGGCCTTCGAGGCAACTTCCTTGCCGTCTTTAACATTTTTGTAAAAACGATCCAAAGCTGAATCGACCTTCGCATCCAGCTCTTTAGCCTTGTCCGCATAAACGGTCGCTGCAGAGCTTATGGTAAAAACAAGCGCTGTTAGTATTATCGGAAAAAAAACATTGATTGATCTCCCGGATGTTTTGAATATTCTCGTTTTCATTGATTTTATTTCCTCCTTTCCATTTCTAACCATCGTCCGGCCAGATTCATAAACATGAAGCAATCCAGTTGCCTTTAAAAACCCTAAAAGGTAGATTAACCATCAATCAAAGAAATACAAGCACTGGAAGCAGGTATCGACGACAATCTATTGAAATCAATTTCAATTAAAGAAAAAAGCGGCTTTTCGTATAGACAAACGGCCGGTTCTGATATAACTTCTCCCTAACGATTAGATGATCAGCATTCAAATATTCACCCCTTGTATTGACGGAGATACACGATGTCCACCCAAGAAACATCTCGATATGAAAGCCCCTGTACCAAATACACATATGACCCGGAAGTCGGAGACTACGAGCGCAATATTCCGCCGGGCACACCCTTCGAAGACTTGCCCGATGATTGGTGTTGCCCCGAATGCGGGGCCGAAAAAGAGTTTTTTGAAGAGCTGGACGACTGAACGGCCACCGTTTGCAAGAAGTCGGGTTCGTCAGTCGGTTGAATCCGACTGAAGTTTAAAGTTGTATAGTTGGTTTTCCTTGGAACTATCAGAATAGCCCCGCGCAAGGACTAGTATGGTCGTCGCAGGTATCGGCCTCGAGGCTCGCCAATGACCTTCCCATTATCATAGATCCGGCACCCTCGCAGGAAGGTGGTTTTCACCCGGGCACCCAACGCCTGTCCTTCAAAAGGTGTATAACCCTGCTGGGACTCCGATTCTTCTGCGCGGACTATCCATGTCTCGCTCGGATCGACGAGCACGACGTCCGCATCCAGGCCTTCGGCAAGATCACCTTTCTGATTCAACCCAAACCGGCGGGCCGGATTAAAACTTGTCAGCTCAGCCATGCGATTATAAGACAAGCCTCTTTTCTGCCCTTCACTGACCAAGGCGGAAAGCAGATATTCAGTGCCGCCGAACCCTGACTTTGCCAGCCAGATGTCGCCTGGATTTTCTAGATCCACTTTGAGCTCGTGCTTGCAGCAGGCGTGGTCACTGCAGACCCAGTCCAAATTGCCATTCAGCAAATTTTCCCAGAGAAATTCCACATCTTCCCGCGGCCGAATGGGCGGATTCACCTTGGCAAAATTTCCGGTCGGAGCGTCGATGTCCAGCATCAGGTGTCCGATGGTCACCTCACGACGAAAATTAATGTGCGGGAAAACATCCGCCATCTGGAGGGCAGCCGTCACCGCCTTGCGGGAGGACAGGTGAAGCAGATTGATATTCGGCAAATCGGTTTCGTTGGCCAGGTAGGCGGCAATGAAGATCGCCAGCCCCTCGGAGTGAGGTGGCCGGGCAGCATGATAAGCCGGCAGACCCTGCAGTTTTCCATCCTCTTCCACCATTTTGGTGTAGGCCGCCATAATCTCAGCCGTCTCACAGTGCATGCTCAAACTAATCTGTGGCGCTATGTCGGAATAATTTTGCAGGGCGTCCCGAAGGCCCCGCATGACGAATTCGAAATGGGCGTAGTCATAGCGCTCATTCTCACCAATCATAAGAAACTCGTGCTGGCTTGTCGAACGACCGTGTAAACCGTGGCTGCCGTAAAACATGAAGATTTTAAAGGATGTCACGCCAAATGCATCAATGAGTTCGGGTATCTCCTCGATATGCTTGCGGTCCATCGGTGCCAGGTGATAGCCATAGTCCACGAAAAAATGTCCCTCTGAAAGCGCCAGCACCTCCGGGAAAAAGCTGCGATAGGGGCCACCCTTGTTAAGGTAATAGCCTCCCGTGCGCATATAGTTCAAGCTAGAGGTTACGCCGCCCATAGCGGCCGCACGGCTCTCGCTGAGCGCATCTTCCTGCAGTGGCGAATAGATACCGGTGTGCATATGAGCATCCACCACCCCGGGAAACGCCAACCGGCCCTGACCATCGTAAACTTCAGCCGACTCATCGGTATTGAGGCCTGGCTTGATGCGCATAATCTTACCATCTTTTACTGCAATGTCCGACACCGCCACCGAATAAGCAGTGGGGCGGACAATTCGCACATTTTTAATCAGGAGGTCATATTGCTTGTTGTCAGCCATGTCTTCCTCTTCGCTATTGATTAAAATAAGTTAAGCGAATCACTTAGCTTCCTTTTATATGGTGCCGAGGGACAGAATATTTATCGCCTTTGGTGATTTTAATCGCCTCGGGTGATCGATTGCGCCTGCGGCCCACAAGCTACCGACACGAGGACTTTCAGACCAAATTTTTGAAAATCAAAAATCCTCATAATTACGAGTAGTTGATACCCTTCTGAGAGCGGAATAGCTTAAAGCGGATAAGCCCTACCCTCGTAAAATAGCTTTATGGAGCCGGTATTCATGCCTCTAAAATTTCGAGCACATATCTTTTTCGAGCTTTGCCGGCAGCTGCACTTAGTATAGTCCGGATTGCCTGAGCATTTCTGCCCTGCTTACCAATGACCTTTCCCATATCACTTTTGGCAACACTAAGTTCCAAAACTACGGTGTGGCCACCTTCAACTTCAGTAACCGAAACCTGCTCCGGTTGATCAACCAAGGCTTTTACAATATCAGATATCAGATCCTTCATCGTGCCATTTCCCCCTTTCTGTTCCTGATAGAATGTTTAAGATCAGATTATAATGAACTCGATTCGGCATGCAAGGCTAAAATATCCGGGAATCTGTAACGATAAGACGAATTTCTTCGGAAAAGGGATATCACAGAAATAAAAAAGGGTGGCCCCAAAAGGACCACCCGAGATGGTGCAAAGTATCAGATCAGCTTATATCCAGGTCCACTTTAGAAGCACCTGGGGATTAGAATACCAAAATATAGTAAGATGTCAACCTTTCCGTTAAAAAAGCCCCGGAAAAATCTCTCCGGGGTTATTTCATTTATGGTGCCGAGGGACAGAATATTTATCGCCTTTGGTGATTTTAATCGCCGCGGGTGATCGATTGCGCCGGCGGCCCTCAAGCGGCCGAGACGGGGATTTTCAGACCAACATTTTTTTAAAATTTAAAAATGCTGTAATTACAATCAGTTGATTCTTTTCAACACAGGGTGACCAGCGCGACTCGATCGGTTGGCGCTCGGAGATCATCATTGGGAGAGCGGTGGCTTCGTGAAACCGGTGACAGTCAATGGTTATCTTCCAGCCCATTTAACTGTCAACCTAAAGATTGCGTAGACAGGCAGTCAGGAAACGCATCAATCGGAATTTTGGACTATGGGTTGCGGTCTGATAACACGGTTGCCGGAGGCGTCGGCGACCGTCGAGGCCGCTTTTTCGCGGGCACGGTCTTTAGCATGGTCACGGGCGACAAGCATGTAAATCGACGGGATAACAAACAGGGTAAAAAATGTTCCGACGACCATGCCGCCCACCAGCACCAGACCGATCGAGTTGCGTGCAGCGGCACCGGCGCCGGAAACCAGTGTCAAGGGAAAATGACCGGCGACGGTGGCTGCGGTCGTCATAATAATCGGGCGCAGGCGGGTCAAGGCGGCCTCATGCACGGCTTCACGTTTGGACCGCCCCTGCTCCTGGAGTGTGTTGGCAAATTCGACAATCAGGATACCGTTTTTCGACACCAGGCCGACAAGGGTTACCAAACCTACCTGGGAGTAAATATTGAGCGTGGTCGTCCATCCCTGGGTCCAGAAAGCGACATTCGGGTTTGGCATTTTCAGAAAAGTGAAGGTCAGTGCGCCGAATATTGCCAGCGGCACCGAGCCGGCAAGGATAACGAAGGGATCGCGAAAGCTGTTGAACTGAACTGCAAGGACCAAAAAGATCAATATGATGGCCAGGGTGAAGGTCGGAATGAACTGGTTGCCCTCGACCCGGAGTTGGCGCGACTCACCAGTGTAATCGAGGACATAGCCCTTGGGCAGAATTTTGGCGGCCTGATCCTCGAGAAAACCCAGGGCCTCATCGAGCGGCCTGAGGGCCACACCGGAGATTTTGACCGCATTGAGCTGCTGGAAGCGGTTCAACGAACGCGGTACGGTGGAGTTTCGGATCGTGGCGATGGTGCTGAGCGGGACAAGTTGATCGCGCGGTCCGGTGATGTATATATTTTCGAGCTGCGCCGGGTTGAGACGGTCGATGCGCTTGATCTGCGGAATAACCTTGTAACTGCGGCCGGCGATGTCGAAGCGGTTGACGAAATTGCCGCCGACCATCGATCCGATGTCGGCGCCGACCCGCTGAAGGTCTAGACCTAAATCGGCCGCTTTGTCGCGATCGATGATGATCTCCGCCTGGGGCTGGTCGATCTTAACATCGATGATCGGTGGAAAAGCAAACATACCGCTCTGCAGCGCTTTGAATTGAATCTGCTGTGCTAACTGCAGAATCCGGTCTTCATCGGCGGTCGAAGCAAGAATGAACTCCACCGGGAACTGGCCTCCACCCGGCAGCGCCGGTCGCAGGACCGGGATTATCCGGATGCCCGGAATGCGACGCAGCTTCTGCTGCACCTCGGGCAGAATCTGGAAAATGGTGCGCTCGCGCGCTTCCCAGGGTTTGACGACCATACCGGCAAAACCGGAGGTTGGACGCGTCACCTGAAAGGTAAAGCGGGTCTCCGGCACACTGAGATACGCTTGATTGACTGCCGCGGCATAGCGGCTGGTCTGGTCGAGGGTGGAATTGGCCGACGCCTCCATAATGCCGAAAATGACACCCTCGTCTTCGGTCGGCGCCAGCTCCTTGGGCGACATGATGAACATCGGGATCGTGAGCAGACTCACCGTGATCCAGAGCAGGTAGACAGCCGGCCGGCTGTTGAGGGTGATGTCAAGCAGGCGACCGTAGAAGGCCCTGAAGCGTTTGAAATCACGGGCTATTTTGCCGGCAAAACCGCGGTCCTCGATCCCCGGTTTCAGCAGTTTGGACGACATCATGGGTGACAGGGTAAGGGCCACGACCCCTGAAATCATGACCGCACCGGCCAGGGTAAAGGCAAACTCGCGAAACAGGGATCCGGTCAGGCCTCCCTGCAACCCGATGGGGGCATAGACGGCCGCCAGGGTGATCGTCATGGCAATCACGGGGCTAACCAGCTCACGGGCGCCCAACAAGGCGGCATCAAGGGGCGACTGCCCCTCACTCAGGTGTCGTTGGACATTTTCAACCACCACGATGGCATCGTCGACCACCAGACCGACAGACAGCACAATCGCTAGCAGGGTTAGCAGGTTGATCGTGAAGCCGAAAACCTGCATTAGGAAAACCGCCCCGATAAGAGAAAGGGGAATGGCCACCACCGGGATGAAAGCCGATCGCAAAGAGCCTAAAAAAAGAAAAATGATAACCACGACAATGAGCAGCGTTTCACTAAGGGTTTTGACAACCTCCTCGATGGCATTGGTAATGTAGTCGGTGGCATCGTAGGCGATGCGGGCCTGCATGCCACTGGGCAGCTCCTTCTGGATGGATTCCATTTCGACCCGCACGCGCCGGATCACGTCAATAGAGTTGGCATTGGGCAGTGACCAAATGCCCATGAATACGGCGGTCTGGCCGGAGAAGCGTACCTCCGTGTCATAGTCCTCGGCACCCAGCACCACGTCGGCGATGTCTTCCAGTCGCACGAGGACACCATTTTGATCGCGAATAACGAGACGCTTGAACTCCTGAACGGAGCTCAGGTCGGTATTGGCGGTCAGGTTGACCTGGACGAACGAGCCTTTTGTCTGCCCGACGGCAGCCAGGAAGTTATTGGCCGCCAATGCCCGGCGAACCTGCGCCGGACTGATGCTCAACGCGGCCATGCGCTCGGGTTTGAGCCAGATACGCATCGCAAACGTTCGGCCGCCTAATATGTCGGCGCGCTGAACACCTTCGATGGCCGACAGACGCGGCTGCACACTTCGGACAAGAAAATCTGTGATCTGGTTCTGCTGGAGAATGTTGGAGGTGAAACTAAGATAGGCGGAGGCGAACTGGCTATCAGCCGACTCGACGTTGATCGTCGGTACTTCGGCTTCCGGTGGCAGGTCTCCACGGATCTGGTCTACCTTGGAACTGATTTCCGACAGCGCCTTAATCGGGTCGTAGTTGAGCTTCAGGCGGGCACTGATCGTCGATACCCCCTGGGAGCTCTGAGACTGGATGTAATCGATGCCGTCAGCGGCCGCAATAGCGCGCTCTATCGGTGTGGTGATGAACCCGCGGATGAGTTCAGCGCTTGCGCCGACATAAACGGTTGTGACGGTGACCACTGCATTCTCGCTGCGGGGATACTGGCGGACATTCAGCGTGCGTAAAGCCTGTAACCCGGCGATGATGATCAAAAGGCTAACGACCAGGGCGAGTACGGGACGGCGGATAAAGAGATCGGTAAATTTCATAATGCGAAAGCGCTCGGACGAACTTTAGAGCAATGATAAGGTATCTTCGGCGGGATTTGTGCCGCTCACATCAACTGTCCTCCGGTTTGGGCGTAAGCTTGAATGCAGGCGCCAGGGCATTGTCAACAACGACGGCCTGCTCGTTGCGCAGTTTAAAAACCCCGGTGGACACGACCGTCTCACCATTGTCCAGTCCGGAGAGGATTGCGACGAAATCGCCGCGTTTCTCCCCGAGTTGCACAATCTCCTGTCGAATGACGTTTACAGGCTGAGCGTCTTTTTCGTTTTGCTTTTCATGGACGACAAATACCGTGTCGCCGTAAGGGGCATAAAGCACGGCCGTAGTCGGGATGACGAGCACCACCTCGCGGGCGGGTAACACCACGGCCACGTTCACGAACATGCCGGGACGCAGACGCTCCTGACTGTTTGCAACCGTCGCCTGAACCCGGATACTCCGGGTCGCAACATCAACCTCAGGGCTGATCGCCGTGATTTCGCCTTCGATCACCGGGCCGGCCAACGCATCGGTTGACAACCGCACTTTGAGACCCGGTTTGACCTGGGCGAGCTGCTGCTGCGGAAGAGAGAAATTGACAAAAATAGGATCGAGGGTTTGGAGTGAAACGATCGGCTCGCCCTCATTGATAACTTGACCCAGATTGACCAGCCGAATGCCAAGGCTGCCGGCAAAAGGTGCTCGAATGGTTTTTTTCCGGATGGTTGCACGGATGCCTTCGATCTGGGCCAAAGCCTGCTTATAGAGCGCATCGTCGGAATCGTATTTGGCCTGTGCAACGGCTTTCTTGCTCAGCAGTTTGCTTGAGCGTTCGAGCTCCAGCTTCGTGAGCGCAACCGTGGCCTCCGCCGCGCGCAGCTGAGCCTGCTCCGAGGAAATATCCTGCTGCAGCAAAAGATCACCGGCCTTCACCTTCGTACCCGGCTCAAAAGCGATACGCGTAACCTTGCCGGGCAGTTCTGCCGTCAACATCACCCCTTGAACCGCTTCGAGGGATCCCACCGATGTAATCAGGGCCTCCCAGGATTCCGTTTGCACCACGGCGGTGGTCACCGTCTCAGGAGGCGGTGACGATTGGCTTCCGATTGCGATCATCCGGTTAATCTGCAAGCCTTTGATACCGCCCAGGATGCCGATCAAAACGAGAACGCCAAGGATGGTAAATACTATTTTCTTCGTCATATGCATACCAATTTTTACAAATTACTATGAACGCAGGATTATTGTAGTGTCCTGCAAATTAATATCAATACCTACGGTCCGCAAACCGCAAAAATCCTTCCCTTAAATGATAAATATTCTTATAAGATAATGATATCGATAGCTGTGTCAATCTGCCGCTAGGCTGAAATATGCGCTTTAAAGCGAATCTTTTTCAATCTTTCCAGCGCCTTGAAACACTACAGATGCAACCTTAATACTTGCGATCGAAGGGATTACGGCTAATTCTACATTTTCGATGGTAAAGACAAGGACTTCATTCACTTAGATTGATTCATAGAGGTTGGTATCGGGTCACCCATTTCCACAGAATTGTTCATTATTAACGTTGAAGATTTAGTATCAATATCAAAATTTTATTCTTGAGTCCTTTATGAATCCCATGCGACAGAAGATATCTAATTTGCTTATTGTGGCTATAAGTTGATTTCAAAATTATTTAACATTGATGTACAAAAATGATAATTTGGCGAAGAAATTTATACGTACTTTTTGGGCTCCAGATGCTTTCAATGGTAGGCTTCAGCATGGTCTTTCCATTTCTGCCCCTTTATGTAAATGAAATTGGGGTCAAAACTTGGGGAAGCGTTGAATTTTGGTCTGGAATGGTTTTTTCTGCCCAGGCAATTACTCCCTATGCAATGATAGCAATTCATTTACCATCGACGCTAATGCCTCAAGTTCGACAGCAGGTTCCTCCCCAAGTTCCTCAAACGTCAAACTAGCACTTTTCCCTTTCGTTCTAAAAGACGAGTGAAGCGTGTTGGTGTATTCAGGGATATGAGATCGAGGGGTATCTTCAACTCTTCTTCAAACAATTAGCTGAAATTGTATTTTTGGTTTCGTTTGGAACTGTTTGGAAATATTTGACCTTGACGGGCACATTTTGGCCACAATCGTTCCTCTAAATTAAATAAAAAAATCCAGCAGCTTGTAAACCGGTGAGCTACGCTCAAATCGACTCGAAATTGCAACCCCGGCGCAAAAATATTAATCTTGACAACTAAATCCTCTTTGATTAATCGGATTATTGTTGCTTGCAAAAATGGACACTTCAATATTTAGAGCTGATGCTGAAATCGACACACAATTCACCGATTTCGATTCATGTGCTTTGAAAAAGCAGCTTCTTATCTTTTGGGTGCATAGGCAATAGACCGCATCGAGTTTGAGAACAATGAATGATATGGCCTAAAGAACCTCAAAGTCCTTACAACCGTGTTTTTGGCGGCCCTGAAAAGCGTACTTTAAACCTGAAAAACGGCCATATTTAGCAGGTTTCTTAACAAAATACAGACACGTAGCTTGGTCCGATAAGAGATGGGGTGTCCTGAAATTTATAAAATCCGAACGAAAGTTAATCAATAAAAAAGGGGGGGGGAGAACACATGCAAAAGATATTTCGGTACAGAAAATATATTGGTTTAACCATGTCGATTTCAATATTCTTACTGAATTTTCCCCTTTCCCCGGCGCGGGCCGGCATGATAACCACTGAATACGTCATTGATCAGAATTCTGAACAGTTTTCTGACCGAGCGCGAGTAAGAGCATTCATAAGAAGGGCGGATGTGATGGCTCAAATTCAGGCATATGGAATCAGTCACGAGGAAGCGCTATCCCGGGTCGAAAGCCTGACAGATAGAGAGATTGCCTCGATAGCAGGCAAGATGGATCAGATCCCAGAAGCGGCAGGAGGCTATTATGAATTTGATGGTAGCTTACTTGCCATAATAGGCCTATCCATATATGCTATCTTTATGGCTATCGCAATATATTTTTCGAGAACCATGGACAAGGAAGCGAAACCACAATAAAACCAGTTGATTCTATTCCATTTTTTCAACTAACTTTTGGTTTCGTTTGGAACTGTTTGGAAATAATTGACCTTGACGGGCACAATAGCGGTTTTTTTTGGATCGTCTTAGGGCCGACCAACTCATTGAAACTTGACTGCATCCGATTCGAATTTGAGCAGGTCCATCCCCTCACTTTTTAATTTGTTTTCAAGGAGATAATGATTAGGGTTTATTTGAATGCAGCGCCGGTAGACCGGTCTTCCTCCCAGCCGGGATTCTGCGCCAAGCCGCCTCAGACAGCTCCCGAAGACATTTTTTAGATGCCACTATTTAACAATAATGTAAAAACAGACCTTGTTCCAAAGCCATGTCTGCTAGTGAGAGAAAGCCAAAGCCTGGGAAAGATGAAAAGTCCCGACGCATCGTAATTATCGGTGCAAACTTTGCCGGACTGACGACGGCAATTAATCTCCCCCGGAATTACAGCGTAAACGTAATCGATTGCCGGCCGCAATTTGAATTTCTGCCGAATATCCACGAATTGCTCTCTGGCATAAAAAAGACGAACAGCCTTCAAATTGATACAAAACGATTGATTGATCGCGCCGGACATCGATTTATCAGAGATACGGTCACCACGATCGATCCCGCGAAAAAGAAAGTTTACACGAGCGGCCGTAAACGGATGCCCTACGATATCTGTGTGGTGGCGGTTGGCGGTGTCAACAACACGTACGGCATCGCGGGAGCTGCCAAGTTCGGCTTGCCGTTCAAATCGGTTGAACAGTGTGACAACATCGCCCGACGGCTGGCAGCGCTTTTCGACCGTAAAGATCGCGTGCGGGTTGTGATCGTGGGAGGCGGTTTGGAAGGGGTGGAGGCTCTGGGCGAGATATTGCGCCGATATCGTCGCCACCCCGGACTTGAAATCCATCTCATTGAAAATAAGAAAAGACTTTTAGAGAACAGGCCGAAGGCGCTGGAGCGGGATATCAGGAAGATATGCAACCCTTACAATGTGCAATTTCATACCGATACCAGCGTCACTAAAATTACCGGCCATAAAGTATGGCTCTCTTCTCGGGTAACTCTGAACTCGGATGTCACCATCTGGACGGGCGGTGCCATCCCGTCACCGCTCCTGCTTAAATCCGGCCTCACGAAGCATCCCGGAAGTTGGGCACCGGTCAATAACTGTTTGCAGAGTAAATATCACGATTCCATCTTTATTGCCGGCGATGCAGCCGAATGGCCGGGAATCAAAAGCAGGCAGGCCTATAATGCGATGGATATGGGTACGTGCGTTGCCAAAAATATTAAATTGCTGGCCGGCGGCGAAGATTTAAGAGAATTTCGTCCGTCCAGCCAACCCGCCGTGATCTCTTTCGGAGATCTTCAAACATATGTAATCATGGGAAAAATTGCGGTGGCGGGCATAGTTTTTGCTGGCGCCAAAGAAGGAATTTTCCAGGCAACCATGGCAAAGTTTGATCCTCCCAGTGGACTGACATCCGCCATAAATTTTTTCAACCGCACCAGCCAGAGTTTGTTCAATCTGGCAATACCGACGCTGACATCATTATCATCATTAAGGCGGCTGGCGAATTTTCGATTCTTAAACTGATAAACGGAAAAGATCGGGGTCACATCTTAAATAATAAATATTGACATATCAGCTTTTTCTGCGTATTAAAGCCTCCCACTGAAAATCTATCAAAAATCTAAAATAAAGGCAAAGTAAATGGCATGCCCGCTGCGCATTGAATATCCTGGTGCGTATTATCATGTGATCAACCGGGAAAACAACCAGGTAAAAATTTAAAAATAAAGCCCGCGAAGCTACGATTTAAACACGGGATATGACCGGGATTCCCTGTAAAGATTTAGGCGAATATTTCGGCGGGGTCAGTGGTGCGTTAATCACCATGTTGCATAACCGTATAGCCGAGGATCCAAGAAAAATAAACGGTTAAAGGGTAGAATTGATAATATCAGAAACCAAATATTTAACATTTAAGATGTGACCCTGTTCTTCGTTGACCTTGACGGGCACAATTTTCAATCGAGATCCAATCCTCATGCCACAAGCTGTTGGTATTTTCTCGAAAGTTAATTGAGCACTCAAACTTCATAAATTGTTTTGTCCTCAACATCATCTGTTCATTAATAGCCGAGCATATTAACCAGCTTTTCCCCAAACCAATCGGTTGCACACTATTGATTCAAGCAATACAGATTCACAATCCGAATGGATGTCCGATCGTATTTACTGGTTGACTTTCGTCAATGATCATTCTAAAGCGGAGGTTATCAAAAGATTCAGGTAGGAGGTTCGATGAATCCCAGCAGAGGCCATCGCGATAAAGACTTTGCCGCACTTGATGAGCTGATCAAGGAAATCACTGTCGATGCATACGGTAATGACGAAAAACAATGGGCCTTTCGGCAGGCTTTCGAGGACCATGTCACCCTGCCGGCCGACGGATTCGTCATCGGCGAGCCGGTCTCGATAGTCGAGATCGACTACGACGGCAACGAACGTCGCGGACTGACGGCAACATGCCGCCGTGAGGATGACTCGGAGCACGTGGTCGCAACGTCGGATGTAGTATTCCCGGAAAGGTCGAGCGGCGCCCGACACGTCGCTGCCTACCGCAGATGGCTCGGAGTCGAGCCCTATCCCGTCCAGGTCAAGGCACCTTCACACCGCAGGCGTCGACACAAGGCCACAACCGACGATCTCGATCTGAGCGCACCTGTCGAGCTCGTCGCTCTTGCGGTCAAGGAGCGGGCTGCCCGCTGCCGCCTGATAGGCAGCGAGCGGGTCATCACCCTTCGCGCGAGCAGACTTTGGGATGTGGTACCCGGCGAGATCGTTACGGTCAAGCCCCGCAAGCAATGGCGCTTTGCCGGGCACCCATATCTCTCCGGAGAAATTGAATCCACCAGGCTCGATGTGGCCACGCTCGGCCTCGTGCCGCTGCAGCTCGAAGACATGGGCATGTGGAACCCCAAAGAGCACTACTGGGGCGAGGAAGACGAGCCGATCGAGGAGTGGGCCAAGCCGATCATCGCCCGCGGACCGCGCCCCGAGTTCGAGATGGAGCAGGTGCTGCCCGGAGCCGACCCTACTGATCCGTTCTCTGATCCCATCACCGAGTCCAACGATCTCAAGGACGTCGGCGACCGCCAGCAAGCGATGAGAATCCTCATGGAGCTCTGCCAGTCTGACCTGCGTTGCCTCGATGCCCATGCACACCTCGGCAATTTCGTCTTCGATAGCACTCCGCAAGACGCCATTCGCCACTTCGAGGTCGGCCTGCGCATCGGGGAGCTGTCCCTCGGCGATGGTTTCGACGGCGTGCTCCTATGGGGTCATATCGACAACCGCCCGTTTCTGAGATGCATGCACGGCTACGGTCTATGTCTTTGGCGGCTGGGTCACTCCGATGCCGCCGAGTCCGTATTCGATCGCATGCTCTGGCTCAATCCGTCGGACAACCAGGGCGTACGTTTCCTGATCGATGATGCCAGGGCAGGGTCGGAATGGGAGGAGCGCGGGATCAAATAGAAAGCTTAAGGGATACTGCGATGCATTCCTTTCCGGAAGGCGAAGCTCATAGGGTTAGGCGCGTAACGCAGTGTGGGCAATTTGCTTGTAAAAGTCTGCCAGGTGCCTGGGAAGGCGGAAACAGATTGATTGTTATCCTTGAGTTTGCCGCGCTATATAATGCTGGTCCAGAGCTTGACGCAAATAAGCTTTGATAACAGCTTGTCGACTGATGTTTAATTCCCTGGCCACCGCATCTAATTCCTTTAGCATGTCAAGCGTAAAGTCAACGTTTACTCTTTTTACCGGTGGCCTCATTTCGCCTTTGTTGGTAAAAAACCGTGAAATATCTTCGCCGCTCATCGCCATTTCGGCTATCTCGTCGGCAGTGGGTTTCTTTTTTTTAGCTGTTTTGCTCATATAATTTTCCCTCTTGTTTTGTTGATTTCCACAGGGTTACAAGGTGATAATACTCGCCTGCAATATCTTCTCTGACCTCATATATGACGGTATATAATTTGCTTCTTACCCAACCAATTGCACGAAACTGTTCAGGCTCATCTGAACGACAGTCTACATAATGATAATGCGTCCAGATCTCTTTCACTTCCTCGAATCCAATTTTTCGTCTCGGGTCCTTCTTCAGTCTTTCACTTTTTGCTTTGTCGTATTTGAACCGCATAATATTTCGGTATAACAGTTATATCATTTTGTCAAACCAATTTACTTTAATAGACGTATTCAACACTGTCGAATTCATAGAAAAGGGGAGTCGACATCCCCATGGCTCCAACTCAATACAATATTATTTCAGATAGTTAAAATTTTACCTGATTTGAATTGTGCACGTTTTTGGATCTTTTTAATCAAAAAAAGCACCTACGAATAATTTCGTAAGTGCTTGGTATTATTGGTGCCGAGGGACAGAATCGAACTGGCCATTGATTAAGCTTCGATCAATCTCATGACAACGTCTTTTACACTGCCCGGGATAAAAACATGGCTGGAGCTATCAATCTTTTGAAAATAGTCTTGATCTGACATCATCTGTGTGTTTATAACAGCTGGATCTTCACTCCAACCGTTGATGCCCCCACGAAGGCATAGCCCTCACGGAGGCCAACCCGTGGTAAGTTAAAGACCCCCTTTTTTAAAAGCAGCCTCATATTCACCCTTTCAGCAGGCTATTTAAATCAAACAAGCAGGGATTACCGATATTCCGAATAAGAAATCGATCAAGTGTGTGGTCAGCTCAGATGGAGTTGATTTAAAGTTTAGGACTGGTGGCAGCAAAGAGAACCGTTTTCGTTTTCGGAACACTCAGAAGACCGTAACCAGATCGTCAGTTTATATCAACACAAAAAGGCCGGAACATCCTACGGTAGCCGAGACATCATGATGGCTTCTGGAGCCAGCTGAACGTTATCCTTGTGTTGATTGTTGACGATCTTTTCCCGGTTGTTCCGGTATAGGAGGAAAGCTATAACAAGCTAGCGTCATTTTGGCGCCAAAATTCAAAAGACATGTTGCCATTTTGGCACAAATATGTTAGGCATTTATCTTAAAAAGTATGATTTGGTTATATACTGAAAGGAGTTTATGATGCCGATATCAAAAGAAAAAGAACGTGTATCAGCGCGGATTCCAATCCAGGCTTATCAAACCTTGATACACGCAGCGGAGATTTCAGGTGCGACATTGAATCAGTTCCTCGTACAGGCGGCGGTTGAAAAAGCACAAATGATTATTGAAAAGGATCAAACAATAATTCTATCAATCAAATCTGCAAACGTATTTTTTAATGCTATTGAAAATCCACCCAAGCCCAGCAAGAAACTTAAAGATGCGATGAAAGCATACAGAGAGTCATTTGGTCAGAACAGTTCATCAAAAGAACCAAAAAGAGCCTGACGCCCACGCTTCGCGGGATCATTCGTCTGATTCAGGTATCCTACTTGCAAATTGACGATTCAGACTCATGAAATATCCGGGTAACTTATGCTGAAAATTAAAGCGCTTAAGAAAGATCATGATCGGGCTGAATTCGATTGCGGCACCAATGAACTCAATAAGTATCTGCGAAGAACTGCTCGGCAGCATCTCGACAAGGGTATGTCAAGAACCTTTGTGCTTATCGATGATGATAGTCCCACAAAAATTATTGGGTACTACACCTTAGCGGCCTGTGAAATACATGTTGAAAAATTGCCTCGTAAATATTCCAAAAAATATCCGCCGAAGGCTCCTGCCGCAAAACTCGCGAGACTGGCTGTTTTAAAAAATAAACAACGGCAGGGTTTCGGTACTCTTATGATGGTTAATGCAATCGAACGGATTATATTAGTTTCAAAAAATCTTGGAATTATCGGCTTCTTTGTTGATGCAAAAAACGAAGAGGCCAAAGGTTATTACGAACAGTTTGGTTTCATCCCTCTTCCGGAAAATCCTTTAGAACTTTTCCTTCCAATTGCAACCCTCCAGCAAGCCTATGAATCGATTGTGCAAAAGTAATTTGCGAAACGATCACTCATATCCAATTCGCCAGGCTTGGTTCATTAAAATTCATAATCAATATAGATGATAAATGCCAATAATAATTCACTATTCAAGCCTTGATAATCATATAAAGGGCATAGGGAAAAAAACGAAGTAGATTCCCGGTACGACCTATGTGATAAGTACTTTTAGCTCGTCAAGCGTGAGATTTTCCTACGGACCGCTTACGCTAAATCTCACTACAGCCTGACGAGCTTGAGAAAGGACACCTCCCTATCCAGGCTCTTTGTACTCAACGTAATTTGGATATTGAACATCTCGATGTGTATGTGATTACCGCCTCAACACTGCGACTGGACCTTGTTGCTGATCAGCAGCGTTTAAATGCCACCCTGGCTTATTTACACCCACGGTTTTTACTGCTGGATCCCCTGGTTCGTCTGCACCGGTTGGATGAAAACAGCGCTGCCGACATCTCAAAATTGCTCGGCTTTATTCGTGACATGCAGCGCACCTATCATTCGGCGATCGCCCTGGTACATCATGCCAGTAAAAAACAGCGGGCTCAACCCGGCCAAGCTCTAAGAGGCAGCTCCGATCTGCACGCTTTTGGTGACTCCAATGCTTATCTGGCTGAACGAAAAAAACGCATCGTTCTGTCCGTTGAGCACCGCTCGGCCAAATCCATGGACCCCATCGAGATGCAACTGGTCTCACGGGCCAACGGTTCGGCCACCCACCTCGAAATTATTGCCGACACAGGTTCAAATACCTCCGCCTCTCTGGCTGACCGGACGCTGTTGCTTTTACAAAATTCCAAAAGCCCCCTGACCCGTACCGTCATCAGAGAACAGCTCAAGGTCAACAATCAGCGACTGGGCGACGCGCTCGCCCACCTTGATAAACAGGCTCTGGTGCTCAAAACATCAAAAGGTTGGCTCCCCCTTGGCAGCGGATCGCTCGACAAACGCAGCAAATATCCAAATGATCCCTAACCATCTCAATTTTGCCTATCTCAAACGCCGCGTCTCCATTGTGACGGTACTTAACACTAAGGGGGTGATGACACAGTTTAAAAAACGAGGTGATCAGCTCTGCGGCCCTTGTCCCGTTCATGGTGGCGACAACCCCAACGCCTTTGTTATCAGCCTTTCCAAAAATATTTGGCACTGCTTTACCCGATGCAATACCGGAGGTGATGTCATCAAACTCGTCCGACACCTTTATGGTAAAGACTACCGTCAAACCGCCGACTTCCTATCTTCATTAGCAGACACCGCTGCAACTTCTCGTAGCGTTTGCTCTGCCCATTATCGTAAAAAATCCTTCACACCCTTCACAGCCCGTTTGCCCCTCGATGCTTCAACCCCATGGCTGTTAAAAAAGCAGATCAACCCGGCTACGGCCAGTCGCTTTGAAACCGGCGCTTATCACGCAAAAGGCTTTCTCACCGGGTGTATCGCTGTGCGTCTGCATGATTTGACCGGCCATCCCATCGGATATGCCGCGCGACAATTGAATCCCACTCTCGCCAAACAATACGGCAAATGGAAGTTCCCTCCGGGCCTGCCCAAAAATGAGATCTTGTACAACTTCCATCGAATAAGATCCGCGAATCCAAAGGCTGTCGTTGTTGTGGAATGCCCATGGGGCGTCATGCGCCTTGCTCAATTAAATATCCCTGCTGTCGCCCTTTTGGGAATCCACCTGTCGTCTCTACAGCTTGGTATATTGAAAAAAATATCCCGTGTTGTTCTGATGCTTGATGGAGATTATGCCGGCAAATCCGCCACCATCCGCATCCGAAAAACCCTTGAACCTTACACAAAAGTACAGTGTATCACCCTGCCATTGGATCTTGACCCCGACGACCTTACCGACAATGCCCTATTATCTGCAACAGACCCTTTTTTTCTTTAACCAGTCATAAATAAGACCATTACCGCCATAAAACGATTAACACTTTCTTAAGAAATTTTTAGTGATGGAAATTAGCTACTGCGAATCGTTCCGTTCCGTATGCCTATAGGGGCGCCCTCGGAACGGAACACGCTACCGGACTTATCGGTAAAATAGTTGAATATAAGGTAGGTAAAAGAGCACAACAATCTACAATGGGTGCAATCTCTTGATTTGAAGTGCATCAACAATGACGACTATGAAAATGTTAAATTTACCGATGATCGATTTGGTAGAGTACTTAATAAACTCTTTCTGGTTGATCGCGCCTCATTAATGACCGAACTGGTCGTATTCTTTGTTAAAGAATTCAACATCACACTTGTGCGGTTAAGCAATGATGCAACCACGATTAAGGCATTTGGCAGGTATCCGGGCAGAACAAAAACTGGATTAGAACTTAAAAAGGGAAAAAGCAAAGATCACCGTCCGGATCTTAAGCAACTGGTTTTTAGTCTCAGTATCGCAGCCGATGGTGCCGTGCCGATTCATTATAAGTGCTACCCGGGAAATGTTACCGATGATAAGACCCACATTGAGACATGGAATAGCCTGCTAAAGATCACTGGTTATCCTGATTTTCTTTATGTGGCGGATTCCAAGCTTTGTACCGATGAACAGTTAAGCTACATTGTGGATAACGGTGGACGCGTGGTTACCATCATTCCGGAAACCTGGAAGGAGGTTGGATCGTTTAAAGAAAAACTTAGACAAAGCAAAAAGACAAAAGATATCATCTGGCGAAGACGAAAACCTGGCAGCCACGACAAAAAAGAGTATTTTTCAACCTTTAGAGGAGACTATTTTACAACCAAGCGAGGATATAAGATCCATTGGATTTATTCTAGTGAGAAGCGTAAACGCGATCGCGATAACCGAGACAAACATCTGAAAAAAGTAGAGCAGTGTTTAGCGCTGCTGAATGGAAAAATAAATAAGCGAACTCTGAAAACAAGAAAAGCGATTGAACAAGCGGCACAACAAATTGTCGAAGAACATCAATTAGAAAATTTTTTTCATATTTCAATTGGCACAATAACAGAAAAATATCGGGTTCAGATAGGCACAGGACGGCCTGGAAAAAACACTAAATATAGCACCCGCGTGAACACACTTTATACTCTTTCCTGGACGCAAAAAAAGCAGGCGCTAAAGCAAGAAGCACAAACCGATGGTGTTTTTCCTTTGCTATGTACGGATAAAAAGCTGACGGCAAAAGAGGTATTAAAAGCCTACAAATATCAACCAAGGCTTGAAAAACGATTTGCTCAATTTAAAAGTATACACAATGCCGCACCGCTATTGTTCAAAAAAATAGAGCATATAGAAGATAACCAGTTGAAATTAAACTAAGATGACTATAACTATTGAGATTGCAAAGCTGCAGGGACCGGCAATTTGAGGGGTTTATACCCACTATTAATAAGGTGTCGGTGCCTTATTCTTCTGTTGTTTCTATTTGGTTGGAATTAAAGATTTTTATGAGAGAGGTTAGGCTGTATTTATGTGGGGCTATTGTGGGGCAAGTACCGATAAAAAGAAAAAAGGATTTACGATTGTTTTCGTAAACCCTTGATTTTATTGGTGCCGAGGGACAGAATCGAACTGCCGACACGGGGATTTTCAGACCAAATTTTTGAAAATTCAAAAATGTCCGTAATTACAAGCAGTTGATTCTATTTCAATTTTTCAACTTACTTTTGGTTTCGTTTGGAACTGTTTGGAAATATTTGACCTTGACGGGCACAATTTAGGCACGATCCTATTTATTATGGCCCCTACCCTATCTTCACTTCACCATAAGCTAATTCTACATGGTCTTCAGTATCATCAAATCTAATCTGCTATTTGAAAAACAAAAATTGTCTATGGTGGTTCAGGGTCGGAATATTAGATTCTATTTTATGCGATAGACAAGCAGGACGGAGAGGACGATGCATTCGAATAATTTTTAAAGAGCTGTTTTATCTTTCATTCTGAAATCTAAAGTTTGATGGTCTACCTTATTTTCAGATGTGGTCTACAAATCAAAAAACTTTCTGAATGTGCGCGACATAGGCACGAAACACACGATTTTCATTGGACAAATTTTTTGTATATTTGTCATTGTGTAATCCACAATTTGAAAAGTCTTGTGATATTCCGTTTATATCTGTAAAATTGCCAAAATGCATGTATTCTCAATATCTGCACTTTGGATGTTTTCCATATAGTTAATAGGCAGAGCTTGAGGCCATTGAAGATTACAGAATGAAAAGATGACCAGGAATAAATTGACAGAACTGATCAAACGCCATCAAGTGGTTGCTTTCTTTGTTTTGACGTTTGCAATATCGTGGGGCTTGTGGATTCCTATTTTTGCCGCTTGTATACAGCGGCAAGATACCTTTGTTGGCACCCTTCTGATCTTTGGGGCATATACGCCTGCTTTGGTCGGTATTGCTATTACCAGGATCATCGATACTGACTAAGACAAGGCAGCTGCAAGTCTCTGGATTGCCTTCATGGTGGCATGGGTAGTAGCAACTGTGATCTTCGTCTTGAACGTGGTGCTAACATCAAAAGCTAACGTATCTGTTCCAACTATGGTGGGTTTTAGCGCTATGTTCGCACTGGCCCCTGCCTTTGTAATATCTTCTGTTTTTTCCAGGGTACAGGGAGTCAGAAATTACCTGGTTTCACTGATAAAACCGACAGGCGGTATTAAATGGTATCTGATTGCAA